>BEHK01000132.1 GCA_002898775.1 bacterium HR08 | reverse complement strand
CGCGCGCGAACTGCGCCAGCAGTATAACATCGGGTACATCTCCACGAACACGAGCCGCGATGGGAAGTGGCGGCGCATTAAGATCGAGGTCGCTCGCGATGGGGGCAAGAAATTCAAGGTGCATGCTCGACGCGGCTATTATGCCCCGGTGAGCCAGCCGTGAGCGCGGCGGTTCGGGGGCCGGGAGGACGAGCGGTCATCGCACGACGAGTCATCCTCAGCGCGTGGCTCATCGCGGGACTCTTGCGGCATCAAGGGGTTTTGTCGTCTTTCGGCGCGACGCCGGCAGAAGGGGGTGCGGCCACCCAAGCGCCTATTCCCCGCGTGGCCATCCTCGAGAAGCGGCTCCCGCCGATCGGTGAACTCAAGGTCGAGAATCCGCATGGACGAATCCTCATTCGCGAGGGTCCTCGCGACCGGATCTTCCTCCGCATCGAGAGCAATTTCCCGATCGCCGAGGAGATGGTGCGCCTCAAAATAGGCGCGGATCGCGCGAGCCTCCGCTGCGCGACCCGAAATGAGGATCAGACGCTCGATGTCTATCTGACGGTCCCAACGGGCCTACGGCTGGAAGCGAGAACGGAGGAGGGAACCGTGCAGGTGCACGGCCGACCTCGCCAGGTGCGCGTGGAGACGGTGAGCGGAGATGTCATCCTGGGCATTCCTACCGAGGACCTCAAGGCCGAGTTGGTGTGGACGGAGGGGTATGTGCGCTATGCCGGACCGGCACTCCCGCGCGTGACGACCCCCATACTCCCGCGCTCGTCCGCGCCGAGCGCGGCGCCTCCTCCGGCTGTCCTGGCGGGGAAGATCGGCCCGGGTCAGCTCTCCGTCCACGTGCGCACCCTCAACGGATGGGTGGAGCTTGGACCGCCGACGGCGCCGGGCCGCATCATCATCGGTATGTTGCCCCCGCAGCCGATGACGCGCGCCGCGCGTGCTCTGGCCAGGAATCGGCAGAGCATCCTGGGAGCCGCGTTGCGCACCCTAGAGCCACGGCTCGCGCAGGTGGTCGAGGCGGAGGGGCCGGTCGCTTGGCCGATGACCTCAGGTGAGGAGGAAGAGGCCATCCGATTGGAAGCGCCACTGGTGAATCTCCTGCTGAGCGTCACCGACGCCGAGGGCAAAGTCCTCAGCGGGCTCACAGCCGCGGACTTCACGGTCTGGGAGGATGGGGTCCCTCAGGAGATTCGCCATTTCGCCGTGGAGACGAGCCCCTTCAACCTCGTGCTCTTGGTGGACGTGAGTGGGAGCACGCGGGGGCAACGGGAGGCGATCCGAGAGGTCGCGCTCCGCTTCCTCGAGGTGATGCGTCCGGAGGATCGGATCGCCCTGCTGCTCTTCGCGCGCGATGTGGAGGTCGTCGCGCCGCTCACGCCGGATCGCGATCAGGTCCGGCGCGCTCTGGAGCACGTCGTCCCCCCTATGGGGAGCACGGCGCTCTATGACGCCATCGGCTATGCGCTTGCGGAAGTGCTCGGTCCGGTTCGCGGCCAGCGCAATGCCCTCGTCGTCCTCACCGATGGGCGCGACAGCTCCTTCGCCTATCAAGGCACACCGCTGTGGAATGACCCCTTGCGACGTCCCGGCTCCTTCCTCAGATTCCAAGACCTGATCCTCGGCGTCTTGCAATCCGATGCGCTGATCTATCCGATCATGTTCGAGAATGAAGCGGAGCTGGCGGCCACACTGCATGAATCTGGGCGCGAGCAAGTGCGCGCCGCCACGCGCGTGGCGGAGGAGCACTTGCGCCAGTTGGCCGATCTCTCGGGAGGACGCTTTTATCGCGTTCGCCACGTGAGTCAGCTGGAGGGCGTCTATGAGCAGATCGCCGCGGACCTGCGGACGATCTACAGCCTCGCGTATACGCCGGCGCGCGCCGAGCGCGACGGCAGCTGGCGGCGCGTCGAAGTGCGCGTCGCGCGCGCGGGCGCGCGCGTGCGGACTCGCCCCGGGTATTTCGCCCGATGATCAGAGGGGCTCAAAGCGCGCCGTGAAATGGCGCAAGAAGGGCGCCTGCCACACGAGGCGATAGCCGCGAATCGTCTCGCGCCGCTTGTAGACCTCCAGGATCGCCTCGATCACGTAATCAATATGGCTCTGCGTGTAGACGCGACGCGGGATTGCCAACCGCACCAATTCCATCGGCGCCGGGATCTCCTCCCCCGTCCGCGGATCGCGCTTGCCGAACATGACCGAGCCGATCTCGACCGAGCGAATGCCCGCCTCGCGATAGAGTTCGACGGCGAGCGCCTGCGCCGGATACTGGAGCGGGGGGATATGCGGGAGCATCGCTCCGGCATCAATGTAGATGGCATGACCGCCCGGCGGCTGCACGATCGGCACCCCCGCCTCGGTGAGGTGCCGCCCCAAGTAACGCGTCGAGGCGAAGCGATATTGCAAGTAGTCCTCGTCGAGGACCTCCTGCAATCCGACGGCGATCGCTTCCAGATCGCGGCCGGCCAACCCCCCGTACGTGGGGAATCCCTCGGTCAGGATGAGCAGGTCCTTCTCCTGTTGCGCCAGGCGATCGTCATTGGTGCAGAGGAAGCCGCCGATATTGGCCAGCCCGTCCTTCTTCGCCGACATCGTGCACCCGTCGGCATAGGAGAACATCTCGCGCGCGATCTCCCGCACCGATTTATGCGCGTACCCCTCTTCGCGGAGCTTGATGAAGTAGGCGTTCTCGGCGAAGCGGCAGGCGTCCAGATAGAGCGGGATCCCGTATTCGGCGCAGATGGCCTTCACCTCGCGGATATTGGCCATGGAGACGGGCTGCCCCCCACCGGAATTGTTCGTCACCGTGAGCATGACCAGCGGGATACGCTCCGGCCCGACGCGTCGAATCAGCGCCCGCAAGGCCTCCGTGTCCATATTCCCCTTGAAGGGATGATAAACCGAGGGCTGGTAGAATTCGGGGATCGGCAGGTCCACGGCCTCGGCGCCCACGTATTCGATGTTCGCGCGCGTCGTATCGAAGTGCGTGTTGCTCGGCACGACATGACCGGGCCGGCACAGGATCGAGAAGAGGATGCGCTCGGCCGCTCGCCCCTGATGCGTGGGGATGACGTGCTTGAACCCGAAGATGTCGCGCACGACGGCCTCGAACCGATAGAAGCTCGCGCTCCCCGCATACGACTCATCCCCCCGCATCATGGCCGCCCACTGCTCGGAGCTCATGGCCGCCGTGCCGCTATCGGTCAGCAGATCAATGATGACGTGCTCGGCCTTGATCAAAAAGAGATTGTACCCGGCCTCGCGCAAATAGGCCTCGCGCTCCTGGCGCGTCGTCATTCGAATGGGTTCGACGACCTTGATGCGGAACGGCTCGATGATGGTCCTCATCCCGCCTCCCTCATTGGGAGAACCGGCTCCCACTGGAACGAGCCGGCACGCGATGCGTCATTCCTCGGATCCGATCCGGCTCTTCAACATCTCGGTCGCTTCGGCGCGCGGGATCTTCACGCTCGCGATGACGTTCCGCCCCTCTTGCGTGATGCTCAATCGGGAGAGGATCGCGGCCGCCTGAGGATCCAATTTGCCGGCGTTCAACCGGGCGAGCACGAGCAAGCCGTTCAGCTGGCTGACGAGCTGCGCCGCTCCCGCCTCTGACGGTGAGGCGGCGATGAAGCGCAACTCCGTCATCTCAGCGATGATGAGCTTCACGGTCACCGAATGCGCGATGGCGAGCGGAGCGAGGATGCGCGCCCGACTCGCCTCCTCGACGATCATCAAGGCCGCCGCATCCACCTGAGGGATGCCCGAGGGCTCCACGAGCGCGACCTCCGTCAGCTGCCCATCCGGCTGCACGCGGAAGGAGATGGCGACCGTGATGTCTTGAAACGCAAGGCGTCCCTCCTGCTTCGCGCGATAGAGTTCGACAATAGCCTCGCGGATCGGTCCGATGTTCAACTTCCGGGCCTCGGCTTTGACCCGTTGCTCCAACTCCTCCCATGTCTTCGGGAGCTCCGGCGAAGCCCCCACTTCGTTCACCTTCGCCCGCTGTTTCAAGTGCTCGCGCAGACGGCGCGCCGCCTCCTCACGCCGGCGTCGCTCTTGCGCGCGACGTCGCGCGGCCTCTTCCGACGGCGAGGAGACCAATCCCGGAGGATAGTAGAGCGGCGTCCCGAGCAGGATCCGATCCGAGAGCCGAAGGCCGCGCAGGCCTCCCGGCTCGCTCACAATCTCCAGACCGATCCAACTCTTCCAGGAGGAGAGCGCGCGATAGGAGTCGTAAAGGGTATATCCGAGGAGCGAGCCATGCAGAAGGAGCGTCAGCGCGAAGCCGATCCGGACATATCGCCGATCCGGCCGGATGCGCTCCTCCAGAAGACACGGGAATCCTCCCAGCGCGCGCTCGGGCGCTCGCGACGTCTCCGAAGCGATGTCCCAAGGAGGCCTCATCTGCCGTCACGGACGATCGAACTCGACCTTCAAACGCCTCCGCATCGCGGCCAGCGTCGTCTCCTTCAAGCGCAAGAGTCGCGCCGCACGCCGCTGATTCCCTCCTGTTCGCCGAAGCGCCTCGGCGATCAAATGGCGCTCGAATTCCTCCACGACCTCGTAGAAGTCGATCCCTTCTTCCGGGAAGGGAATCTGAGGAACGCGGGGAGCGGAATGCCCGATCGGTTCGGGCAAGTGGATGACGTCAATCGGCTGAGGGCTTGTGCGCCGCACCGCCGCCTCCAGGACGCGTTGCAGCTCGTCCACGTTCTCCGGCCACGTGTGGCGCGCGAGCGCCTGAAGCGCGGCTTCGGTCACGACGCGCCGCTCCCGCTGCTGTCGCTGACAGATGCGCTCGACGAAGTAGTCCACGAAATGAGGGATGTCCTCCGGACGCGCGCGCAAGGGCTCGATCGTCAGGTGCGCCTCTCGGACCACCTGATAGAGGTCGTCGACCAGCAAGCCCTTGCGCCGCAACTGCTCCGGCGCCCACTGACTGCCGAAGATGAAGCGCAGCCCCGACGGGGCCTCCGATGCCTCACCTCCGGCTGCCTGCTGCTCTCGAATCACCGCCGCCAGGCGGTACTGAAGCGGGAGGGGAACGAACGAGGTCTCCGTGATGTAAATCGTCCCCGCGCTCAACAGCGCCGTTATCCCGCGACCGAGCGACGGCGTCTCATCGCCAATCCATCCCACATCGCCGAAGAGCAATCCCGACAAGGCGCTCGCCGGCACGCGCGCCGTATCCACGAGGATGAAGGGCATCATCGCCCAGGGACCGCTGTAGTGGACCGTCTGCGCGAGCCGCTGCTTGCCCACGCCGCGTTCTCCGGAGAGAAAGAGCGGACGCGCCACGTGCGCGAACGTTCGAACGAACGCCCGACGCATCTCCGCCCCCGGACTGATGCCGATGATGTCCTCGATCTGATACCGGGCGCGCAGTTCGGCGCTCAAGCGCGCCGTCGCCTCCTGCAACGCGATCATCTCCAACCGATCGCGCACCGCTTGCAGCAGCTCCTCCGGGTGGACCGGCTTGATCACGTAGCGACCGACGGCGACCCCCAGGTCCCTCATCCCGTGCTCAGGCCAGGCTTCGGGAATCAGCGCGATGATCTTCCGCGGATCAAGCTGCGCGAGCGCTCCCCCCAAAGGGATGGTCTCCCGCTCCAGATCGGCGACCACCAGATGGAACGCTTCTCCTTCAAGGGAGAGACCCTCCACGTGCAGGAAATCCGCCGTCGTCACCTGACAGCCGAGCCGCTCGATCACCCGACCGAGTTCGGCCTGACGACTCGCCGTTCCGGCGACGACCAAAACCCGCATCTCCCGAAGGCGACGGGAGGTCTCAATCGGTGTCACGCCCACGTATGTCTTCTCCTCCGGCATCTCCGCCTCCCTCTGACGCTCGATCCCACCGCTTCTCACTACGCCCTGGTGGGGGAGCGAGTTTCAAAAGTTCGCTCGCGCGACCATCGCGTGAATCAGTGTATCACGCGCCGATCTTTCTGTAAAACTCCGCGAGCACACGACTCAAGGCCTCCGGGGCCTCGAGCATGGGGAAATGAGCCGGAGTGGCCATGGTCACCAACACTCCCGCCGGAAGGCGCTCGAAGAGCCAGCGCGCCGTCTCGACCGATTTCCAGGCGTCCCTTCGACACGCCACCAGCAACACCGGACGCGCGCTCATGACCAACGCGTCCAGAAATCGGCGCAAGATGATCTCTTCCGTCGCCGAATGCACCAGCTCCCACGCCGCGCGCACGTTCACCTGAAGGAGATCCTCGGCGAGGATCTGTTGATACGCCTTCGGGAGGCGCCCGAGCGCATATCGCCGAAAGATGAGGTTGCGGAGCAGTGGCACAGCGGCCAAGTTCTTCAACAGGAGCAGCAGTTGCGCGGAGGTGAGATACTTCCCCAGGACCTGAGGTCGTCCCGGCACCAGTGAGGGGGTGAGGATCGTCAACGTGCGCACATCCTGTGGGTGGAGCTGCAGGCATAAGGCCGCGGGGATCGCGCCGAGCGCATGGGCGACCACATGGGCTTCACCAAGTCCGAGCGCGGTGATCAGTTCGTGCAGGTCCTCGGCATGAGCTTCCACATCGCAGGCGGCCGTCGGCGGGAAGGCTCGACTGCGTCCGAGACCCCGAGGATCAAACCCGATGACGCTGTAGGCGCGTCCGAGCCGATCCGCCAGCGGCCCCCAATACCGATGGGAGAACGGCCACTCGTTGACCAGAACCACCGGCGATCCGGTTCCCACACGGCGATAGTACAGGTCTCCTTCCGGAAGATGAAGGAACGGCATACGCGGAGGCGTTAGCCATCCGGCCAAGCGCGATCACCTCAGCCGCACCCCGCGGCGCCAAGAGCATCCGGCCATCGTCAGTCCACGGGCCGCTTGAAGGTGAACTTGACGTACCGGCTGATCGAGACAATATCAATGCTCTTTTGCGAGCGATGCACGACGAAGCCATCCACGTACACG
>BEHK01000131.1 GCA_002898775.1 bacterium HR08 | reverse complement strand
CTCCGAGAGCTTCTGACGCGCGGTCTCGATCTGCTGGCGCAGCGCCGCGATCTCCTGCTTGAGCGCCGCGAGCTTCTGCTCCTTCTCCTTCTCCAGCTGCTGGCGGAACGTGTCGATCTCATTCTGGCGGAACGAGTGCTGCTCGGCAATGGTGAGGACGTCCAGATACGGTTTCTCGACGATCTCCGCCAGGGAAGGCGGAGGCCCAACCCGATCCTGTCGAACCGATGCGCTCGCTCCCGCGCTCGGGACGGGCAGACTCACCGTGCTGAGCGCGAGCATCACGGTCGCGGCGAGGATGCACCTTGTCCATCCCTTCATCGTGTCCCCCTCCTTTCCCCCCTTGAGATGCGGTCATGGGCCGATGGGTTCCCTCCTCAGCGACTCCTTCGCTCCGCATCAGTATAGAGCGAATTCCGCGCGCGCCCAAGTCATTCCCGTGATGCGGCCGATTCGGGAGCGGTGGGGATCGGCCGGCTCCATGCGCGATACCACGCCCACGCCCGCCCGAAGTGGAAGAGGGCGAGAAGGGGAATCCCCAGAAGCATCCAGGGACCGAGGTCATTCCACCCCACGGCGATGAGGAGCGCGGCCAACGGCACGCTCGACGCGACATGGGCCGTGTAGGCGATCACCGAATGAGGGTCGGCCCGTGGCGTGGGCAGGCGCGAGAGGTCCAAGTGCTCTCGGATCGGCTCGAGCGCGCGCCGAATGGCGCGCGACAGGCCCGCGAGCGCCATCATCCCGATGGCGAGAAGGAGCATGCGCTCGGTCAACGAGCGCGCGGCGAGCGCGCCGAGGAAGAGCGACACGAAGGCTCCCCAGAGCAAGAGATGGCGAGCCGCCCCGAGCCGGGCGCGCGACGTCGCTCTGGAATTCGCCGTCACGGACCACATCGTCATCGGCTGAAGCGTGACCGAGATGAGCGTTCCGGCGAAGGCGACCGGCCTCGGCATGAGGCGGTGCAAGATGCGATAGAGCGCTCGCGCGTTCTTCATGAAGGCCGGCGCCAGAAGGGTCATCGCGAAGACATACCATCCTGTGAACTGAAAGAGGTCCGAGCCGATGAGTCCGAGCTGCTGTCCGAATGCCGCGTAGAGGAGGGCATACTCTCCGCGTGGGATCATCCCCGCACCAATAGCCAGCGCCACAGGCCCCGAGAAGCCGGCCAAGAAGGCGAGCGAAGAGGTGATCACCAGTTCCGTCAGGATGGAGAGCGGGGCGATCAGCAGCACCAGGGGGAGGACGCGCCGCAGGCTCTCCCCCTCCAGCATGGTCCCGAACGTGAGGAAGAACAGGGCGAGGAAGACATCGCGGAATGATTCCAACCGGCTGTAGATTCGCTCGCCGAGATCGCTCTGGCGCGCGGGAGCGATCATGCCGAGCAAGAACGCTCCGGCGGCTGGGGCGAGGCCGAAGAGCGACGCGCCGACTCCCGCCAGTGCGATCAGCGCCAGCCATAACAGGGCGAACAACTCCTCCGATCGCACGCGCAGAGCGAGGGTCAGAAGACGGGCGAGGCCCTTCCCGCCGAGTCCGAGAATGAGCGCGTAAAAGGCGACCGCCTTCAGCAGCGAGACGACGGCGGGCGACGCGCGCGCGCCTTCGCCGGAGAGACCCGCGAGCACGCCCAAGTAGAGCACAGCGATGAAATCCTCGAAGATCATGATGCCCATGAGGGCTTCGGCCTCGGGATTGGCCGTGCGTCGCCACTCGATCAAGAGCTTGGCGACGACCCCACTGCTGCTCATGGCGACGATCCCCGCCAGAAATGCGCGTTCCACCAGGCTCCATCCGAGCGCGTATCCGACCAGGAAGCCCACCGAGAGGTTCGCCAAGAGCTCTCCCACGCCGATGAGCAAGACCGCCGCGCGCACGCGCCGGAGGCGCTCCAGGGAGAATTCGACACCGAGGAAGAACATGAGCAGGACGATGCCCAATTCCGCGAGCGCTCGCATCAGCGCGGCGTCGGCGATGACGCCGAGGGCATGGGGACCGAGCACCGCTCCGATCACGATGTAGCCGATGATGACCGATTGGCCGAGGCGGACGGCGAGCCACGCGCCGAGGAAGCCGAAGAGCAGGAGCACTCCGAGATCGCGCAAAAATGAGGATTCCGGCATACCGCATTCGCTTCGCCGTCTGGGCCAGCGAACCCTCCCCGTGCGCGCGGGGCGTATTCGCTCACCTCAGGCGGCCGTCTCGATGAGCCGGCGAAAGGCGTCGAACCCTTCCTGCTTGCCGAGGACGACGATCGTGTCTCCGGCGCGCAGGATCTCGTCGGCCGAAGGATTCGGGACGCTCTCCGGCTCGCGAATGATAGCGATCACGGAGACGCCCGTCCGCTTTCGAATCTCCAACTCGCCGATGCTCTTGCCGATCGCAGGGGAGCGCGCGTCGAGTCGGAACCACTCGATGCGCAGCTCCTGAAGGACGACCTCCAAATTCTCCACGGCCTTCGGTCGAAAGAAAGCGCCGGCGAGGATCGAACCGATCTGTCGCGCTTCGTCGTCCCTCAATTCCACGGCGAAGAGGGGATCGGACTCGCCGCCTCGATAGATGTAGATCTCGCGAATGCCGCTGTGATGAATGACGATCGTGAAGCGATCGCGCTCGTAGGTGGTGATCTCATACTTTCGCCCGACGCCGGGCAATTCGACTTCGGAGATGACGGCCATAGCGCCCTCCTCATCACCTCGTGGTCCTCTCGACCTCCCGATCGTTCGCGCTCGGGATGAGCGGCGCGATTCCCTCCGCCGCCTCCCTCCGCGAGTGCCACAGCGGATCGGTCTGCGCGCGAATCTGCGCCTTCAGGCGCGCGTAGCCCTCGA
The DNA here is from genome assembly GCA_002898775.1 of bacterium HR08. Lineage (GTDB taxonomy): Bacteria > Acidobacteriota > Blastocatellia > HR10 > HR10 > HR10. The sequence goes on along the minus strand of BEHK01000131.1, from coordinate 4,126 downwards.
CGAGGATCGCCTTCTGCTCCTCGGTGAGAGCGGGCGTGCCGGGCGCCACGTGATCGCTCGCGATGATCCCCTCCCGGTAGAGCACATGTTTCATGCCGGCGATGAGCTTGAGGACCGGCCGCCCGTTCTCCCGGAAGGTGCAGAGGCGCTCGAACGCCCCGAGCAACGACCGATAGCGGGACATGAGCGGCTCATCGCCCGCCGCGCAGACGCGCCACGCCTTCTGCCATTCGCGCGGGAAGACATTCGCCGGACCCGCGACGACGCCGATCGGCAGAGCGTGATGCAGGAGGTAGAGGGTCCAATACTCGCGGAGCTTTCCCAGAAGGCCACGCGTCGGCCGGAAGAGATCGAAGATGAGCATCGCCTCGCCCACGTAGATCCCGAAGGCGCCTCGCTCATTGAAATGCCGCGCCGCTTTCGTGTAATGGCCGAACACGCGGCGCGAGGCTGTGACCTTGATCCCACAGATGTAGGGGAGACGACTGAGTCGCTTCACATCGCGCGTGTGGATGTGGGGGATCGTGGGATGAACGGCGATCTCCGCGTTGTCATAGAGGAGCAGCGGCAGCGCTCGTCCTCTCCGCTCAAAGAGGGGCGTCACCTCGCGATGGAAGAAGGTCACGACGTCGCCGATGTCCTCAATCGAGAGCGGGGCGATCACCCCCGCATCCGCGCCCAGCTCCAGCGCCCGCTCCAGACCGGCTCGCGTTTCGGCGCGCGTTCGCCCCGTCACCCCCACCCACACTTCGATCGGGGGTCGCCCCAAACAGCGCAGATGTTCGTTGATCGCCCGTCGCTCGTCGAGGGCGACGGCGATGAGCCGTTCCCGTTGCTCCATGGGGATTCGGTTCCATTCGCCCGTCGTCCCCAGGACGAAGAGAATATCCGCGCCGAACCCGGATTGGACGAGGTAGCGCAGGAGGCGTCGCTGATCGGAGTCCAGCAGGCGCCCTCCTTCATCCAGGATCGTGAGGACGGGGATGCTCAAACCTCCTCGCAGGCGATCGGTCTTCATGGCGTCCTCCGCGAGCGCGCGGACGGATCGCGCTCTCGGTTTGAAGGGCAGAGCGGCGCTCCGCCGGGAGATCACGCACGGCATCGGAGCGCATGAAGGGACAGCGCTGCCAGCGTCTTCCCGTCGCGGATCTCGCCCGCGCGCACTTTCTCATACACGGATTCCCAGGTCAACGGGACGACCTCGATGAGCTCGTCGCTCTCCAACTGTTGCGCTGCCGGGCGCAAGTCTTCGGCTTGGAAGACGTGCATGCGCTCATCGGTGAACCCGGGGGCGGTGAAGAATTCCCCGAGCCGGATCAAGCGACCCGCGCGATATCCCGTCTCTTCCTCCAGCTCCCGATGCGCGCACGCTTCCACGCTCTCGGCCGCGCGATCGAGCGTCCCGGCCGGAAACTCCCACAGGATTTCGCCCACGGCGTAGCGGAACTGACGGATCAGGAGCACGCGCTCCTCATCGAGCACGGGGATGATGACGACCGATCCGGGATGACGCACGATTTCGCGCGTCGTCTCGCGCCCGTTGGGCAGACGAATGCGATCCACATCGAGGGCGACAGCCCGCCCCGTGTAGATGCGTTGCGTGTGGAGTCGTTCTTCGCGCCACGGCTCAGCCATACGCCTCCTCTTCCGCGCCGCTTCGGCGTGCGCGCGATGAGGTCGCGCGTTGCAGAGCGGCTTCGTAGACAGATTCGATTTGGCGCAGGATCTGCTCCCGATCGAAACGCCGTCGGACGGCTTCGCGCGCGGCCTGGGCCAAGCGCGCGCGGAGCGCCGGATTCTCCAGAAGCTCGCGCACGCGATCGGCCAATGCCGCTACGTCTCCGGGAGGGATGAGAAATCCTGTCTCCCCGTGGACGATGATCTCGGCGGGACCTCCGGCAGCGAAGGCCACGACGGGCACACCAGCCGCCATGGCCTGAACGAGCGCGAGCGAGAAGCCCTCCCCATGCGAGGGGAGGACGAAGAGATCGCTCGCCGCCCACACCGAACGCAGGTCGTCCACGTATCCGAGGAAGTGCACATGAGCCTGGAGGTCGAGCTCGCCGACCAGCCGTCGCAGTCGGGCTTCGAACGCGCGATGTTTCGTCGAGGCCGCGCCGACGATCAGGAATTCACAATCGTCGCGCCACTGACGGAGCCGATGGGCCGCGCGCACGAATGCCTCCTGTCCTTTAGCCGGGGTGAGTTGGCCCACGGTCGTGATCACCAGCGGTCGCGTGAGGCCCAAACGCGCGCGCGCCTCCGAGCGCTCGGGGAGCGGCGTCAGGTCCTCGCGTCTCACCCAATTGGGGATGGTCACGACCTGCGCTTCGGGCAGGCCGAGTTCAAGAAGCGTTCGCCGCACGAATTCGGAGACGGCGATGATGCGATCCGCGCGCCGCAAGGCCGCGCGATACACCGGGTTCCGCCGGAGCGGGAGATGATGATGTCGCGTCAAGATCGCGCGCGCGCCTCCGGCCCACAGGGCCGCCAGAATCGCTGGCAGATAATCGCGCCCCAGGTGCGCGTGGACGATCTCAATGGCATGTGCGCGCAGCAGGCGACTCAATCGGTACGCCGAGATGCCGTCCAGTGAATTCCGCAGCGGCAGAACGTGCGTGGCCGCCACTTGCGCCCTCACGCGCTCAGGCAGCGGGCTGCCGCGGCGCACGGCCAGATGGACCTCGTGTCCGCGCTCGTGAAGCCCCGCCACCAGGTCGGCGACGTGAAGTTCGCCGCCGCCTATTCCCATCGCTGAACACACCTGAAGAATGCGCATCGGCTTGACAAATCCAGGGGCAACCATACACGATGCCTTCGGTATGTGGCAAGAGAGGCCGTGGGGGATCGCTCCTGAGGGAGAACCGCTGGTCCTCCTTCTGCTGGTGGCGTTCCTCTTCGGGCTCGTGGTGGGCAGCTTCCTGAACGTCCTCATCTATCGCGTTCCGCGCCGCCTGTCCATCGTTCGACCCGGCTCGCAGTGCCCGCACTGCGGTGCTCGGATTCGGCCCCGCGACAACATCCCGCTCCTCAGTTTCCTCCTCCTGAAGGGACGCTGTCGCACGTGCCGACGTCCGATCTCGTGGCAGTATCCGGCCGTCGAGTTGGGGACGGCCCTCCTGTTCGTGCTCCTCGTGTGGGAGCGAGGATGGGGATGGGAACTGATGCCGGAGGCGCTCTTTGTGAGCGCGCTCATCGCCCTCGCCATCATTGACGCGCGCCATCGCCTGCTGCCGGACGCCATCACCTATCCGGGATTCGTGCTGGCCGTCGGATTGCGCGCGCTGGTGCCCGCTGAGACCATCGCCGGCGCGCGCGGCTTCGTGGAGAGGCCTTCGGGCAATCCGCTCTCAGCGCTTCGACACGTCGTTTTCGAGCACGCGCTCGGCGCGGGTGCGCTGCTCATCTTGATGAGCAGCGTCCTGCTCCTCATTCTGGAGCGCGTGGATTACCGACTGCTCGGCCGTAAGCTCGAAGGATTGGATCAGGCGGACGAACCGTCCGCTCGTGCGCCCGATCCCCCGACGACGCGCATCGAGGACTCGTGTCAGGCCATCGGGGCCGGTTCGGAGCATTTCGCGTCGAGCGCGCGGGTCGAGAGGGGAGGCGCCGCCGGCGGGCATCCCGGCGATTCTGAGCGAAAGACCTCATGGTCGCCCGAATGGGTGGCGATCGCCGCTGCGATCGGGCTCGCGGGGGCCTTCCTCCTCCGTGGGCTGCACGATCCGTCCTTCGCCCTCTCTGGAGTGCGCTCCGCTCTCGGGGCTCTGGAGGGGGCCGTGGTCGGAAGTGGCGTGCTCTGGCTCTCGCGCCTCGGATATTATGCCCTGCGCCGCCTGGAGGGCGTGGGGTTCGGCGATGTGAAGATGCTGCTCATGATCGGCGCCTTCTTGGGATGGGGGGAGACGCTGCTGACCATCTTCCTCGCCTCATTACTGGGCTCCATCTACGGTGTGGCGCTCATGCTCCTGACGCGCGAGCGCAATCCCACGCTGCCCTTTGGCTCGTTCCTGAGCCTGGCGGCGCTCGTCGTCCTGCTGTTCCTCCCATGAGGCCCTGGCTTGGGTGAACGCCGGCCCTAGGGCGTCGTTCAGTGTGCGGCGAGCACGCGCAGGGCGAAGGGCAG
>BEHK01000130.1 GCA_002898775.1 bacterium HR08 | reverse complement strand
CCACCTCACTGAGCCTCAGGCGCGCGCCGCGCTGTGACAAAAGCGCATTCACCCGTCGCGCGAGCCAGAACGCCGGAGGCCACACGGCGAGAGCCGAGGCCGCGGCGATGCCAGAGAAGTCCAGGCGCGGCGCCAAGACCACAGCCAGTCCCACCTCCAGAGCGGCCCACGTCGCAACCGCCCTCGACGCGAGGCGAAACTGCCCCATCCCGTTTGCCAGGAAGACGAAGAGGCTCAGCAAACCTCCGCCGAGCATCCGCATGCCGAAGAGATAAAGGGCTGGAAGAGCCGGCGCCCATTTCTCCGTATACACCACGGCCACTACAGGATGCGCCAAGCCCAGCAGGAGCATGAGCAGGACCACCAAGATGCTCGTCAAAGCGGACGCCATCCCTTCGACGATCTGACCGATTGAAGGAGACGGCGAACCCTCGGTGGATCGCGCCATGAGCGAGAATCCCACGCGCGTGAACGCGGAGGCGAAGACATAGTGGCCCACGTACGTGAGATTCCGCGCCCATACGAGGTACCCCACAGCAGTCGGTCCGAAAATCGGCCCGGCGATCAACGGAGGCGTCTGCTCGCGAAGGAACCCGAGCAGATCTGTGAGTTGGCAATACCGCCCACGCTTCATCATTTCCCCAAGGAACGCCCTCTCGATGCCAAAGCCGAGCGGCCAACGGGCCATACGCAGGCCCACAAGCGCACGCCCGACGCCAGCGGCGAGCGCTCCCGCGACTAAGCTCCAGAGGCCGAATCCGCTCCACGCCAAGATCACCGCCACCGTCGTCTGAAGCCCGCTTCCCACGAGCGAGAGGACACTGAGGGCGCCATAGGCCATCCGACGCTCCAACATGGCGCTGGAGATCCGCTCCAGGGGCGCCACGATCACCAGCGGCAGCGACCACGCCAGCGCGCGAACGAAATCCGCTCCCAGATCGAACGTCCGCGCCAGGGGTTGAGCGAGCGCGTGCAACAGGAGCGCCATCGAAGCTCCTCCGATCAGTTGAACGGTGAACGCCGTTCGCCATTCGCCCGCTCGCGGCTCCTGAGGCCGTTGTACGAGCACTGTCCCATGGCCGAAATCACTCAGCACCTGCGTCAGCGCGATCAGGAACAGGACAATGGCGAACGTCCCGAACTCGGTCGGGCTCAATCTCCGCGCCAGGATCACACTGCCTGCGACTTGGCAGATGAGCCCCGCCGCTTGACCGAGGGCGATCGCGATGACGCCGGTGACGGCTCTCCGACTCAGGGAGGACGACATCACATGAGGGAACTCACCACGCGCGCGAGCCCGATCACCGCGCGCGTGTGGCGAAGAACTCCACCGTGCGGCGCAGTCCCTCCTCGAACGAGATCTGCGGGCGATAGCCGAGCTTCCGCTCGGCCTCGCTCAGGTCCGCCTGCGTGTGGCGCACATCACCCGGCCGAGGCGGGGTATGCCGTGCCGGAAGCGGACGGCCGAGGATCCGCTCCAAGTGCGCCTTCACCTCGAGCACGGAATAGCGCTGCCCGCACCCGACGTTGAACACCTCTCCGGCGAGGCCGGGCCGCACCGCGGCTCGAAGGTTCGCCTCCACGACGTTCTCCACATAGGTGAAATCCCGCGACTGATGGCCGTCGCCATGAATCTCCAGCGGCTCTCCGCGCAACGCCGCCAGGATGAAGCGCGCGATCACCGCCGCGTATTCCGAACGCGGGTCCTGTCGCGGTCCGAAGACGTTGAAATATCGCAGGCTCACCGTCTCCAGTCCGTAGAGCGTCGTGAAGACCCGACAATAGTGCTCCCCCGCGAGCTTCGAGACGGCATACGGCGAGATCGGACGCAGCGGCTGCGATTCCCGCAACGGCAACTCCGACGTCTCGCCATACACGGATGAGGATGAAGCGAAGACGACGCGTCGCACGCCCGCCTCGCGCGCTGCTTCCAACAGATTCACCGTTCCCAGCACGTTCACCTCCGTCGTCGTCACCGGGTCTTCGATCGAGCGCGGGACCGAACGCAGCGCCGCCTGATGCAGGACGTACTCCACACCCCGAACGGCACGGCGCACAAGCGCCGGATCGCGCACGTCCCCTTCGAGGAATTCGATCCGATCCCACACCGATGCGAGGTTCTCCCTCCGTCCCTCGGAGAGGTCATCAAGGACGCGCACCCGATGTCCCAACGTCACCAATCGCTCCACCAGATGCGACCCGATGAACCCCGCACCTCCCGTGACCAAATATGTCGCCATAGGGGGGTATCCTACACGGGCTCAGCGCCACCGAACAAGAGAGGCTCCCGTCTGAACAGGCTACCGCCGATCAGGCCGACGGCCTGCTTCACGCACCTTCGATGCGTTCGCTTCATCGCCCGCGATCCAGGCGCAGGAGCACGACGAGCAGGCTCAGGAAAACAAGCCCGTTCGCCGGAACCCGCAGCCCGAAGTCCACGATGCTGTGAATCAGGATCGCGAGGATCCCCACGCTCGCCCCCACGGCCGCGGGTTCCGCCCCGCGGGAGAGCGAGCGTCGTATGGTTTGGACCAAAAAGCTGAGAAAGGCCGCGCCGATGAGGCCGCCCACGATCCCCGCCTCGGCCAGCAGTTGCAAATAGTCGTTGTGCGCTTCGGCCGTATACCGCAGTCCAGCGCTCGCGTCATAGCGCGGGTACACGGTCGCGAAAGCCCCGAGGCCGACGCCGAAGACGGGATGATCGGCGATCATCCGAAGCGTCGCTCGCCAGATCTCGCCCCGAACGGCGAGCGCCTCCTCGCGGAATCGCTCCAGGACGCGCTCGCGCAGGGGCTCGCCTCCGATCCATACCCCCACGCCGATCGCGAGACTCATGAGCACACACACGCGGAGAAAGGTCGAGCGGAGACGCGCCCGGTCTCTCCCTCTCCACATGAGCCAGGGCACCACCACCCACTGCAGAGCGGCGAGCAGTATCCCCGCTCGCGAAGCCGCTGCGCCAACGGCTGCCCCCATGACGATGAGAGCGGGCACGAGCAGTAGTGAGGCGCCTCGACGACCCCATCCCTCTGAGAACAGGCGCGCCAGTCCGAGCGGCATGATCATCTCCATCAGCGCGGAGAAATGCGCGCGATTGGCGTATGGACCGAACGACGGCGATCCCGGGGAGAACGACCAAATGACCGGCCCTGTCGCGGAGAGAGCATTCAGGAGACCGAGAAAGGCCAAGACCGCGCCGTTTCCCAAAAGCGCCATCTCGAGCGCTCGGAGGCGCATTGCGGAGCTGGCGCCGAGCATCAGCACGGAGAAATACGCGAGCATGAGGAGCAGCCTCGCCGTCACCGCCGCCGTCGCCGCCGGATCGCGCGTGAGCCGATTCCAAGAGAGAGTCCCTCCTTCGGGCGAGGGGATGCGCTCCACGGACACGGGCAGAGGCATGAGCTGAAGCAGCGCGAGGCCAAGTAGGAGCAACAGCCCCATCTGTGCCCACGACCATGCCCATCGTCCTTCACCGGCCAAGGCGATCTTCAGAACCCACAGCAGCCAGAGTCCCCCCACGCCGAACCCGAGCCCCACGAGAGCCCCCGCATGGTCGGAGCCATAGAACCAGGGAGCCAGCAGAAGCAGCGCGAGTGCCCCGCCGAAGATCACGCGATCGCAGACGCGCGCGACCACAGCCATCAGCCCAAGACGCCTCCACTCCCGAAGCGAAGACGGGCTCGCGGGCATGCCGCCCTCCTCCCGCGCCCTCACGATCGCAGCGTCTTCCACAAGAGGTGACGCCATCCCCCTCCAGGGACTCACAGCGCCTCCCCCTCCGCCGGTCGAACGCCGTCCTCGATGGGGTGAATCGAGAACGCATCGAACCACAGGCGCCCCTTCACGAAATCGGCGAGCGCATCCGCCGGCACGCGCCGGATCCGCAGAAGCGCCAGCGAAGTCTCCGGCGTCGTCCTGAAGACCTCGCGCACGAGCGTCCATCCAGCGCGACCCGCCTCTCGCGGGAGTGACCACCGGAAGAGCACAGCGTTCTCCTCAGGCACCCCCCGGCGCGCTCCCACGATCTCCACGACCACGCGCGGATCGCCGCGCACCTCGGCTTTGTACGCGAAACACACCTCGTAGGTCGCCGCCGGACGAAGAAGCACAAACTGCGCGACGCCGGAGAAGCGAACGTTCTCATGCCGGGTGAATTCGATTCGCAGCGCCCGCTCCCCCTGGTAGGGCTCTTCGCGCGCGATCCTCGTCATGACGCCCGCTTCGTTCTCGATCTGCCAATCGAAATCGCGATCGGGAACCGCGAATTCCTCGCTCACCCCCAACGTCGAGAGCGAGAGCGCGGGGACCATCTCCCGAAGCGGAGCGAGTTCGAAGCCTCCATTCCAGACGAGATCATCCGAGCATGCCGCGCGCTCAGAGAGGCGCCGCCCCAGGGCGCACCAGAGCGCGCGCGCCAGCGCATAGTGTTCGGTGCTGATCCCACGCGCGATCATGATGCGCGCGAGCCCCAGCTTCGCTTTCTCGTTCCAATCGAGATCGCGCCAGAGAGAGACAGCCGCCGAGAGCGCTCCCCGCGAGAGCAAGAAGGCGCACAGGCGCGCCCGAACGTCCGCTTCGGGCACCAGACGGGCGAGCTGCGCGACGCGCTCTTCATTCTGGAGCAGCTCGGCGATATTGGCGGCGGCCTCCGGATGGGCGCGGGCCGCGCGAGCGAAAGCCTCAAGCGCTCGCTCGCGCTCCCCATGCTTCAGGAGGAAATTCGCGTAGAGCCAGCGCGGGAGGAAATACTCGGGCGCCCAGGCGATGGCCTGGCGATAGGCCGCTTCCGCGCGCGCGCGATCGCCCACGGCTTCGTATCCTTGACCGAGGTGCATCCAGTTGCGATAGTCGAAGGGGCTCTCGCGCACAGCGCGCCGCAGATGCTCCAGGGCGCGCGGCGGATCGAAGATCGCGGGATCATAGAGATAGCGCACGCCCAAATGAGCGCGCGTCGAGGAGGGGAGCAGTGGCGCCCGAGCGAGCGTCGCCTCCACGTCCTCGGCGCGCAGACTGCTCGAGCGCACGAGCACCGCCTGCACCTGGGGATATCCCCAGAGCAGGAGCAGCCCGCCGAGCGCTGCGCCGACGCCTGCACTCAGCCGCACCCACCGCCAGCGAATGCGGAACACGACCTCTCGAACCTCTGCCCTCGCCATGCCGGCACTCACCTGAACTCGCGCACGAGCGCGATCTTCCGCTCTCGAAAGGCGCCTTCGCTTCAGGACCTACGCGAGATCCCTGCCCTCTACGATCGCCTTCGGATTCTCGATGAAAAGAGCACGAGCGACAGCCTCACCATACGCGCGGACGATCTCCTCCCACGCGCGCCGCAACTTGGGTGGGCGCGCGCGCAGACCATGCGCATCGGAAGCGACGACATGTACCAGTTCGGCTTCGATCCACCGAAGCGCTGCTCGTCGCGCCTCCTGTCCATGATCCCCCAGTAACGAGGGGGCATCCACCTGAATGTAGCACCCCTGTTCCACAAAGCGCCGGAGTCGTTCGGGTCGGCGCCGGATCGCCGAATTCCGTTCGGGATGTGCGAGGATCGGTCGAACTCCGACGGTCAACAACTCGAAGAAGAGCCGCTCGACACCCGGAGGAACGATCTCGGGCGGAAGCTCCAGCAGCACCGACGATGTGCCGGCCAGAAGGAGCGCGCGATCCCCGTTCGCCGAGGATGACGTGAGACGCCCCGCCCAGTCCCGCACCTCGGGGACGATCCGCACCTCCGCCCCCGGCAGCAGGCGCAGCCGCCCCTGAAGCGCATGATTCAACCGCGCCAGGTGCGCCCGGATCATCATGGGATCGGGATTCGGAGAGCGCGCCCAGAAAAAGTGCGGCGTGGCCACAGCGAGCGTGACCCCTTCGTCCGCCAGTCGAGCCCCGAGCGCGAGAGCCTCCTCCCACGTCTCCGGCCCATCGTCCACGCCCGGCAACACATGACAGTGCAGATCAATCACGACGCTCCCTCCGAGGGAGAACGGTCCTCGGCGATCGCCTCTGGTCTCTCCGCGGATTCCGCGACCTCGCGGTCGCCGGCATAGTAGTAGCGGTAGTAGTAGTAATACGAGTACCCATCCTGCGTCACATCCACGCGATTGAGGACGACGCCGAAGATGCGCGCGTTCACATCCAAGAGCGCCTGATGCGCGCGATGCACCAGCTCGCGCGGGGTCTCCCCACAGCGGATGATGAGGATCACGCCATCCACCAGCGCCGAGAGCACGAGCGCATCTGGAGTGGAGACCGGCGGCGAATCCAAGAGGATGAAATCATAACGCTCGCTCACCTGTTTCATCAGCTCGCGCATCTTGGCCGATCCGAGCAACTCCGAGGGGTTGGGCGGGACCGCCCCGGCCGGGAGCACAAAGAGGTTCTCCGCCGGCTGATGGACGATGACGGCCTCCAGATCGAGCGGACGCGTCAAATAGGCCGAGAGCCCAGGATGGTTCTTCACGTTCAAGACCTTGTGCAAGCCGGGCTTGCGCATGTCCCCATCAATGAGCAATACGCGCGCGCCCATCTGCGCGAGTGAGATCGCCGTGTTGACAGCCGTCGTCGTCTTCCCCTCGCCGGGCCCGCTGGAGGTGAAGAGAATCGTACGCGGTGGGTGCTCCGCGTGAGAGAGCAAGACCGAAGTGCGCAGCGTGCGAAACGCTTCGGCGAAGCTCGAGCGGTGTCGCTGGCTGATCAAAATAGGCCGCTCCTCCTCCTTCCGCCGCGGAAGGCGCGGCAGCGCCGACCACCGCCTCCGCTCCAGGCTCTCCAGGGCCGGCACGAGTCCCAGTACCGGGAGACCGAGCAACCGATCCACGTCCTCGGTGGACTTCACTGTGTTGTCCAGATACTCGACGAAGAGCGCCAAACCGATGCCGAGCAGAAGCCCGACGATCACGCTGAGGCCGATGTTGAAGAGTTTCCGAGGCCGAGCCGGACGCAAGGGGACCTCGGCCTTGTCG
>BEHK01000129.1 GCA_002898775.1 bacterium HR08 | reverse complement strand
TCGAGATCAAAGTCCCCGTCGGAGTGAATCAAATCGTCCTGAAGCGGCAGATCGAGGACGCCATCGCCGAAGCCACGCGCCTGGGGAAGCTGCGCCCGAATTCGGTGGATCCGCTCACGGGGAGGAACAGCGGGACGAATCTCGGCCCGGGTACGCCCATCATTCACTTCGAGCAGTGGGAGAACGACGAGGAGATCGAAGTTCGACTGATCCTCAAGGGCGGAGGGTGCGAGAATCAGAACGCGCAGTACTCGCTCCCGTGCGAGTTGCCGCATCTCGGGCGCGCCGATCGCAATTTGGATGGCGTGCGCAAGTGTATCCTGCATGCCATCTGGCAGGCGCAAGGGCAGGGTTGTAGTGCCGGAGCCATCGGCGTGTGCATCGGCGGAGATCGCGCGTCCGGGTATCATCACGCGAAACTCCAATTGTTCCGCCCGCTCGACGATGTGAATCCGGATCCCGATCTGGCGCGGTTGGAGGAGTACATCCTCAAGGCGGCGAATACGCTCAACATTGGGACGATGGGATTCGGAGGGCGGGTGACGCTCATCGGATGCAAGATCGGGGCGCTCAATCGGCTGCCGGCCAGCTTCTTCGTTTCGGTCGCCTACGACTGTTGGGCCTTCCGCCGATTGGGTGTCGTCCTGGATGCGCGGACCGGAGAGATCACGCGTTGGCTCTATCGCGACGAGCACCCGCAGCGATTGAGGCGCATCGAGGGCGTGCCGCTGACCGGGAAGGAGATCTCGATTCAGGCGCCGCTCTCGGAGGAGGACGTGCGCCGTTTGAAGGTCGGCGATGTCGTGCTCGTCCAAGGGGAGGTCTTCACCGGGCGCGATGCCGTGCATGCGCACTTGCTCAGGCATGAGCCGCCGGTGGATCTGCAGGGGGCCATCCTCTATCACTGCGGTCCGGTCGCCTTGCGCGAGAACGGGCGGTGGCGCATCACGGCGGCCGGGCCGACCACGAGTATGCGCGAGGAGCCCTATCAGGGTGAGATCATTCGCCGATACGGCGTGCGCGCCGTGATCGGCAAAGGCGGCATGGGGCCGAAGACACTGGCCGCGATGAAGGAGTATGGGGCCGTCTATCTGAACGCCATCGGCGGCGCGGCGCAGTATTACGCCCGATGCATCGAGGAAGTGCTCGATGTCCACCTGCTGGAATTCGGAATCCCGGAGGCGATGTGGCATCTGCGGGTGAGGGATTTCCCGGCCATCGTCACGATGGACGCGCACGGGCATTCGCTCCACGAGGATGTGGAGCGCGCGTCGGCCGTCCTCTTGGAGAAGTTGGCCGAGCCCGTCTTCTGACGGATGGGCGTTCGCTCGGGAGGGAAGGAGGATGAATGTGGTGAAAGCGGAACACGCGCTCACTTCCGGGCGCGTGATTCGACTCGTTCAGGGGGACATCACCGAGGAGCGCGTGGATGCGATCGTCAACGCGGCGAATTCGCATCTGCAACATGGCGGAGGCGTCGCGGCGGCGATCGTGCGCAAAGGCGGGGCGGTGATCCAGCAAGAGAGCGAAGCCTGGGTGCGCCAGCATGGTCCGGTTCCGACCGGGCGCGCCGCGATTACAAGTGCGGGCGCGTTACCGTGTCGGGCCGTCATCCACGCTGTGGGACCGATTTGGCGCGGCGGACATGCGGGGGAAGAGGAGCAGCTTCGTTCCGCCGCGCTCTCCAGTTTCGCGCTCGCGAGCGATCGGGGATTCGTCAGCCTTGCTCTTCCCGCCATCAGCGCGGGGATCTTCGGCTTCCCCGCCGATCGCTGTGCGGCGATCCTGCTGACGGCTGCTCGAGATTTCTTGCGCGAGCACCCGGAGAGTTCGCTGCGGGAGATTCGATTCGTCCTTTTTGACCCTCCGACGCTCGAAGCCTTCTTGCAAGCCTTTCATCGGATCTTCGGGCCAGCGGCGGAGTTCTGAACGATGAGCCATTCGGCCCTTTTGACGCCAGAGGAAGCGCGCCTCCTGACGCAGGTGGACGAGCTGGCCGAGGAGATGTTCGGCTTCTTGGCGCATCTGATTCGCATTCCGACGGTGAATCCTCCGGGCGAGCGTTATGCCGAGTGCGCAGCGTTCATCGGCGAGCGACTGATGGGATTCGGATATGAGGTCACCCACCTGATGGTCGCGGAGTCCCCGGCTCATAGCACGCGCGCGCCGCGTGTGAACGTCGTGGGGCGATTCGCGCGATGTGGGCCCGGACGCACGGTTCACGTGAACGCGCACATGGACGTCGCCCCTGTCGGCGAGGGATGGACGGTGGAACCGTTTGCCGGAATCATCCACGAGGGGAGGATCTTCGGGCGTGGAGCCGCGGGCGCGAAAGCGGGATTCGCAGCCGGCCTCTATGCCGTCGAAGCATTGCGGCGCGCACACATCGCCTTCGATGGCGCTATCGAAGTGAGCGTGACGGCCGATGGCGAGAGTGGGGGCGAGGCGGGATTAGGGCACCTCGTGGATATGGGCATGGTGGGGGTCGAACGAACCGATGCGGTGATCATCGCCGCGCCTTCCGGTGTGGAGCGTCTGCGATTCGATCCTCAAAGTGGGGGTTTGTCCGAAGACGTCGTGACCGCGCGAGGTGGACTCACGGTCTTGGCCTCTGCGGACGTCTTCAAGAAGATGCGCCTCGTGCGCGCGCTGGATCGCGCGATTCGCGTCGTGCTCGTTCGCGCTCCCGAGTATGTGGTGGGTCCTGCCGTTCCCGACTGCGCGCACATATGGCGGAGTGGCGTCCGGGAGTGCCTCCTCTATGGTCCGGGGCGCTTCGAATGGGCTCGGCGACCGGATGAGCAATGCCGTTTGGAGGATGTGGTGGCCGGATGTAAGGTGCTCGCTCTGGCAGTGCTGTGGATGTTGAGGGAGGACGCGGAGGATTCTCCCGCGCGCATGTTCCGAATGGAGGGGGCCCATTAGATGGAGCGACTCACGCGACGGGCGTTTCATCAGCGGGCGCTCTCGCTGCTGGCTTGCGGCATCTTCGGGAGGGTGGTGATGACGGGAACTCCGGGATCGGATAGGCGTGAGCCGAGGGGGGCTGCGGGCGGGCTGACGGACGTCCCGGGAATCAAAGTCGGACATTTCACCTATTCGCAACGCCCCACGGGCTGCACGGTCGTCCTCACCGAAGAGGGGGCTGTCGCCGGCGTGGACGTACGCGGCTCGGCTCCGGGAACGCGGGAGACGGATCTGCTCAATCCGATTCATACCGTGCCGAAGGTACATGCGGTCGTCCTCGCGGGCGGGAGCGCGTTCGGATTAGATGCGGCCTCCGGCGTCATGCAGTACCTTGAAGGGCGCGGCATCGGTTTTGAGACGCGTGTGGCGAAGGTCCCGATTGTGCCGGCGGCGATCCTGTTCGATCTGGCGGTGGGAGATCCACGAATCCGCCCGGACCGTGAGGCGGGGTATCGCGCCTGTGTGCATGCCTCCGCTGGGCCGGTCGAAGAGGGAAACGTGGGCGCGGGGGCTGGCGCGACTGTCGGAAAGTTGTTTGGTCTGGATCGCGCGATGAAGGGAGGATTGGGAACGGCGAGCGTGCGCGTGGGCGAGGTGATCGTGGCGGCGCTGGTGGTGGTGAATGCTGTGGGAGATGTCGTTGATCCCCAGACGGGGCGTATCCTGGCTGGAGTCCGCACGCCGGATGGGAAGCACTTGGCGGATGCCCTGGCGCTTCTGCGACGGGGGGAGAGACCGGCTTCGCTTCGGCCCGGGGAGAACACGACCCTTGGGGTCATCGCGACGAATGCGGCGTTTGACAAAGCGGGGATGACCAAGATCGCCCAGATGGGACATGACGGATTGGCCCGCGCTATTCGTCCCGTGCACATGCCGTTTGATGGCGATACGCTGTTCGCGCTCTCGACGGGACAGGTGCGAGGTGTTGATCTCGGCCTTGTCGGAGCGCTGGCGGCCGAAGTCGTCGCCGAGGCCGTGGTCCGCGCCGTCCTGAAGGCCGAGAGCGTGCCCGGCTATCCGGCTGCTCGCGACCTGCTTCGCGCTTCCGACGCCAGATGAATGGCTACGTGCTCCTGCTGCTCCTCTACTCCGGGGGGCTCATCCTCCTCGGCCTTCTCGCCTCGCGTTCGGTGCGCACGGCCGCCGATTTCTTCGTCGCGCGTCGCGGTCTGGGATCGGGCGTGCTGCTGGCGACTCTCCTGGCGGCTAACATCGGGGCCGGATCCACGGTCGGAGCGGCCGGGCTCGGATACCGCTTCGGACTCTCGGGATGGTGGTGGGTGGGATCGGCCGGGGTGGGGAGCCTGATCCTGGCTTTCATCGTCGGCCCGAAGATCTGGGAGGTGGCCGCGCAACGCGACCTCTACACCGTCGGTGATTATCTGGAATATCGCTACGGTCGCAAGGTGCGCGGCACGATCGCCGTCATCCTCGGGATCGGCGCGCTCGCCATTCTGGCCGGACAGTGGATCGCCGTCGCGTGGATTCTGAACGTCGTCGCAGGCGTCTCGAAGCCGGTGGGATGCCTGCTCGGCGGGATCGTCACGATCCTCTATTTCGCTGCCGGGGGGTTGGTCTCGGCCGCGTGGGTCAATGTCGCGCAAGTGGTCGTGAAAGTGAGTGGCTTCGCGCTCGCTCTCCCCGTCGTCCTGGAGCAGGCCGGCGGATGGGCGGGCATGCGCGAAGCGATTGGCGCGCAGGATGCCGTCGGATCGGAATATTTCGAGCTGATGGGGGCGCGCGGGACCGAGGCGCTCGGATACCTCCTCATGCTGGCTCCGTCGTTCATCGTCTCACCGGGGTTGTTACAGAAGGTGTACGGTGCGCGCTCGGCGCGCGCGGTGCGCATCGGCGTGGGCGCGAACGCGTGTATCCTCTTGCTCTTCGCGTTCCTTCCGGTGATGATCGGCATGGCGACTCGCGCTGTGCATCCCACTTTGGAGAACCGTGAGCTGGCGCTGCCGACGGCGCTCGTCTCGATGCTGCCGGCCTGGTTGGGTGGCCTTATGCTCGCGGCGATCTTCTCAGCGGAGGTGAGTTCCGCGGACGCCGTTCTTTTCATGCTCTCGACATCGCTCGCGCAAGATTTGTACCGGACGTTCATCCGACCTCAGGCGTCCGAGCGTGAGCTGCTGCGCATCAGCCGGCGCGCGGCCGTCGCAGCCGGCGTCTTAGGTGTTCTGCTGGCGATCGTGCTGCCCTCCATCATCTCCGCGCTCTCGATCTTTTACACTCTACTCTCGGTGGCGTTGTTCGTCCCCTTGGTCCTCGGGCTCTTCTCCTCGCGTCCGAGGGAGCGGGATGCGCTGGCGGCGATCGTCCTCGCGCTTGTGGCGACGGCGGGGGCGCACGTGATGGCCGATCGTCGCGGTAGTACCGATTGGCCTCCGATCGCTCTGGGGCTGCTCGCGGCTCTCGGGGCGATGATCCCCGCGCTCATTCGGCCTCGGCAATGAACGGCATCTGTCCGGTCCTTCGCTCCTTTCTCTCAGGACGTCACCGAAGCTCATCCCGTCGGGGAGGTTCGAGCTGAGGAGGCGGTGATTTAGGCATCACCGCCTCCCCGTCAGGGGCGCAGGTGGGATCACAAGGGGCTGTGGGCTCCCGCCCGGTGTCAGGCGGCGTGGGGCCGGAAGCTTCTTCCAAGAGCGTCAATGCTTCATCCAAGTTGGCCAATCGGATGAGGTGCGCGATCCGCCCATTCCGGATGAGGAATCGGACCGAGCGGTTGTGGGCTTGGCCGAGAGTGTGCGCTTTCACCAATTCCCCTACGCCTCGGGCATCTATGTCCGTGACCTCGCGAAGGTCTATCACGAGAGCTCGGGCGTTTGAGCACAAGGCCGCTGCGATCGCGGAATCAAAAGTGGGGACCGTCGCGGCCGTGAGCTTCCCCTGGACGCGCATCAGGAGGCTCTCGCCCATCGGACGAGAGGTAACGCGCAGCGCTGGTTCTCCCTTCGCCATCACGCTCCTCATCGCTTCAGCCGCTCCTGCCGGTGACCGAAGAGTGTGATGAGAGGGCGCGCGATCGGGATGCCTGAGCCATATCGTTCTCTCCGGCATATTCCTTCGTCTCCTTTCCTCTCTGTTCGCGGGCCTGTAGTATGAAACGATACTCGCGCGGAAAAGTTCCCCTTTGTGCGTGGGAGGGGTCGCTCCTGAGCAGAGATCGTGAAGTCGGCGCCATCGGTCCCGGGCGGCTCGTCCAGGTCGACATGAGCGGCGCGGTCTCAGGCGCCGATCTTCTGCATCCGCTCAAAGGCGGTCGTGGGCGCGCGACTCGTCCCGGCAAGCCGCGCTCACGGGACGATGACCGTCACTTTGTGGGAGCCAGCATTCCCTTGCATGTCGAAGACGCGCACGGTGATCGTGTGCTCACCCGGTGCTTCCGCTTCGACGCGCACGGTGAAGGCTTCCTCGGGCGAATCCGCGATGCCGTCGTCCGGGAGGAGCTGTTGCCAGCGTCCGCCGTTCACACTGACTTCGGCGCGCGCGATATTGCTTGTCGCGTCTGTGGCCGTGAATGTCACTTCCGCGCGACGTCCGGTGAGACGGGGCGCCGTTGCGCGAATCACCGGCGGCGTGTTATCAATCAGGATCGGCTCGGTGAGCCGCTCCGCTTCGAGCGCGCGCTCGGGGGCGTTCGACGGGAGGTCGCTCGCGACGAGTCGGAAGACGTACCAGCCATCGGGCAGCGTCTCCGTATCCAGTGTGTAGAACGTCTGTGTGAGATCGCGAACGAGCGGTCGCCACTGCCCTTCACCCACGTTCCGATAGAAGAGGCTGTAGATGAGCTGATCACCGTTTGGATCGCTCGCCGTCCACTGAAAGGAGCGCGCCCCGCGCTGATACACGCGCCGCGGGGGGACGTTGGCGCTCACGCCGAAGATCGCCGGATCGAGGCCGGAGCTGAGGATCCCCGGATCCATCGGTTGCTGCGGGACCTCTTGCAGGGCGACGCCCTGGGGGAGGACATCGAACGAGGCGATTATCGGCTTCACATTTTGCGGGAGATACGCGATGCGAAAGCCTTCGACCTGAGGGCGCGGG
>BEHK01000128.1 GCA_002898775.1 bacterium HR08 | reverse complement strand
GCAATATTTCTCAATGAGGTAAAGGCGCAGGCGCTGCCGATCCTCCTCGCTCAGGGTCCGATCCCGCAGCAGTTCGCGAAAGACGGCCACCATGTTCTCGACGTCACTGGCCAGGTAGTAGAGATAGCCGAGTTGGAACCGCTCCTCGCTCCCCTTCGCCTTCTCCCTCAAGCGCGCCGCATATTGCCGGGCCGATTCCCGGGCGCGTTCCCGGAGTGCCGCGGCTTCCTTCTCACCGATATCAGCGCGACCGGCCTCGCGCAAAAGCTGCTGCACTTCCTCGACATACTCGGCCGCCGAGCGCTCACCCGTCGCTTGTCCCAGGGCAAGCGCACTCGCACCGAATCCCATAAGGAGCATGCCCCTCAAGATCCATCCCATCGTCTTCTCTCTACGCCGAATGGCCTTCTGTGCGCCCCGCATCATCGGCATGAGTGTACCATAAGCCGGTTCGCGCATGAAGGTGCCATCGGGTCACCGAATGGACGTGAGTCCACGGTCGCGGTCCAATCTCACCGGGCGCGCTCTCACCACCCGCTGAAAGAAGGGAACGGGGACCTCATCAGGCCTACGCCTGATGAAGCCCCCGAACGGAGGGCGAGGTGTGCGCTCAACTCTTACGGTAGAAGGAGAGGAAGCCCAGACGCCCGCCTGTATTGAGCGGACCGATCCCACCCCAGATGATCATCTCCGCGCCGGTCCAAATGGCCGTATGGCCGCTGCGCGGGCTCGGGGCATTGGAGCTGGTGAAGCTCGACCAGGTATTCGCGCGCGGATCGTATCGGCCTCCGGAGCTTTGTGCACCGTTGAGATTGGTCCCGCCCCAGACGAGCATCTCCGCGCCGGTCCAGACGGCGGTGTGCTGACTCCGCCCATCGGGAGCATTCGCCGTACTCACGGCCGTCCAACTGTCACGCGCCGGATCGTACCGGCCACCGTTGGCGAAGAAGTCAATGTTATTGATCCCCCCCCAGATGATCATGACCGATCCGGTCCACACGGCCGTGTGGTGACTGCGCGCGCTCGGGGCACCTGTCGTGCTCACGGGGCGCCAACTGTCAGTGCGTGGATCATAGCGCCCACCCGTATTCGTGCGCGCACCTCCGCTGCCAACACCACCCCAGACGATCATCTCCGTGCCGGTCCAGATGGCCGTGTGATTGCTTCGAGGACTCGGGGCATTGGTCGTCGAAATCGGCCGCCACGTGTCGGTCGCCGGATCATATCGCGCGCCGGTGTTCAGAGGACCGCGACTGTCGCTCCCGCCCCAAATGATCATCTCCGTGCCGGTCCAAATGGCCGTGTGATTGCTTCGAGGACTCGGGGCATTGGTCGTCGAGATCGGCCGCCAGGTGTCAGTGGCCGGATCATATCGCGCGCCGGTGTTGAGCGGGCCGAGGAGTCCAATCCCGCCCCAGATGATCATCTCCGTGCCGGTCCAAATGGCCGTGTGATTGCTTCGAGGACTCGGGGCATTGGTCGTCGAAATCGGCCGCCAGGTGTCAGTGGCCGGATCATATCGCGCGCCGGTGTTAGTGAAGCCTCCGATGAGGAGTGTGCTCCCGCCCCAGACGAGCATCTCCGTGCCGGTCCAAATGGCTGTGTGACCGCTGCGTCCACTGGGCGCGTTGGTCATCGAGGTGGGGAACCACGCTTCAATGGCCGAGCGCCCGATCTCCGAAAACCCCGAGGCGAGAATTCTCGGGTCATTCGGTCGCCCCAAGATGATCGCCCCTGGAGGAAGCGCTCCTTCAGCCGAGAAGACGCCGCGCTCCGGCCCGGGCGGTCCAGGAGGACCCGGCGGTCCAGCCGGCCCGGCCGGCCCGGGCGGTCCAGGAGGACCCGTGGGGAAATCCACGACGCTCACAAACACCGGCTCCGGCGGGGCCGAATCATATCGCGTCGGATCGCGAGGAACCGCGAGGCTCACGCGCACAAGTCCGACGCTCATTGACGTGAGCGCCATGATCTCGGCGCACACGCGCTCGTCCGATCGAAACAATTTCGGCTCGCCCGCATAATGGAATTCGAGCGCATTCTCCACGGTGTCTACGCGCACGAGCCAATCCCCTGGATGCATTCGCTCTGAAACGACGTGCAGGCGGATGATCCAGCCATCGAGCAGCAGGCGCGAGCGATCCGGTGTGACGCGCCACACATCGCCGCGTTGCAGCGACGCCGTCGCCCGCCCGTTTGCGTTACCGATGCATACGAGCGCGCGCACCTCGTCCCCGGCCGGGAAGAGGTCCGGCGCGATCGTCACCCAGGGGACGAGCCGCTCCTCATCAGCCGCCCCGATCGGAGGCGCGCCGATGAGCGCCGCGAGAACGAACATGATGCGAATCTCCTTCATCGCCCCCTCCTGTTGATCCCACCGGGTTCGACTCCCGAAGAGGGGCGAAATGTTGCACGGAATTTTCCCCTCGCTTCCGCTTGACAAAGCGCGCGCCGTGCTCTATTCCCTAGCGGGAGACATCAACACAGGGTGAGCGGATGATGCGAACGAAACAGAGAGCGCTCAGCGTGCTGCTCATTCTGGGAGCCCTTCTTCCCCTCGGCGGAAGAAGGGCCTCCGCGCAACTCGCGTTCTGGGAGCCGACGAAGGGACCGGAGGGTGGAACGATCATCTCGCTGGCCATCAGCCCGACGGGCGCGCTCTTCGCCGGAGCTTTCGGCGGCGGCGTCTTTCGCTCGGATGATCGTGGGGAGACGTGGACGCCGTTGGCCGTCCTTGGCGCTCATGTGCTGAGCCTGACGGTCACCCCTGCGGGCGATCTTCTGGCGGGGACATTTGGCCAAGGCATCTATCGCTCGCGCGATGGGGGCGCCACCTGGGCGGCCGTGAATACGGGGCTCAAGAATCTCACCGTGCAAGCCCTCTTCGCCACGGACGATTATATTCTGGCAGGCACGCTCGGCGGCATCTTTCGCTCCACCGACGGCGGTGAGAGTTGGACGGAGGCGAACTTCGGCGTCGCCGCTTTCGACGTGCGCGCTTTCGCCCGAGATTCCCGCGGCTGGATCTATGCCGGGACCAACGGCGAACTCTATCGCTCGAAAGATGAGGGGCGGAGCTGGCGCTACACGTTTCACCTCGGCTTGCTCAACAACAATATCTCGAGCGTCGTCATCACGCCCGACGATGCGATCTACGTCGGCACGCTCGGCGGCGGCGTCTTCGTCTCGACCGACGATGCCGAGCACTTCCGAGCAGCCAATGAGGGCTTGGGGAACCTGGAGATCCTCTCCCTGGCGCTCGCTCCGGACGGTGCGCTCTTTGCCGGAACGGCTCGAAGCGGCATCTTTCGCTCCACTGATGGAGGGGCGAGCTGGCACGGCGTGAGCACTGGGTTGCAGAGCCTGCGCGTTTTCAGAATCCTGCCGACCGATGATGGAATGCTCCTGGCCGGAACATTGGGAGCCGGCATCTTCCGCTCGACCGACGGCGGGACGAGTTGGCGCGCGGTGAATCGGGGCGTGATCGCCTCGGTCATCCTCTCACTCGCCGTTCGCTCGGATGGTGCACTTGTAGCCGGGACGGCCGGAAACGGGCTCTTTCTCTCTCGCGATCAGGGCCAGAGCTATCTCCACGTGCTCCCGCGGACGACCGACGGACTGGCGCTCGCCGTGACGCGCGGGGGAACGTTCCTGGCCGGGACGCCCCTTGGGCTCTTCCTCTCGCGAGACGGCGAGGCGTGGACGCTCGTCGGATTAGCGAATCTGCCGATCCATGCCATCCTTGTCGCACCCAGCGGTACGATCTTCGCCGGAACGCAGATCGGTCTCTTCCGCTCCGAGGATGGTGGGGGGACATGGAGACGTTCGGGATTGCTCGGACGTCGCGTCTTCGCCCTCGCTTCCAGTCCTGATGGGCAGATCTTCGCGGGAACCGGCAACGGCGTCTTCCGCTCGACGGACGATGGTCGAAGGTGGAGCGGATACGGACTCTCGGGAGTCGCCGGCGTGGGCGGACAGGAGATCCGAGCCTTGGTAGCGACTTCAGATGGAACACTCTTTGCGGCGACGGCGCGCGGCGTCTTTCGTACGCCCCTGCAGGAGAAGCCGCAATGGAAACGCGTGGCGACTGGCCTGACCGACCTTGACGTGCGCGCCCTCGTGAGCGCGGCAGGCGGCCAGCTTTTTGCGGCCACGGCCCAGGGCGTATTTCGATCTCGCGACCTCGGGGAGAGTTGGACGCCGGTCAACGTCGGCCTGACGAATCTCTCGGTTCGCGCGCTCGCCCTCGACGCGCGCCAGGTGCTCTACGCCGGAACGGAAGGCAGCGGCATCTTCCGCAGCGCGCGCCCCGTGTCCCCGTGAAGAAGCCAACTGGGGGCGAGCGGAGCACACCCTTATTTTGGGACCAATCTCGTCTCGCCCATAAGCCTGCGCATTTAGGTTCAACCCGGGGGGAGCGATAGCGAGCCTCAGGATGTGCACGCGGGCGGCTCATGCAGAGGTGGTTTGACGGTCTGCACCCCTGCGATGGAGGGCTACCTTCGGGGAGGTGGGTAATGATCGTGACGCCATGGTCCCAGGCCTCGCCGGCGGAATGTGGGCGCCCGCTTGTACGGGCCTCGCGCCGACATCATCTTGGAGAGAGAGGCGATTCTGCCAGGAGATCGTTCCGAAAGTGCAGCAGCTCCAGGGGTTGATAGTCAGCTCCGGTGAAGAGCCGGAGGGTAAGACGCCCCATCTCAATGGCGGCTCGCTTGAGGAGATGGACGTCCGTGGTCAGACGGCGAAGCGGAAGCTGAGGGTCAAGGAAAAGCGCGACGATATTGGCCGGGACCGCGCGGCGGCCGAGGGCGAGATCGAGGGCTCGATTATACGCTTCATGCCGCCGGAGAAAAGCCCGCTCCAGATCCGGGCTGATGGAACGGAGCCACCGCGCCGCTAATGCGCGCTCGAGCGCGCTGGGCGGCTGAGCCCGATGGGTCTTGGGGACGGTGAGCACGACAAGAAGATCAGTACATCCGTCGCGCACGGCCCGCTCAATAGGAATCGCGTCCACAACCCCGCCATCCACGTACCAGCGATCATGGAGGCGAACCGGATACGGATAGAGGATCGGCAGGGCTGCACTGGCTTTGAGGGCGGTGAGAAGATCGGCTCCTTCGTCATGGCTGCAGAAGACGGCCTCGCGTCCGGTGAGCGCGTCGGTGGCGACGATCATCAGCGGCGTCGGGTTCTCGCGCACGCGCTTCAGATCAAGCCGCTTCCGGCGCGCGATGATCTCTTCAAAGAGGAAGTCCATGTCCACGATCTTCCGAAGGCGCCAGAGGTTGATGAAGCGGCGATTGGCGATGTCCTGATAATAGATCGAAGTTCCGAAGGCCGCCTGTCCGGCCAGGAAGTACGCGCCGTTGATGGCCCCAGCCGAAGCGCCGTAGACGGCATCGAAGGCGCATGTGTATCCGAGCTGCTCCAGGGCGATGATCGCGCCGGCGCTGGCGACGCCGCGCATAGCGCCGCCTTGCAGGATGAGGGCCGTCTTATACGAGGTCGGTTTCAACTGTCCAGCTTCGCGCTCGGCTTTGCGTCTGAGGATATTCCGAACGGCCTCCTCGGGTCGGAGGCCCGCTACGCATCGCGCAAGCGCATCGCTCGTTCCGTGCGCTCGAGCTGCAGCGTCAGCATCGCGCGCCAAGGGCCAGCTCACGGGATCCAATCGGCGATGAAGATATTGGTCTCCCCAGGCGTTCGCGCATTGCGATTGGAGGCGAAGACGAGCTTCCGCCCATCCGGCGAGAACATGGGGAAGCCGTCGAAAGTCGGATTGAACGTGATGCGTTCCAGTCCCGTCCCATCGTCGTTGATGAGAAAGAGGTCGAAATTGCGCCGCGCCGGATCGTGATGATTGGACGAGAAGATGATCCGTCGGCCGCTCGGATGGAAGAAGGGCGCGAAGTTGGCCGCGCCGTTGTTGGTGATCTGGCGCTGTCGCGAGCCGTCGGCATCCATGACGTAGATCTCCAGCCGCATGGGGCGGAGGGCTCCCTCTTTGAGCAAGGCCTGAAAATCGGCGAGTTCAGCCATATTCCGAGGATGATGGGCGCGATAGACGATGCGCTTCCCATCGGGGGAGAAGAAGGCGCCGCCATCATAACCCGGCGTGCGCGTCAGGCGCTTCACCTTGCGTCCATCGGCATCCATGACGTAGATGTCCGGATCACCGTCGCGCATCGAGGTGAAGACGATCTTCTTCCCATCGGGAGAGACTGTCGCTTCGGCATCATAACCAGGCGTGTGGGTGAGCTGTCGGAGATCGGAGCCGTCCACGCGAGCCGAGAAGATGTCATAGCCATCGTAGAGCGCCCAGACATAACCGCGGGTGCGATCGGGAGGCCGAGGACAGTCCGGGCTGACATGATGCGTCGAGGAGTAGATGATGCGATCCCCCTTGGGGAAGAAGTAAGCGCAGGTCGCCCGCCCTTTCCCCGTGCTGACCAAGCGCACCTCGTTGGTCTCCAGATCGAGGATGAAGATCTGATCGCACAGAAACGGCGGGCGCGTGGATTGAAAGATGAGCTTCTTCCCGTCGGCGGAGAAATAGGCCTCGGCGTTCTCGCCCCCGAAGGTGAGTTGGCGAATATTGGCCAGATGACGCTCTTCACCGGGGAAGAGCAAGCCGCGCGGCTCCGCGGCTCCGCGCTCTTGCATGACGGAAGAAGGGGAAGCGACACTGGCGCCCACCAAGGCGAGCAGAAGAGCGCCGATTCGGATTCCCAGACGTTCGCTCACGACATCCCTCCCCCTCGAAGGTTGTTTCGTCGCGATGTGTCACCTTGGAAGCCAATGAGTGTAAGCCGTCTCCGCCGCCGGCGCAAGAGCACGAGGAAGACAGCGCAGGGGAGCTGCGATGATCCGAGGGCGCGCCCGAGATGTCGCCACCCGAGCTCCGGCCAAGGGCTCATCCCTCCAGGATGACCTGCGCGATGGCCAGATCGCGACCGTGTGAGAGTGCGACGTGAGCGCGACGCCCGCCCAACGCCCGCAGGCGCTCGTGGGCTCGAGCGT
>BEHK01000127.1 GCA_002898775.1 bacterium HR08 | reverse complement strand
AGAAGACCTTCACGTTCTTCGGAGATCGTTACGACTTTCGGCTCTCGATCTCGGCCACGCGCGCCGGACGCCCGCTCGAGGTCGCTCTCGTCCTCGGACCGAGCTTCGGCGATCAGAGCATCCGTCGCAGCGACACGTATACGAAGACCCCGCCCGTAGCCGTCGTGCGCGCCCGAGAGGAGACCCACCGCGTTCGCGCCGAGAAGGTGCCCAAGGAGCCGCCGCAAGGTCCCATCGCCTGGGCGGGTATCGAAGATAACTACTTCGCCCTGGTCGCCATTCCGATGGCGCCGACTTCGCGAGTGAACTTCTCAACGCACGCGCTCAAGGAGACGATCGAGGACGAGGAGATCACGCGCCATTTTATCGCCGTGACGCTTCCTATGAGCGCGCCGCAGGAATTCACGGTGTTCGCGGGTCCGAAAGATCCGCAGGTGCTGGCGGCGCTCGACGCTCGGCTGGGCGGAGTGGGGCTGGAGGAGGTCATCAACTACGGTTATTTCTCCTCAGTTGTGAAGCCGCTCATCACCTGGATCTTGCTCCCGGCGCTTCACGCCATCCACAAGCTCACGGGGAACTACGGCGTGGGCATCATCGTCGTGACGATCGCGCTCAACCTCTTCTTCTACCCCTTGCGCCGGTCCTCCACGATCCGCATGCGAAAGGCGAGCGCTCTGCAACCCAAGATGCGCGAGCTGCAGGAGAAGATGAAGGGGCTGAAGAAGAACGACCCGCGCCTGCAGGAGCTGCAGATGGAGCAGCTTCGGCTCATGAAAGAGGCGAACCCTTTGGGAGGATGCCTGCCGCTGCTGCTGCAACTGCCGATCTTCTGGGCGATGTTCGTCCTACTGACGGTCAGCCTGGATGTGCGTCAGGCGCCCTTCGTCGCCTGGATTGATGACCTCTCGTCGCCCGACCGATGGCACGTCCTGCCGATTCTCATGTGCGCTTCGATGATCATCTCGACGCTGATGACGCCGACTCCAAGCAGTGATCCCTCGCAACGCGTTCAGCGCTTCATGATGGCGTATGTGATGCCCGTCCTGCTCACCTATCTCTTCTTCTGGAGAGCTCCGAGCGGATTGGTCCTCTACTGGATGTTCAGCAATCTCGTGGGGATCGGACAGCAGCTCCTGATCAACCGCTCGCTGGGCCCACAGCCGCCGCCGGTCGCGGCCGAGCCAGACGCCCGTCGAGTCTCGAAGCCAAAGGCCGCGACGAAAGGATGAGCGGCGCGCGACCCGGCACGAGCGAGCGACGGGAGCCCTCTCCTGAGAAGGCACTTTGCGTCCCTCCCTTTGAGAGGACAAAATATTCGTGGGTTCATCGCAGCCAGAGCCGCTATGGCTTACGCATCCGAAGACACCATCGCCGCGATCTCGACACCGCCAGGACGAGGGGGCATCGGGATCGTTCGCCTGAGCGGGCCACGAGCCCGAGAGATCGCTCGCACCGTCTTCCACCCCAAGGCGAAAGGAGCACCGCACGAGGCTCCCTTCCCGCCACGACGGGCGACCCTCGGCGAAATTCGCGATCCTCAAACGGGAGATCTCCTCGATGAAGCCATCGCCACGTTCTTCCCCGGACCGCACAGCTACACGGGTGAGGACGTCATCGAGTTCAGTTGCCACGGGAGTCCCATCGTGTTGCGGCGGGTCGTGGAAGTGCTCCTGGAATGTGGCGCTCGCGCCGCTGGGCCTGGAGAGTTCACCCTCCGCGCTTTCCTCAACGGGCGCATAGATCTCACTCAGGCCGAGGCGATCCGCGACTTGATCGAAGCCCAGACCGTCACACAAGCTCGCGTCGCCTTACGACAAATGCAAGGGAGCCTCTCCCGACGCCTTCAACCGCTTCGGCAAACGCTCATGGACGTGATCGTGCAGATGGAGACGGCCGTCGAATTCGTCGAGGACGATATCGTGACCGAGAGCCGCGCCTCCCTCCTTCGCCGGCTCGAAGCGGTGATCGCTCAGCTTGAGGAGATCGCCTCGCACTATCGCACGGGGCGCCTCGTTCGCGAGGGGATCCATATCGCCATCATCGGGAAACCGAATGTGGGGAAATCGAGCCTCTTCAATCGCCTGCTGGAGCGAGAGCGCGCCATCGTGACCGAGATCCCCGGGACGACGCGCGACATGCTCATCGAGATGGCTTCGATCGAGGGCATCCCCATTCACCTGGTGGACACGGCGGGCTTGCGCGAAGCGACCGATCGGATCGAACGCCTGGGGATCGAACGCAGCCGACAAGCCATCGCCGATGCCGATCTGGTGCTCGTCGTCCTGGATGGCTCACGACCGCTCGAGGGAGAGGATCGCCTCGTTTTGGAGGAAACCCGCTCCGTCCCCCGACTCATCGTGATCAACAAGCGTGATCTTCCCGAACGGCTCGATCCGGAATCGGTCCGAGCGCTCACTCATGAAGCACCGATCTGCTACATCTCCGCCCTGACCGGTCAAGGCGTGAATGAGCTGCGCCGGCAGATCCTGGAGACGATCACTTGCGGTAGCGCCTTCTCGCCCGAAGATGTTATACTCACCAATGCGCGTCATCACCGGCTGATCGTTGCAGCTCGGGAGGCGGTCCTTCAGGCGCGACGCGCGCTCATGGAGGGATATTCGGAGGAGGTCGCCCTGGTGGGCCTGCATGACGCGCTCCGAAATTTAGGGGAGATCACGGGTGAGGTGACGATCGAGGAGATCCTGGAGCGTATCTTCTCGACCTTCTGCATCGGGAAATGACCGCCATGCGCTTCGAGGACCATTTCGACGTGATCGTCGTCGGTGGCGGACACGCCGGATGCGAAGCGGCTCATGCGGCCGCCCGCATGGGCTGCCGAACGGCGCTCGTGACGCTCTCGGCCGAGCTGATCGCTCAGATGTCCTGCAACCCGGCGATCGGGGGGATCGCCAAGGGCCATCTCGTGCGCGAGATCGACGCGCTGGGAGGTCTCATGGGCATCGTCACCGATCGCATCGGGATCCATTTTCGCGTCCTCAATCGAAGCCGCGGCCCGGCCGTTCAATCTCCCCGCGCCCAATGTGATCGTACTGTCTACCGCCGGGAGATGCAGCGTCAGCTCCGAGAGACACCTGGTCTCTCGATCATCGAGGGTGAAGTGGCCGATCTGCTCATCGAAGGGCGCACGATCCGCGGCCTTCGCCTCGCCGATGGACGCACCTTCGCCGCCCGCGCCGTTGTGCTCACAACCGGGACGTTCCTGCGTGGCCTCATCCACATCGGGCGGTTGACCTTCCCCGCTGGACGCTTGAGCGAAAAGCCCTCGATCGAGCTGGCCGAAACCCTCCGCCGCATTGGCTTCCGCATCGGACGATTGAAGACCGGAACGCCACCGCGCCTCGATGGCCGAACCATTGACTTCTCTCAGGCCGAACGCCAACCCAGCGACGATCCGCCGCAGCCGTTCTCCTTCACGACGCGCGCCATCACCCAACCCTTGATTGATTGCTTCATCGTCTACACAAACGAGAAGTCACACGAGGTCATCCGCCGAAATCTCGAAAAGTCGGCCCTCTACAGCGGGCAAATCCAGGGCATCGGCCCTCGCTATTGCCCCTCCATCGAAGATAAGATCGTCAAATTCCCCGACAAACAACGACACCAGATCTTCCTCGAACCCGAAGGATACTACACTGACGAGGTCTATCCGAACGGCATCTCTTCCAGCATGCCCGTCGAAGTCCAATTGGAGTTCGTGCGGACGATTCCTGGACTGGAGCGCGTCAAGTTCATTCGCCCAGCCTACGCCATCGAGTATGACTTCGTAGATCCTACTGAGCTACATCCCTGGCTGGAGACCAAACGGATCGAGGGCCTCTTCCACGCCGGCCAAATCAATGGGACAACCGGGTACGAGGAAGCCGCAGCCCAAGGCATCATGGCCGGAATCAATGCCGCTCTCCGCGTCCGCGGCGAAGATCCCCTCGTCCTCAGCCGCTCTCAGGCTTATATCGGCATTCTCATTGACGATCTCGTCACCAAAGGTGTGGATGAGCCATACCGCATGTTCACATCACGAGCTGAGTTACGATTGCTTCTTCGTCACGACAATGCAGATATGCGACTGACCGAGATCGGACACCGCCTCGGATTGATCGGCAAGGATCGGTATATCGAATTTTCAAAGAAGCGGAGAAACATAGAAACATTGAAGCAATATTTCTTGAATACGAAAATCAAAAACGATGCTCAAGGCTGGACTCGTTTCAGTGAGGCGACGGGGATTCGCTTGGATGAGCCGACGAGTTTAGCGAGACTGATATGCCGTCCAGAAGTGGATGCTGAACATATCGCACTTCTCTTGCCCGACGGTTTGCGAGAGCAGGTAGATCGCGAGGAGCTTCGGGTCGCGGTGAATGACTTGAAGTATGCGGGATATATTGAGAGCCAGCGACAATTGGCGGAGAAGCTGGAGCGGATGGAGACGCGGATGATTCCGGAGGATATGGATTTCATTCAGATCTCCGGTCTCTCGCGAGAGATCGTGGAGAAACTGACGCGGATTCGACCTCGGACTCTTGGACAAGCGCGTCGGATTCCGGGTATGACGCCGGCGGCTTTGACGCTCTTGAACATTCATCTGGAACTTCGGTCCCGGCGTGAACGAGCTCGAGTATAAAAAGCGCGCATTCTGCCACTATGTGAAGATTTGGGCGCAACGATTTGGTCTCCCTCTCTCTGAGGCACTCTGTGCGAAGCTCTGCGAACACTACGGCTTGCTGCTTCACTGGAACAAGCGGATCAACCTGACGCGGATTCTTGACCCTGAGGAAGCTGCCCGCTTTCACTACGTGGAGTCGCTTTATGGAGAGCGATGGCTTGATCCCTCGATCACCAAGATCGTAGACGTGGGCTCGGGTGGGGGATTTCCCGGGATTCCCGTGGCCTTGGCGCGACCGGCTATCGCGATGGTTTTGATTGAGAAAGACAGAAAACGAGCCGTCTTCCTCTCGGAGGCCGTGCGTCGGCTGGGCTTGGAAAACGTCGAGATCTTCTGCGGACGATTTGAGGCGTACGGGAGTCGAGACTTCGATGGAGTCATCTGCAGGGCGCTTGAGCGGATGCGGGAGCGGATTCCCGATCTGCTCGCCTTCGCCGAAGAGAGCATGCAGGTCCTTCTCTTTGGCGATGAAGATCTGGAGCGCATCGTTGGGGAATCTGCGGCTTCCAGATGGGGGGTCAGCTCCGTCATCATCCCATATACTCGGGAGCGGCGACTGATCATCCTTCGCCAGCCCAGACGGTTCCACGTGGAACCGGTCACATGACTCTCGTTCCACGTGGAACGCCCCGCTTGGAAAATTGATCTTTTCAATCCCTCCATTTTGTGCTATCTTGACGGCGACGCGCGAGGCCATGAGTCGCACAATCGCCATCGCCAATCAGAAAGGGGGCGTGGGGAAGACCACCACAGCCGTCAATCTCTCGGCTGCGCTCGCCGCGCTCGAACGTCGCGTGCTGCTTGTGGATTTCGATCCTCAAGCCAACGCCACTTCCGGACTCGGGATTCGACGCGGTGCCGTTCGGAAATCCGTCTACCACGCCCTTATCTTCGGCGAGCCGATCGGTGATCTGATCCTGCCGACAGAGCTCCCGACGCTCTGGCTCGTCCCCTCAGAACGGAATCTCACCGGAGCCGAAGTCGAATTGGTGGATATTGAGCGGCGCGAGTACCGCCTCCGCGAAGCCCTGGACCCCATTCGTCAGGACTTCGACTTCATCTTCATCGACTGTCCTCCCTCGCTTGGACTTCTCACGCTCAACGCTTTGACAGCTGCTGACTCCGTCCTTGTGCCTATCCAGTGCGAATATTATGCCTTGGAAGGCGTCTCTGAACTCTGGGACACCCTCGTCCGAATTCGACGACAGTTCAACCCTCGGCTTCAGATCGAAGGCTTCCTCCTCACCATGCACGACGAACGCACCAATCTCTCGCACCAGGTCATGGCCGACTTACGAGATTTCCTGGGCTCACAGGTCTTCCAAACGGTCATCCCGCGAAATGTGCGCTTGGCCGAAGCTCCAAGTCATGGAAAGCCCATCATCCTCTACGATGATCGCTCTCGGGGAGCCGAGAGCTACCGAAATCTCGCCCTGGAGGTCCTCAATCATGACGCGAAAGGCCCTCGGCAGAGGACTTGAAGCTCTTCTTGGAGAAACCCAAGCCCTCGCAGAACAGGTCGTCGAACTGGATGTTGATCTCATTGATCCGAGTCCCTATCAACCTCGCACTCGATATGATGAACAGCGATTGCGCGAGCTGGCTGATTCGATCCGCACTCATGGCCTCGTGCAGCCGATCATCGTGCGTCGCCGTGGCCTTCGTTATGAGATCATCGCCGGGGAACGCCGATGGCGAGCGGCTCAACTGGCCGGATTGCTGAAGATCCCGGCCGTCATCCGCGAGGTCCCTGATGAACAGGTGCTGGAGCTCTCGCTCATCGAGAACATCCAACGCGAAGACCTCAACCCCATCGAAGAAGCCCAAGCCTATCAGCGCCTCATCGAGCGGTTGGGGCTGACCCAGGAGGAGGTCGCCCGCCGCGTCGGCCGCGATCGGACTTCGATCACCAATTCCCTGAGGCTCCTTCGTCTTCCTCACGAAGTCCAGACGCTCATCGAGGAAGGGAAGCTCTCCTTTGGACATGCGAAGGCCCTGCTGAGTTTGAACTCGGCCGATGCTCAGAAACAACTGGCTCAGGAGATCGTCGCACGAGGACTTTCTGTTCGCGACACCGAAGCCGCCGTGCGAAAGTGGAATGCCGCAGTTTCTCCTCAACTCCGAAAAGGATCGCCGCCAATGGATCCTCACCTTCGCGCAGCCGCCGAGCAGCTCGGCCGATACTTGGGAACAAAGGTGCGCATCCTCCACGGCACTTCCGGCGGAAAGATCGAGATCGAATATTACTCGATGGCCGATCTGGACCGCATCTATAACCTCATCCTGGGGAAAGGAGACGCTACGCTATGAGATTTCGAAAAGAATCCCCTGTCGAAGTCCGTGGATTCCTCGATGATGGGACGGAGATCATCGGAGATCTCAAGTTCTCAGACGTTCTTCACCTTCACGGACACATCAAAG
>BEHK01000126.1 GCA_002898775.1 bacterium HR08 | reverse complement strand
CATCCACCGCTCGACCCACATTGACCTCGACGCCCGTGCGCGTCTGCGTTTGAAAGCCCTGGGCTTCCACCGTCACGCTGTAGCGTCCGGCCGGAAGCAACACAGCCCGATACTGTCCGGCTTCGTTGGTGAAGACCTCGCGGCGAAAACCGGTCATGGTCTCCACGATGGTGACCTTCGCATTCGGCACAGCGGCTCCCTGTGGATCCACGACGAGGCCGACGATCTGTCCTGTGCTGGCCTGCGTCTGCGCCCAGGCGGGAACCGCCGAGAGGAGGAGAAGAACGAACACCCCGATGATCTGCCGTGTGAAGCGCAGGGCACGGTTCATACTCATGCTCCCTCCTGAAATCAGGTTCTCACGACCAGAGGCCTCTCTGGGTTATGAGAACAACAGCCCCTCTCCCTCTGGTTCGCCACGCCCATCCGACACAGTCGAGATTTTAGGGGAATTCGCGTGGAGTCGCAAGTTAAATCTTCGTGAAGCCTCCGGTGAATGCCGAAAGGCGCGCGGCGGCGGAGGGACGGACGACGTTGCTTGACAGCGAAGGCGGGCGCCGCATACATTGCTCCTGTGGAGGTGGGCGTTTCGGGAGGTCATTGTGAATCGCGCGGAGACGGCGATTGCAGCAAGCGTGTGGAAGCCTCGCGGATTCGGCCACGCGTTTCGCGCCTTGAGGAATCGCAATTATCGCCTCTTTTGGACGGGCTCCTTCCTCTCTAACATCGGGACGTGGATGCAATCGGTCGCGCAGGGATGGCTCGTGCTGCAACTGTCCAACTCCCCCTTCTGGCTCGGATTCGTCGGATTCGTGGGATCGCTCCCGGTCCTCGTCCTCTCGCTCGTCGGAGGCGTCGTGGCCGATCTCTTCGATCGGCGGAAGCTCTTGCTCACGACGCAAACGGCCCTGATGCTGCTGGCCGTGGGGTTAGGGGTCCTGACGGAGCTACATCTTGTGACGGTCGGGCAGATCGCGATCATCGCGCTCTTGAGCGGGGTGATGACGGCGCTGACGTTGCCGACTTATCAGGCGATTGTCCGCGATCTGGTGGGACCTGAGGAAGTGATGAATGCCATCGCGTTGAATTCGATCCAATTCAACCTCTCGCGCGTCATCGGACCGACGCTCGCGGGATTCGCCGTCGGCGCGATCGGCGTGGCCGGATGTTTCTATCTCAATGCCGTGAGCTTCCTGGCGCTCATCTTCGCCTTGTATCGAATTCGGTTGCCGCAACCTGAGAGTCCGGCGAGGACGAATTCCCTTTGGGAGGGATTCCTCGAGGGGGTGACTTACGTCCGCGGGCAGGGCCGTGTGTTGCGGCTGTTGACGATCATCGCGGCGATCAGCCTCTTCGGGCTCCCCTACATCACGCTCCTTCCTCTCTTCGCCCGCGATATCCTTCGACGCGGGGCGACGGGGCTCGGGTATCTCATGGCGGCCAGCGGATTGGGAGCCGTCCTGGGGGCAGTGGTGCTCGCGCGCCTGGGCAATTTCCGATCCAAAGGGAAGCTCGCGGTGCTTGGCGGGATCGTCTTTGGTCTCTCGACGTGTGGTTTCGCCCTCTCGCGCACCTTCGCGCTCTCGCTCCTCTTCCTCTTCATAGACGGGTGGGCCATGGTCAGCAGTGTGGCCGTCATCAACACGCTCCTTCAGATACACGTGCCCGGACATATGCGCGGTCGCGTCATGAGCATGTACACGCTCTCGTTCATGGGCCTGCTGCCTGTGGGGAACCTCTTGATGGGCTCCTTCGCCGAGTGGGTCGGAGCCCGCTGGGCCTTGGCGGCGGGAGGACTCGTGATCGCGGCTTTCGTTGCGGGACTGGCGACCTCCGACCGCGATCTCCTGCGCTTGAGCTAAGCTGTCGGATCGCGTTCGAGAAGCACAGCTCGGAGGTCGTCCGCGTCAAAGCGATACGTGGCGTTGCAGAAGTGACAGATCATCTCCGCTCCACCATCCTCCCGCAGCATCGCGCGCAGCTCCTCAGGGTCCAAAGCCGCCAGGATGCGACGCGCCCGCTCAAACGAACACGTGCAGGCGAAGCGAAGCTCCTTCTCCTCAAGGATCTCGAAGGTATACGCGCCAAGCGCCGTGTGCAGAATCTCGCGGGGGCCCATGCCCTGGCGAATCATCTCGGTGACATAAGGGGTGGCGAGGATGGAGGCCTCCAGGTCCCGAATGACATCGTTCGAGACGCCCGGGAAGGTCTGAATGAGAAATCCCCCAGCGGCCTCGACGCGGAAAAATCGCTCCTCATCCGGGAGGACGAAAACGCCCAGGGAGACGGCCGAGGGGATTTGTTCCGACTGCGTGAGGTAATAGGCGACGTCTTCGGCGATCTCTCCGGAGACGATGGGAACCGAGCCGCAGTATGGATCGCGGAAGAGCCCGGTGCGATAATAATCGGCCTCGCGCAAGACGTAGAGCATCCCGCCGCCGACGGCTCCGCTGACATCGAATTTCTTCTTCTCCGTGAGCGGCAAATCCACCCGGGGATTCTTCGCATATCCGCGAACGTTCCCACGCGCATCAGCTTCGACCGTGATCCCACCAATCGGTCCCGTGCACTGGAGCAGGATCGTCACCTTTTCGGTATCTTTCAGCATACTGCCCAGAAGCGCGCCGGCCGTCAGCGTGCGTCCCAGGGCAGCGGAGACGGTCGGTGATGTTCGATGTCGCCGACTCGCTTCATCCACGAGACGGGTGGTGATCGCCGCGACACATCGCACCATCCCGTCGCACGCTGTCGCGCGAACCAGCACATCTCTTAGCCTCTCCATAGCGCGTTCCTCGCTTTGCCCA
Source organism: bacterium HR08 (assembly GCA_002898775.1). Lineage (GTDB taxonomy): Bacteria > Acidobacteriota > Blastocatellia > HR10 > HR10 > HR10. Next base: position 4,354 of record BEHK01000126.1, on the reverse strand, counting down.
TTATAGCATATGCGTATCCGTGCGCATCGAGGGGGACATTGGTGCGGGGAGATGGGAGATAGGCGAGAGTGAAGCAGATGGGCGCGGAGGGGGAGCCCTCTCGCCCTCCGCGCCCGCTCGAGGCTCAGAAGTTGTACTTCAGAGCGAGTTGCATCTTCCGCGAGCTGCTGACGACGCTATCCCGCACTCGACCGAAGACGGGGCTGGTGACCACGGCCGTCGGGAATCCGAACGAGGGCGTATTGGTCGCGTTCTGGATCTCCAGCCGGAATTGGAGGTTGTGGCGCTCGGTGATGCGGAATTGCTTCCCGATAGTGAGATCGAGGTTGAAGAACGAGGGCCCAGTGAAGAAATTGCGCCCCGTGTTCCCGAGCCGTCCAGGAGCTGGGATCGAGAAGAGCGCGCGCTGCTGCGCATCGAAGTAGTAGAAGGTTCCCGCCTCCATGATCAGCCGCCCCATATCCGGTGTGCACCCGTTGCAATCGGCCGGGGAAGAAACGATGTTGCTCAGGGTATTCGCTCCGGAGTAGACGGTGAAGGGACGACCCGAATGCCAGCGCACGATGCCGGCGACCTGCCATCCTCCGGCGACATGGTTCAGCGCGGGATGCCAATTGGCCCCCCAGCGCTGTCCGAGACCGAAGGGGAGGTCCCAGGTCCAATACCCCTGAAAGGAATGCCGACGGTCGAAGTCCGAGCGCGCGTAGTTCAACCGCCGATTGCGGAGATCGAAGGGTGTGCTCGAAGCCGATTGGGCTGTTCCCGTTGCTGCCGTCGTGAAGGTGGGATCGAAGGAGCGAGTGTCGAGCGACTTCGCGAAGGTGTAGCTGAACTGGAAGCTCAGACCTCGGCTGAGCTGCCGCGAGATCTGCGCTTCGAAGGCATGGTAGGTCGAGAAATCGTTGCTGTCGAGGACGACCAATCCACCCGAGAATTGCGGGAAGGGGAAGAAGAAGAAGGGGCTGAAGCCGCTGGCAACGACAAGAGGTTGCCCACCTTCGGTACGCGTCGCGAGTGATGCGGCCAGGGCCGCCACTGAATTCAGATTCAGCGTCGAGGCGAAGAGCCGTCGGAGCATTTGCGAGCCGGTCTCTCCCGCTCGCCGCCGCGAGTCTTTCTCCAGCAGTCGGTTGATGAGGTCGCTCTCTCCACCCGCCTGCACGATGCGGAAGGCCTCGAGGAACCCATTTTGGAAGATCTCGGCCTGGTTGATGTTATACGCGCCGAACAGACCGACCCCGCGGCGACCGATGTAGTTCAGCTCCAACACTGTCTTCCACGCCAACTCCCGCTGGATGCTCAGGCCCCACATATTAGTCTTCGGGGAGCGCATGCTCGGATCCACGACGTGGAGGCTCGCTGTCGAGAAGGGAGCCGGCTGGCGGAGTTGCGCAGGCGTCACGCCGGCCGGAGGCGCGAGTGTCGGGAGTCCATCGCGAAGCCGCCCTCCGCGCTGCCCGAACTCCTGGTTGATCACCGGCAGAGTGATCCCTGGCATCGTGGGGAAAATGAATGACGAGAAGAGAAACGTGGGCACGCGATCATACGCCAGGCGATAATTTGCCCGAATCGAGGTCTTCCCCGTGCCGAACGGGTCCCACGCGAAGCCGATCGTGGGGCCAAGGTTGTTCCAGTCGTCATCGTACAGCTCGCCCTTCACCCAACGGATCGTGTTGCTCGCAGGCGCACCCAGGACAATGGGACGCTCCGGTCGAAGGATCCGATTGCGGGGATCGCTCGGGGAGAGCTTGATCTCCCAGCGCAGGCCGAGGTCGAGCGTCAGGTTGGGGCGAATCTTCCAAGTGTCCTGCCAGTAGAAATCGTACTCGGGATAACGAGCGTCGAAGCTGAAGGTCGTCCCCGGCGGCCCATATTGATCGTCACTGATGGCGACGAACGCGCGGCTGATCGTCCCCACGCGCCCGAGCAAGTCATTGATGGCTGCCTGCAGGCGCGGACGGTCGAACGTCGTGTTGATGTCCGCCGGCAACTTGAAGGCGACCGGATCCACCGTGTTCACCGCCGTGCTCAAGTCAACCGAAAGGCGCGTGTTCAGCCCGGCCACCGACGTCCGCCGATCAATGTGGCGCTGGTAGCGGAAGTTGATGCCCGTCTTGAACGTGTGCGCTCCGCGAACGTACGTGAAATTGTCCACGAGCTGATAGGTCGTCAACGCGCGCACGTTATAGAAGAAGGGATCCGTCCCCGGCAGCGGCGTCGTCACATTGTTCAGGACGACGGGAGGTGTCTGCGGGTTCGGATCGGGGTTGTTGAAGCTGAAGGTGAAGCGGTTCATCCCGATGACGAACTCGTTCGTCATACGGGCCGTCGGCGTCCACCGCCAGTTGATCGCGAGATTCCGGGGGTCTCGCGTCGTATCCACGAAGCGCGGCGTGTTCGGGAAGCGCGCCCACCCGCTGTTGGCGAAGTCGCCGAACGTGTCCTGACGCCCATGTGCCCATCGGCCGAAAAGGGTATGGCGCTCGTTGAAGACATGATCGATCCGCAAGACGAAATCCTCTTGCTCCTCCCGTTGGGTCGGCGACCAGGTGAATCCGGCGACGTTCAGGCCATCGCCCACGGTGAAGTCATTCGGCAAGGGCGTGAGGTCAATCAGGCGCTTGATCGTGGGATCGAGGCCGTAGCCGGCCGGATCGTTCGCCGTAATGTCATAGACGCCGATATTGACGCCGGGCAGGGGGTTCCCGTTGAAATCCACGGAGGCGTTCTCACTACCTGCCGGGATATTTCGCCCACCTCGAACATAACGGAACAGACCGCGTCGAGCTTCCGCCGTATACACGGTGCTCGTCACTACGCGCGTCTCGCTCGTGCGCAGGACCTGCAGGTTCGTGAAGAAGAAAGTCTTGTTCCGAACGATCGGCCCGCCGAGGCTGAATCCTGGAATATGCTGCACGAACTGGCGCTTCGGTTGGTTATTGACGTTGTTCTGGTACTCATTCGCGTGCAGTCGTGGCGTTTGATAGAACCAGAAGAGCGTGCCATGGAATTCGTTCGTGCCCGAGCGCGTCACCATCGTCACTTGTCCGCCGCTGCTGCGCCCGTATTCGGCCGTGAAATTGCTCGTCAGGACGCGAAACTCGGCCAGCGTGTCGGGATTCGTGCGCAGCGGGGAGAAATTCGACCCGCCGGCGCTCGTCTCGTTGATGTCGATGCCGTCGAGCGTGAAGTTCCAGGCGCGATCGCGCGCTCCATGCACGTGCACGCCACCGCCCGTATTCGCTCCCGAGACCACGCCCGGTTGAAAGAGGACGAAATCCAACGGATTACGCCCGCGCACGCCCACGATCGGCAGGTTCAGAATCGCTTGCTGATTCACGAGGTTCCCGAAATTCCCCGACGTGCTCGTCTGAACGAGCTCCGCGGCGCCCGTCACTTCGACGGCTTCGGCGATCTGCCCAACCTCCAATCTCACGTTGACGGTCATGGGCTGTCCGATCGTCAGGACGTTCCCCGTGGAGACGAATTTTTTGAACCCCTCCTTCTCCACCGTCACCGTGTAGGTGCCGATGGGAATGGAATCGAAGACGTATGTCCCAGCCGAGGTCGTGCGCGTCGTGTACGCGACGCGCGTCGCTTCGTTGATGATGGTGACGACGGCGTCAGGGACGACGGCCCCCGTCGGATCGGTCACCACACCAACTACTCGCGAGGTTGTCCCTTGGCCGAAGGCCATCGTGGCTCCTGGGATCAAGAGTGTTAAGCACATCACACACGCAGCGAGTTTCTTCATACGCCTCCTCCCGAAGCTGTCTCGCAGGGCCGCGCCTTGCAGCTCAGCCCTGAAATGTGAAAGATCACGCTGCCTCCCGCGTGGTCTTCGGACGAAGACCGATACGGGAGTTCGTCCCCATTTTCAAGCAACTTATGTTCCGCGAGGCGGACGATTCCCTTCATGCGCCCAAGTTCTTCAGCAAGAGAGGGATAGAACTAAGGCGACGTGCTCCTACCGCCTGCTCACGCGGAAGGCGTTTCCGAAAATCTGGAAGAAATTTCCAAATCTTCGGAAGGCAACCGCATGCTTCAACGATCCTTATGATGAGCATAACCTCTCCTTGTGACAGAGGCATGGAGCCTGAGGATTCCGACGCTGGCCAAAAGCCCAATACCGAGCCAGAAGAGGCCCTTAGCCCATTGGCCGAAAATAAGGGCGCCAATTCCGAAAAGGAAGCCATAGATGAGCGCGCATCCGAGGATCCAGCAGGCCAGACTGGGAGCAAGCGGGTCGGGGACTGGGGCATTGAGCTGTCGCGCAAAGGATGCCCAGCCGGGGCCGCCAGGGCGAACGCGCTCGTAAAATGCGATCAGCTTCGCCTCGGGCTCGGCTGGCGTG
>BEHK01000125.1 GCA_002898775.1 bacterium HR08 | reverse complement strand
TGAGCGTCAGGCGGAATTGGATGAACCGCGCTGGCGGACTCAGCACTTTCCCTCCGTTTTCTACCGGTGGCGACCATTCGCTCCAGGTCTCGTCCGGAGCCTCCGTGTTCCCCGTGCGCGTTCGGACCTCGACTCGTCCCACTTGGTTCTGCCACGTGATCGTGCCCCATTGCGCGATGAACCGCGCATCGAAGACGGGAGATTCATAGGTGCCTTGCGCCGCCCATTCCGGCCCCAGACGAAAGAGTTTGCCCAAGTTGCTCGTCGCGACGAAGAGCCCGAGGCGGCTGCGCACAAAGCGGGAGATCTGCGCCTCGGAGGTTTGCACAAGAAGAGTCGCATTCCCCTGCGGATCCACCGCGTAGAGGCGCCCTTTATCGTTCGTCCCCAGAAGCACATTCCCGGAATCGTCCAGCATCACGCAGAAGGCGCTTGTGGATGGAGCGCTCCAGAGGGACTCTACCTCCCCCGACGGGCGGAGGCGATAGAGCACCGCATTCACCTTTTGTCCTTCGGGTTCGGCCGCGATCGGTGGCGTGAGGTCGAAGCTGGTGATGGTCACCGTCACGCTGCCCGTGCTGCTTGTGGCGGTCACCGGCGGGGGAGGGGAAGGCGAGGGAGCCGACGTCGAGCGCGTCTCCCGCTCGCTCAATCCGAGCGCGTATATCGTCCCATCCGGGGCGAGCCACAGATCGTGAATCTCTCGCACCGGCGAATCATAGAGCGCGAAGGCTCGGCCTTGAGGCGTCACCTTCAGGATCAACCCCCCGGGGTCCGTCCCGGCGATCACCGCTCCGGTGGGATCTACGACGAGCGCCATGATGTTCGTCTCCTTCGTGTCAATAAGCACTTGCCCTCGACCCGCCTTGTCGACGCGGTAAATTCGCCCTCTCGCGCCCGTGCCGACAAAGAGCGTATCGCCGTGGACGGCGAGCGACCAGATATACGTGTCCTCGGGGTCGAAGAACACCATGCTCTGACCATGAGGGGTCACGCGATACACCTTTCCCTGAGGGGAAGTCCCCACGTAGATGTTGTCCTCCGCGTCAACGGCCAGGGCGGTGACATCCAGCTCTTCCGTATCGAGGACGAGCGTGCCTTTCCCTTGCGGGTCCACGCGGAAGACCTTTCCCTCGTGTCCCGTCCCCAGGTAAATGTTCCCCTTTCGATCGGCGACGCTCGACCAGATGAACGCTTGTCCAGTGTCGAATACGGGGACGAGCGCCGGAGCCAGCAGAAGCCGCCCTTCGCGCGAGATGGAGATCCCTTCGGGATCTCCGCGCAAATAAGCTGCCTGCCCCTGAGGCTGCCAATACTGCGTCCCTCCGGCGATGGCCGGAATGGAGAGGACGCTCACCAGCACGGCCAAACCCAAGGCGATCGCGGATCGGGAGACGCCCGCGCGAGTTCGGTGTGAGGTTCGCCGATCCACGAATCGGAGGGCGAGTGAGGGAGGGAGCGACGTTTCGATCATGCGCCTCTTCTCCTTAGGGGGGATGGCTCCGGCGACATACCCGGAGAGAGGACAAGCGGCGCCTTGTCTCGGTCTCACAGGGGTGAATGGCACCTGGCATCTCGCGCTCTATCGCACCACGGTGATGGAGACCTGTCGGTGACCGGTGATGAGGAACTCGCCCGGAGGCAGCTCGATCTCCTTGAGCGTCGTATAGGGGAGCGGGTGATACCCTCCGGCCGTGCGTTCGGATCCGATCGTCGCCAGGACCGATGGAGGCAGCGCCGGCAGCTCCTCGTTCTTCACAATGGCGCCCGGACTGGAGTGAATGAGCTTGACGTAGAGCCGATCGCTCTTGCGCAAGCGATTGAGCGCGCGGATGAGTTGAGCCAAGCTTTGCACCGCGTTGAGCGAGGCGGTGACCTGTCGGCCATCATAGGCCTGAACGGCATTACCATCGCCCACGACGATCGAGAGTCGCCCCAGAGGAGCATCGGCCGGGATCTCGATCGGCACGCGCTCGACGACTTCGCGCCCATCTTCGGTGCGCGCGTAGACTTGCAGCTCGATGGTCTCCCCGCGCCGCACATCGGTGCGATTGACCCACACGCGATCAAGCGTCCCCATGCGCCGCTGCTCGAGCGCTTCGATCTCCAACTGAATCCCCTCCAGCGTCACGTCAAAGCCGCTGTTGAGCAGATAGCTCACCGGAAGAGCGACCGAGAGGGCCGCTTGTACCGGCGCTTCGTTCGTCGCTGAGAAGCGGCCATCCAGGAGCACGTCCTCATGTCCGCGGATTTTGATCGCCCCGCGCACGCGCAGCGTCACATCGCCGAAGCTCCGTTCGCTCCCGGTGATGGCGCTGAAGACGGCGAGGTTCACCAGAAGCGGTGTGAGCACGCCGTTGTTGATCATCTCGACGCGATAGGTGTGCGTCCCTCCCCGGCTCTTCTTCAGCTCAAGCGTGAGCGGGATCAGGCGCGGCGCTTCGCCCAGTACGCCGAGGACGCCGGCCGAGCGATCCTGCCGCAATGTCCCGACGAGTCGCTCCGTGACGCCCAGCTTGAAGGAGCTCATCACGCTCGGGATGATGGCGATCGTCGAAGCCTCCGAGAGGGGCATGTCCACTCCCCCGAGGTTGAACAGACGGTGGCCGAAGGCGTAGATCCTCGATCCTTCGCGAAGCGTCACCGTGCCGATGGCTTCGATCGAGAGGTCGCCGCGCATGAGCTGCACGCTGACGGACTTGCCGGGCGCCAGCGTCTCAGGCGTGATCGGAGCTAGGGGCGTGATCGCCGCGCCGGCCGAAATCCCCGCGATCGGAAAGAATCCGAACCTCTGCAACTCCGGGGTGAATCGCTCCAGAGCCTCCGGTGAGATGCCGGAGATCGAGAGGGGCGTCGCGATGGGGACCAGACGTTGCCCGAGAAGCGGGCGCAAGCTCGGTCGCATCAGCGCCTCGGGTTCGACCGCGATCTCCTCAGCGGAGAGCAATCCCCGAAAGGCTCGCCCCCAGGAGAGGGCTTCCGTCGCGCTCTCGAGCGTGAAGCGAGTGGTTCGCGCCGATCGCTGAGGACCCGAAGTCGGCGACGAGCTTTCGACGTCGAGCGCGTCCATCATGTCCTGAATCGGCGTGATGCCGGCGATCGGTTCAGTCGCGAAAGGGAAGGTATATGCGATGGCTCCCAGAAGTCGCCCCTCGATGTAGACCGGACTGCCGCTCATCCCGGCGAAGACGCGCGTTCGCTCCAGGCGAGGACCGACGAGCCGGGCGATGATGATGCTCTGCTTCGGTCCGGGCCGACCGGGCAAGACCCCCAGGATCTCCACGCCGAATTCCTCGACCGCCTCCCCCTCGAACACCGTCTTACCGATGCCGCGCAATCCCGGTCGTACGTGCTCCAGGGGGAAGAAGCGTTCCGCTGCCGATTGCGCCGGCGCGTTCGGCACGCTCCAGGGGATGCTCAAACTCACTGCCAAGACGAGACTCGCCGCTTGCCTCATACACCCGTATTGTGGCAAAAATCGAGGGGGCGGACAAGAGGGCCACATGATCAGCGCGTTCATTCAAGCCGGGGGGTTGAGCACCCGCATGGGGCAGAACAAGGCCCTCCTCCCTCTTGGGGGAAAGCGGTGTCTGGAGTGGGTGATCGCCGCCGCGCGCGCCGTGACCCCGGAGATCACGGTGATCACCTCTGACCCGTGCGTGAGGGGGATTTGCCAGAAGGCGGAGATTGCCGTCGCTTCGGACCTCTATGAAGGTGTGGGACCGCTGGCCGGTCTCCATGCCGCGCTCGTGCGATGTCGCAGGGAAGCGGCCCTCATCCTCGCGTGCGATCTGCCGTTTCTCACGGGCGCGTTCCTCGGCCGACTCGTGGAGGCCTTTCAGGGGGTCGAGGCGCTCATCCCACTGGATGCGCAGGGACGTCCGCAGCCGCTCTGCGCCGTCTATGCCGTCGCGTGTTTGCCCAAGGTGACGGAGGCGATCGAGCGGGGTGAGCGGCGGATGACTCGGCTGCTCGAACGCCTCAGCGTTCGCTTCCTCGCGTTCTCGGAGGTCGCTCATCTGCCGGGCGCAGAGGACTTCTTTCGGGACCTCGATACGCCGGATGATTACGCGCGCGCTCGAGAGCGCTTTCACGAGCGGCAGAACACGCGCTCACAGCGGGGAGGTTGAGACCCATCGCCCGCGAGGGGGTGACGTCCACGCCCGTTGACGTTCGCGCTCGCAGTCCCGAAGCGCCTGCGCGAACTCCCGGAGCACTCGCTCGAACGCTCGCCATTGTTCCTCCCACCGCTGCCGTTCGATCTCATCCTGATCGTAATACCATCGGCTCGGTCGCTCGCGGCGCTCGAGCGTCACCGTGACCTTCTGTCTCTCCTTGTTCCGGACGATCGTCAGCGAGACCTCTCCCTCCCGCGTCGCGAGGGCGCGCGTGAACTCGCGCACGTTGCGCACGTCCTTGTCGTCCACCGCCACAATGACGTCACCCGCGCGCAAGCCGGCGCGCTCGGCCGGACTCCCGGCGCGCACGAAGGTGATGAGCACGCCCCGCCCGTCAGGCACACCGAAGTACTCTCCCAATTGCTCGGTGAGGTCCTGGACGCGGATGCCCAGCAGCGCGTATCCGCCCAGTTGCACAACGATCGGCGGGATGCGGATCTCTGGAATCCTCAAGTCGAAGCGGAAGTCGGGACCGATGGTGATCGGTCGGCGAGAGCCCAGGGTGACCTTCAGCTCCTGCGTCTTCCCCTCGCGCACGAGCTTGATCGGGACGGTACGGCCGGGAGGCGTCTCACGCACGAGGCGCCCGAATTGGACCTCGCCTTCGACGCGAATGCCATTGAATTCGATGATGACGTCATTCTCCTTAATCCCGGCTCGCGCCGCCGGGCTCTCCTCGGCGACCTCCATAACGAGGACGCCATATTCGCCGGGCGTCCGAAGCGCTCGGGCCTTCTCCGGCGTGAGGTCGGTCACGTAGACGCCCAAGTATCCCTCGTCAGGGCTCACTGCGGGCGCGCCTGCCGCGCTCGCCTGAAAGGCCCACAGGGTGACGCAGCCCGCCACAAGGGCGGCCCTCATCATCCTCAGCGTTCTCATAGTTCCTCCTCCCTTCCGGATCTTCACCCCCCATACACGCTTCTCACCCGCGTGGGTTCCAGAAAGAATGCCGGCGACGAGCCCGCGCGTGGGCGCACGCCCGCTCGGCGAGAGAGCAATGGGTTTGCTCCGAACGCGGCTTTTCGGGTAAGATTTCAGGCCGGAAGCCGAGATCGGCACGGGGGCATTCGGTGATGATTCATCTTCGCCGCGATCCTGATGGGAAACCGGCGCGCTCGATCGAGGCGCTCGAACGTTCGATCCTGCGCCGCGTCGGGCGGGCCATCAAAGACTATAACATGATCGAGGATGGCGATCGCGTTCTCGTCGCCATCTCCGGGGGGAAGGATAGCTGGACGCTCTTGCACGTCCTGCGCCTGTTGCAACGGCGTGCTCCGGTGCGCTTCGACCTCTTCGCCGTCAATATTGATCAAGGGTACCCCGGATTCCGCGCCGACCTCATTGAAGCGTACTTGAAGCGCGAGGGGTACGAGTATTACATCGTCCACAACCCCACGTACCGCATCGTCCAGGAGAAGCTCGAACCCGGAACGACCGCCTGCGCCTTGTGCTCTCGGCTGCGTCGAGGGACGCTCTATCGGTTGGCGAAGGAGCTGAAAGCGACCAAGATCGCGCTCGGGCATCACGCCGACGATCTGATGGTGACGTTCTTGCTCTCGGTCTTCTTCCGTGGAGAGATTCGGACGATGCCTCCCATCCTGCTCTCCGACGATGGGCAGAACGTGGTCATTCGGCCGCTGTGTTACGTCTTCGAGGACGAGATTCGACAGTACGTGCCGCATACGGGCGCGCCGGTCGTCCCGTGCGCTTCCCCATATTGTGAGGATGAGACGGCGCTCCGCTTCCAGATGAAAGCCTTGCTCGATGAGCTGGAACGCCGATACCCGCGTTTGAAGAACTCGCTGCTGGCGGCGCTCGGGAAAGTCAACCTCACGCATCTGATGGATCGGCGCTTTCTCCCCCTGTGCGCGGCGGCCCCGAACGCCGAGGAAGGGCGCGCTGTCCTCGCCGCGGGCGCGGTGCTTGAGGATATGGACGTTCGCGACGGGTGAGGGGGGCGCTTGAGGTTCACCCCGCAATGGCGTTTCGCTCCGCGCGCCTCTCTGTGCCGCTGGCTTCGAATTCGCGGTGAATCCCAGATGGAGGCGGGGGACCTGAGCGCGCCCGCCGTGTTTCGCGAAACAGCGCCGGTTCGAGCGCACCGCTTCGCGTCGTCTCTCATTTCGGCAGCCGCTCGCCTCATGGTGGGGAATGGGGCGCGTCAGCTCGCGCGTATTGCCGCTGATGATGAGGGTCGGGCGTCGCGCTCTGGCTCGCGATCTGCTTGAAGATTATACCCGCTCGGGCTAATATTGGCATGGCGCGAGGGTGATATGCCGGCGTTCAGGGAGATGAAGACGTATCGCGGACAGCGGCTGCGGCTCGATCTGCCGGATCTCTTGGAGCACGCGCGGTTCGAGCTATCGCGGAATCGTCCTCTGCGCCTGGAGATGTCCGGGCCGACCATGCGGCCCACCATCGAAGAGGGGGACATCCTCACGATCGAGCCCGTGGAGGTGACGGCGGTTCGCCCGCAGGATATTGTGCTCTATGCGACCAGCAGCGGCACGGCCGTCGTGCAGCGCGTGATCGCCTTGGAGGAGCGCGCCGGATGCGTCTATGCCATCATGCGCGGGGATCGCGCGGAGCTGCCCGGCACCCCGATCGCCTTGCATCAGATCCTGGGGCGCGTCGTCGCCATCGAGCGTCGGAGAAGCGGGCGCACCATCTCTCTCAAACGCAGGCCCTCTCTGCGGATGCGAATGTGGGATTTCTTCCGCCGCCTCTTCCGAGGAAGACGTGGGTGAGCCTCGCGTCTCAGGGCGAGAGCGCGCGGCTGAGCCACCCCTGGCGAACGAGCGCGGGCGCTTCTCCTGAGGCAAAGAGGTGGATCAGGCGAAACACCCATGTCCCGAGAGCGAGCGCGAGCATGAGACGGAGGATCCACGGAGTCATGAGGGCGCACGCATCCCTCATGTTCCACCGAGAGCGCTGCGCTTGCGGCGGGAGAAGACTCCCGGTGAGTGCCGAAATCCCCATGGCGAGTA
>BEHK01000124.1 GCA_002898775.1 bacterium HR08 | reverse complement strand
TTAGGTGATGGGACGCGGCGCGCGGGCGCCAGGAGAATGACGCAACCGGGGAGAGCCGCGGGAACGTCCCTTGTGGTGAGGATGTCATGTGAATCGCGTGTTTGAATGGCTCTTCAAATATCCGCCGGTCGTCTTCGAGCGCGGTGAGATTTCGTTCGCCGCGCTCTCCTCGACGAGCGCGTGGATGGCGTTCGGGGCGGTGGCGCTCGGTGGCGCCTATATGATCGTGCGGCGCGTTCGTCAGCCGCTCCCCCGCCGCTTGAAGATCCTCTTGATCGGCTTTCGGTTCGGCGCGTTTGCGCTTTTGATCTTTTGCCTGTTGCAACCGGTTGTGATCGTCCCATCGGTCATCCCGCACAGCGCGACGGTCGCGCTGCTGGTGGACGATTCTCTGAGCATGGGGATCCCGGATGTGGAAGGCCGGTCGCGTCTGGAGGCCGTGCGGGCGCTTCTGGCGCCGGAGAGCCCTTTTTGGCGTCGGCTCACGGCGAAATTCCACGTGCGCCTCTTCTCGCTGAGCGGGGAGGACCTCTCGATGCCGACGGGCCACTTGCGGGGAGCCCGGACGGATCTCGGCGCCGGGCTCGAGCGCGTCCTGGCGACCCCTGTGGAGAAGCCTTTGGCGGCTGTCGTCCTCATCAGTGATGGCGGACATAATACGCGGCGAGACCTCTCGATGATCCCTCCGCTCTTGCTCGCGCGGCGCGTTCCCGTTCACACGATCGGCGTGGGGCAGGAGCAGATGGCGCGCGACGTCGAAGTGGTGCGGGTGAACGTCCCGCGGCGGATTCTGAGGGGATCTTCGGTGAAGGCCGATCTCCTCCTGCGATGCGGGGATTCGTCGCTCGGCCGCGTGACGCTTCGCGTCACCGAAGACGGGCGGACGCTGCGGAGCGCGGAGATCGAGTGCGCGGAGGGATCCAGGCCTCGGGCGGTCTCCCTCGAATTCACGCCCGCTGAAGCGGGGATGCACCGGTACGTGTTCATCGCCGATCCGCGGCCGCAAGAGCCGATCGTTGAAAATAATCGCGTGGAAGCGATCGTCGAGGTGCGCGATGAGGTCGCGCGCGTGCTCTACATCGAGGGGGAGCCCCGATGGGAATACGGGAAGATTCGCGCGGCCGTGGCCGATGACGAGCAGCTCAATCTTGTCTCGATCGTGCGCACGGCCCGAGGGAAGTTCTATCGTCAGGGCGTTGAGAGCGGGGAGGAACTGGCGAAGGGATTCCCGGAACGGCCGGAAGAGCTGTTCCGATTCAAGGGGCTGATCCTTGGGAGTGTGGAGGCCGGATTCTTCACGCGCGAGCAGTTGGAGTGGATGGAGGCCTTTGTCGCCCGGCGGGGTGGGGGGCTGCTCATGTTGGGAGGGCCGCGCGCGTTCTCGGCTGGGGGGTATGCGTTGACGCCGCTGGCGGATGTTCTGCCGTTGGAGCTTCGGCGGCCTTCGGAGATTCCGCGTGAGGGTGAGGCGGAAGGGTCACCCCACGCCATCTTCGGATCGCCGGGGGACTCTGCGGGCACCCCACGCGATCTTCGGATCGCGTGGGGACCCCGTGCGGACGTCTCGGCGTATGCGCCGGTGGTGACCGAGGCCGGACGCGAGCATCCTCTCGCGCGGTTGGCCGACGATCCGAAGGCGAACGAACGCGCCTGGCGCGCCTTGCCGCGCGTGACCGTGCCGGAGATATTCACGCGCGCCAAGCCCGGCGCCATCGTCGTGCTGGAGGGCGTGAAGAGGTCGCGTGGTGGGCCCCGCCCGATCTTGCTGGCCGTGCAGCGGTATGGACGTGGTTTGGGCCTCGCGTTCACGCCCTCGGACTCTTGGCGGTGGCAGATGGAGATGAGCTCGGCGGACCTCTCGCACGAGACCTTTTGGAAGCAAATGCTGCGGTATCTGGTCAGCTTCGCCGACGATCCGGTGAATCTGCTGACCGAATCGGACACTTACGAGGTGGGAGACGAGGTGCCTCTTCGCGTCGAGGTGCGGGATGAGCTTTTCCGTCCCGTGGCGGATGCCGCTCTCGACGTTCAGGTGCAGACCCCGGGCGGGGTGACCGAACGCGTGCGCGTGCATCCCGATCCGGAGAATGAGGGGGAGTATGTCGGTCGGATCTCAGTGCGGGAACCGGGGATCTATCGGCTTCAGGCGCGCGCGCGGTGGGGTGATCGGGCGGGGTCCCCACGTGATCCGAAGATCGCGTGGGGGGGCCACGCGGAAGCGCATCTGGTCGTCCGCGTGCCGGATCGGGAATATCGCGAAGCCGGACAGAAGGTCGAGCTGTTGAAATGGCTGGCTCGCGAGACCGGAGGGCGATACGCGCCGTTGTCGGATGCGGAGGCGCTGATTCCCGAGCTGGAGTACGTGGCCGGGGAGCATTCGATGCGCGTGACCAAAGAGCTGTGGGATATGCCGATCGTGTTCTTGCTCTTGGTGGGGCTGTTGTCGCTCGAGTGGGGGGTGCGACGAAGGTGGGGATTAATATGACGACGCGACGGCTTGAGCGACTGGTGGCGATCGCCTCGCTGCTGATTCTGTGGCGAGGCGGGGCGCTCGTGTCACCGCAGCCGGGGTCTCCGCGCGATCCTGGGATCGCGCGGGGGGCCCGCCGGGCGGCATCGGATCTGCGGTTCGCGGTGATCGTGCGCGGCCTGGGGGGAGACCCGGCCTTCGAGCGGACGTTCGCGTTGTGGACGGAACGTCTGTGCCACCTCGTCCTCGAGCGATGGCGCTTTCGCCCCGAACATGTCTTCGTGCTCACGCCTGATGGCCGGGGATGCTCTCCGCAGGCGGCGCGGGCGACGGCCGAAGCTCTCCGGCGGGTGTTCGAGCGGCTGCGCATCGAGAGCACTGAGGAGAGTCTGCTCTTCATCATCCTGATCGGGCATGGGAGTTTCGACGGCCAGCGCGGATATTTTCATCTTGTGGGGCCGGATCTCTCGGCGGAGGATTTCGACGCGCTTTTGGCGGGCGTGAAGGCGCGCTCGGTCGTCTTCGTGAATACGACGAGCGCCAGCGGCGCTTTTCTCCCCGTCATGAGCCGGCCCGGGAGGATCGTCATCACGGCCACGCGCAGTGGGCGAGAGCAGCAGGCCACGCTCTTCGCCGACTCGTTCATCGAGGCCTTCACCGATGCGCGAGCCGATACGGATAAAGACGGGCGCACGTCGCTGGCCGAGGCGTTCGTCTTCGCGACGCGGATGACGGCGGAGCATTATGCGCAACAGGGCCTTCTGGCGACCGAGCATCCTCTGCTGGATGACGATGGTGATGGCGTGGGGCATGGTGAGCTCTCGGGAGGAGATGGCGCGTTGGCGCGAAGGGTATACCTGGAAGCGCCGGCCGAGGTGGGCGAAGCCGACGAGGAGCTGCGCGTCCTCTTGCGCGAGCGCGACGCGCTCTTGCAAAAGATCGAGGCGTTGAAGGCTCGCAAGGCCGAGATGCGCCCGGAAGAGTACGAACGGGAGTTGGAACGGTGGCTGGTGGAGCTGGCCCGGATCACCGGGCGAATCCGGGCGCGGGGGAAGACGCCATGATGCACCGACTCGAGGGCCTCACGCGATCCGAAGATCGCTCGGGGTGCCCGCATGGAGTCCCCAGGTGTCGGAGCTCCGGCGCGTGGGCTGAGGCGTTGCTTCGGAGCGCGCGGCGGGAGTCTGGGTCCCCACGCGATCCGAAGATCGCGTGGGGTGCCCGTGGGGTGCTCGTGCTCATACTCGCTTTTCTGTGTGAGGGCGGGCGAGCCTGGGCGCAATCGTCGCTGGAAGCGGGGATGGAGAAGTTGCGACGGGGGGAATATGCGGAGGCGATCGCCGGCTTCCGCGCCGTGCTCGAGCGAGATCCGGGACAGACGCGCGCCCTCGAGGGGATGGTCACGGCTTTCGTCGAGACGGGGCGATATGAGGAGGCCGAGCGAACAATCCGCGAGTTCCTCGCGCGCGCGGATCACACGCTTCCGACGGGCGAACGGGCGCGCCTGGAGATGCTGCTGGGGGAGGTCTTGCTGATGACCGGCCGCTATGAGGACGCCCTGCGCGCGTTCGATCGCGCGCTCGCGCCCCCGCAGGGTCCCCATGCGATTCGAAGATCGCGTGGGGAGTTCACGCCGTGGCCGGGCGTCGTTCGGGCGAGCGTGCAGAAGGGGCGCGTCCTCTGGACGCTGGGACGCGTCGAGGAGGCGCGCGAGCTGTTTCACCGCCTCGCGGCGCGCGCGTTCGAGTCGGAACGGCCATCGGCGGAGGATTTGACGTGGACGGCGTATGCGCTCGCGCATGTGGATCGTCCACACGAAGCGAACGATCTTTACGCCGCAGCGATCGAGCGCGATTCTTCATTCCTGGAGGCGTATCTGCAAGCCGGTGAGCTCTTCCTCGAGAAGTACAATTACGCGGAGGCGGCCGATTTCTTCCGCGAGGCGCTGCGCCTCAATCCGCAGTGTGCGCGCGCGCACTTGGGACTGGCCCGCAGCGTGCGGCTGGAGCGTGGGGGGGAAGCGTGGGCGCATCTTCAACGGGCGCTCGCGGTGAATCCGCGCCTGGTCGAAGCGCATGATCTGGCGGCCGCGGTGTTGCTGGAAGTGGGGGAGATCGAAGCCGCCGAGCGCCATCTGCAGGAGGCGCTCGGCGTGAATCCGCGTTCGCTCTCGACGCGCGCCTATCGCGCCGTGGTGTTCTATCTGCAGGACCGTCCGGCGGAGCTGGAGGAGGAGGTGCAGCGGGTGCGGAGCGTGAATCCGCGTTATGGCGAGTTGTATGCGACGCTGGCCGATTTCGCCGTGCTCCATCGCCGGTATCCGGAAGCCGTCGGATTCGCGCGGCAGGCCGTCGAGCTGTCGCCGTGGCTATGGCGCGCGTGGGCGACCTTGGGGCTCAACCTGCTGCGCATCGGGCGCGAAGCTGAGGGGCGTGAAGTCCTGGAGCGCGCTTTCGCCGGCGATCCGTTCAACGTGTGGGTGAAGAACACGCTTGATCTGCTCGATCGCCTGCGAGAGTATCAGGAGACGGTCACCGAGCATTTCCTCATCCGCATGGCTCCGCGCGAGAGTCCGGTCTTGGCTCCACTCATGGCCGAGCTGCTCGAGCGCGCGTACGGGCAGCTCACCGAGCGGTATCGGTTTCGCCCTGAGGGGCCGATCATCGTCGAGGTGTTCTCGAACCACGAGGATTTCGCCGTGAGGACCATTGGGCTGCCGGGGCTAGGGGCGCTCGGCGCGTGCTTTGGGCGCGTGATCGCCATGGATTCGCCCTCGGCGCGCCCGCGCGGCTCGTTCAACTGGGCGAGCACGGCCTGGCACGAATTCGCGCATGTGATCACGCTGCAGGCGACGGCCTATCGGATTCCTCGATGGTTCTCCGAGGGCATCTCCGTCTACGAGGAGTGGCGGGCGCGAGGGGGCTCCGTGGGACAGGGGTGGACGCTTGAGACCGTGCGGGCCTTCGGCGAGGGACGATTCTTTCCTTTGCGGCAGTTGGAGGCGGCATTCCTTCGCCCCTCGTCTCCGCACGCGCTCTCGCTCGCCTATTTCCAAGCGGGACTGATCGTCGAATTCCTCCTGGAGCGGTTCGGCTTCGAGCGCGTGCGACACATGCTCGAACTTTATCGGCAGGGGGAGCGCACCGAGGGCGTCTTCCAAAAGGCGCTCGGTCTCACGCCGGACGAACTCGATCGCCTCTTTCGCGAGCGCGTCGTTCAAGAGATCGGGCCGTATCTGACGCGCCTCGACGTGGCTTTGCTTCAGCGGTCGGGGTCCCCGTGGGGTGCCCACTCGGAGGTCTCGGAGGAGGCATTGCGCGAGGTGCTCGCGCGGCAGCCGGAGAATTTCGTCGCGCACCTTCGTCTGGGGCACTTGTATCGGGCGCGGGGGGAGGTCGCGTTGGCCCTTGTCCATCTGCGCGAGGCCATTCGCCTTTTTCCCTTCGACACGAGGCCGGGGAACGCTCGCGAGGCGCTCGCGGCGATCCTCGAGGAACGCGGCGACGAGGCCGAGGCCTTGCAGGTGCTCCGGCAGTGGGCAGCTCGCGAGGAGGCGAATCTCGAATTACGGTGGCGGATCTGGCGTCTGGCGCTGAAGCTGGGGCGGAAGGGGCCATCCACGCGCTCCGAAGATCGCGGGGGTGGCTCGTGGGAAGAGATCGCCGAGGAGGCGCTTGAGGCGCTTTTGGCGCTCACGCCTTTGGACCACGACCTGCAGAGGCAAGCCGGCGAATTTTATCTGGAACAGGGCCGACCCGAGCGCGCTGTGCGCGCGTTCTCGGCCGCGCTGCATTTGGATCCGCCGGATCGCGCGGAGGTCCATTATCAACTCGCGCGAGCCCTGGTGGCGAAGGGGGCGCCAGATGAAGCGCGACGCGAGATCCTGCGGGCGCTGGAGATCGCGCCCGGATTTGAAAAGGCGCTGGCGCTTCTGCTGAAACTCGTCGAGAAGTGAAGCGGGGGGAGGTGAAGATGAGGAGGAGGGATGGTCGAGTGGGCACCCCACGGGGACCCCGACGTTCGCTTCGCGCGCGCCTCTGGATCATCGGGGGCGTGATCTGTCTGCTCATGGGGAGGGCCCCGTCTGGGAGCGCGTCTCTGTCGGGTCCTGATTCGGACGCGCCCTCGGATCGGTTCACATTCGCACGCCTCCAGTACGGAGGGCGGTTCTCCTCGCAGGCACTCCAGGGGGACCCCGTGCGCGCGTTCTTCGGAGCCGTGCCGCCGTGGGCGCACGATTATCCGCGCGGTGGACGCCATCTGATGCGGATCCTGAGTGAGGTGAGCCTGGTGCGGGTATATCCCGACGAGGTGATCCTCCGTTTTGACGACCCGCGACTGTTCAGGTATCCGTTCGCCTATCTGTGCGAGGTGGGGTTCATGGATTTGAGCGATCGGGAGATCGAGGGCTTGCGGGAATACCTGCTGCGCGGCGGCTTCCTCATTGTGGACGATTTCCGCGGGGAGTGGGCGCTGGAGAATCTCCGCGCGCATCTGCGCCGCGCCTTCCCGGAGCTGGAGCTGGAGGAGTTGGACCTCGCTCATCCCATTTTCAACTGCTTCTTCAGCATCCGGACGCTCGAGGTGACGCCCCCCTATGGCGAGGGGGTGCCCAAGTTCTTCGGCCTCTCGGACAAGAAGGGGCGCTTGATGATGATCGTCAACTACAACAACGACATCCGCGAATACTGGGAGTGGTCGGATGATCCCT
>BEHK01000123.1 GCA_002898775.1 bacterium HR08 | reverse complement strand
GTCGCCGGGCTGCTGGTCATTTGCCAGAAGGTCTCTTGAGCCACGCCAAGCGGAGCCAGAGCGATCGAGAGCACACATCCTCCGAACACGAGCCATCGCTGCATCGGGCACCTCCTCAGCATCGAGATCCACGGCATTTCATGGCCTCCCAATAAATATCCGAATCCTCCCACGCTGTCAAGCAGAAAGTTCTTCGGTCTCAGGTGCGCTGAGGCGAACCCTATTGCACCGCGCGCGGTTGGATCATCCTCTGAGCTTCGACGAAGTGGGCCGTGGCTCGTGGCTTCGGACGGACCGAGTGCGCCCTCATTGAAGGCGATTCCTTTCGTGCGAGCTCCGCGTGGATGCCCGACCGTGGTCGGGGACAGACGCGGGCGATCCTCCGTGGCTTCGCTCCTCTGGCCTGGAATCCGCGCTTATGGGCGTCGCCGGGAGCGAGCGCGGCGAGCCCTTGGACAAGGTGAACTGGCGCTAGAGAACGCGTGATCGCCTCGGTCAGAAGCTCACGCGGAGGCCGAGTTGGAAGGCGCGAGGGCCGCCCGTGCCGAAATATTGTCCGGCCTTGAGCGTCGGCTGGCCGAAGTGAAAGGCGCTGGGCGGGAGGATTTCGCCATTTGGTCCGAACTGACCAGCATCGAGCGTGGAGGTGAAGCCCCCGAGGTTAGAGATGTTGAAGAGGTTGAAGACTTCGACGAGCACCTCCAGGGCGTAGCGCTCGCGGAATCGGAAGGTCTTGGCCAGGCGCACATCCTGCGAGTGGAAGGAATCGCCGAAGGCGAATCGAGGCGGGAGGACGAGCGGGGGGATGATGGCGCCGTGCGCATCCTCATGCCCGGCGAATTCGCGATTGAAGCGTTCTACGAGCCGCTCCAACTCGGCTCGGCTTGTCCCGCGACCGAGGGAATTGATCTTCAGTCCAGGCAATGTATCGCCGAATGTCCCATCGCCGTTGAGGTCAATATTGCCGCGCACTCGGGCGTTGAGCGGAGGGGAGCTGGCGGAGACGGCGATCAGCGACGCGCGCAATCCCCACGGCAGGTCCACAATGGCGCTCACCGTGAGCCGATGGCGCGCATCGCGATCGAGCGGTCCGCGATACGCGAACCAATCGGTCAGATCCTCAGTGGGGAAATATCCGGTGAGGCTGGAGAGCGCGTAGGAGATCGTGAATTGGTATCGGTGCGAGAGCCGCTTATCGAGTTTCAGCAGAAGGGCCAGGTAACGCTCGCGTCCGCTACTTTGATAGATGCTGATCGGCCCGTTGGAACACAGCACCGTCGGGTCGGTCGCTTGCGCGCCCAGGCAGCGGGGGATCACAGCTCCGCCTCGTGCCTCGGCCCGATTGTAGAGATTGCGATCGGTTTGAAAGAGCGTGTGCCGACGCAGGCGCAGCACGACGTCAGCCGAAAGTTGCATCTGGTGGGGGAGTTCACGTCCGATCCCCAGACTGATGTGTTCGGCGTAGGCGACTTCTAAGTTGGGATCGAGCAGGTCCGAGCCCGTCTTGAAGAAATCTAATCCGGTCACTCCTGAACGTCCCAGTTCGGCGATCCGACGCTCCAGCTCCGAGAGTTGAAGCGCGAGGACTCGGAGGAATTGTTCGCCCGTGAACTTCGTCGGGATCGAGGTGAATTGCAGCGGCGCTCCCAGCGATGGGTTAATCTGATTGAGCGGCGGCAGCAGTCCCGGGACCTGTGGGAACGAGAAGGGATTGCGAAAGAACGAGCTGCTGATGGGCACGCGCCCAGTGCCGAGCGGCCCAATGATCCCGCGTTCGGTCAAGCGGGTGACGAATAAGATGGTGTCGTAGTAGCGTCCCGCGCCGCCCCGAAGGACCGTTCGCCCCCTTCCGTCAATGTCCCACGCGAAGCCGAAGCTGGGCGCGAGATTGTTCTTGTCCTTGCCCGGAGGATCGAGCCGCCCCACCAGCGGTTTGAGGAGCGCCGGCTTCGGCAGATCGTGGTTGAGCAGATTCGTCTCGTATTGATACGAGAGGCCGTAGGTGAGTGTGAACCGGCGACGGATCGTCCAGGAGTCCTGTCCATAGATGCGCAAGCGATGATTGCGGCGGGCACTGGCGGCGCGGAAGGATGGCGGTTGCGAAGGGTCACCCAGGCCGACGAAGGCGACGGCCAGCGGCAGTTGCAGCATATCCGCGAGCGTGGGCGCCCTGTCCGGTCGCGTGAAGGTCGGCGGCAGCGGGATCACGAGCATGTCGCGGACGGTCGGGGGCAGCGGCACCCGCGCGACCAGCTGATTGACCACGTGCACATTGCGCGGATCGTGGAGCACCAGAAGTCCCGGCTCCAGGAAGGCCCATCGGCCGCGCCCATTGAGGTACTCCCATTCGCCGCCCCACCGCAGCCGATGAGTCCCCCGTTGCCAGTAGACATTGTCCGTCACCTGGATGCGATCAATGAGGCGATCTTGCGGGGCGTTGAAGCTGTTGCCGAAGCGGATATTGCTGCCGTCTACGCGCACTTGCGGTCCCCCGAGGCCGATGCATCCGAGCCGGGCGGGCGGACATTCTCGTGCCGTCGGGAGACGATTCTCATTTCGAATCCGGTGGTAGGTGACCCGGAGATCGTTGAGCAGATCCGACCGAAGGATGCTCACCAGTCCCATTTGTGCGTTGTCATCGGCATTTCGGTTGACGCGCCAATTTGAGGGCAGCGTGTTCGCGTCATCAGGGGCGAAGGCGTGATTGTCATCCCGGCTGTAGCGGAAGAACACGCTGTGCCGATCATTCACGCGAATGTCGGCGCGCGCCGTGGCGACCCACCCGTCATAGGGGCTCTCGGCGACCATATCGAAGTGGCGAAAGCCCTCCCATCCCGTGTGAACGATCGAGAGCGCGGCATCCTGATTCAACCACTCCACGTTCCCGAAGAAGAACGCGCGATTTCGGCGGAGTGGCCCCCCCAGCGATCCACCGTACTGCGCGCGGCGGAAGAACGGATGCGGATGGCGAGGATCGCGCGCGAGAGTGGGGAGGGCAGCCAGATGACGATCGCGATAGAAGAGGAAGCTGTTGCCGTGCCACTCGTTCGTCCCTGATCGGGAGACGATATTGACGGCGCCGACTGACGTGATGCCGGTTGAGAGATCGAAGTTGAAGGTGGAGATCTGGAACTCTTGAATCGTCTCGGTCGAGAAGTTTTGGCCCGCGCCTCCGGTGACCGGATCCACGATGTTGCCCCCATCTACGGTGAGGCGGGTGAGCGAGGCTTGCGCGCCACCGATGGAGACATTGAAGAGGTTGTTGAATTGCCCCGGATTGGAGACGGTCACCGAGACGCCCGGCTCCAGCATGGCCAGTTGCAGGAAGTTGCGACCGTTGAGCGGGAGGGCATCAATCTTCTCGCGCGTGATGACGCCGTCAATCGTATAATTGACGCGGTCCAGACCAGAGGGTTCAGCGACGACTTCAACAGTCTCATTCATGGAGCCCACCTGGAGGATGACATCGGCCGAAGCCGTCACTCCGACCTGGACGAGCACGCGCCGCACTACCGGCGCGAAGCCGGGAGCCTCGACCCGTAATTCGTATTCGCCCGGCGGAAGGTGTTCGATCCGATAGAGCCCGTCCTCGCGACTGCGCGTGCGACGCATCTCGCCCGTGGCCCGATTCGTGAGCGTCACCTCGGCTTGGGGGATGAAGTCGCCGCGCTCATCGCTCACAAAGCCCTGAATGGAGCCCGTCGGCGTTTGCCCCCATCCCGATCCAAGAGGGCTCATGGGTATCAGCATCAGCAGGCTCATGCGCAGCGCGAGCATGACTTGGTTCCGCATATCGTCCTCCACCGCTTCGGCCAACCGGATCCGCACTGCCAAGCAGCGTAGTGAGCCTCTGAGGATTTGTCAAGCCGAAAGTCCGGGAAGCAAAGGACTCCGTCCCTGCGAGCAGCGCGTGCGCGCGTTCGAATTGGAACGGTCGCGAGCCTCGCGCTCGAGGTGACCCGCCCCCCCTGTGACTCCACGTCGGCTTCGTGTAGACCTTGCTTGCTTTGGTAGGAGCGCGGATGTTAGATTATGCCGAGGAATATGCTGACACGTGATGAGCTGATCCAATGGATGAGGACTGAGCTGCCTCGGCTCCTTCAGGAGGACCCGGCGTTCCGAGCGCAGGTGATCGGCATTCTCAGTGAAGCGCTCGTCTCCAAGGGGGAGCTGACGCGCCTCTTGGATGAGCTGCGGGCGATGCGCGAGGAGGCTCAGCGACGGTTCGAGGCGGCGGATCGGCGGTTCGAGGCGATTGTGGAAGAGCTGCGGGCGATGCGGGAGGATTTCGAGCGACGGTTCGAGGAGATGGACCGGCGGTTCGAGGCAGTAGACCGGCGGTTTGAGGCGGCGGATCGGCGGTTCGAGGCGATTGTGGAGGAGTTGCGGGCGATGCGGGAGGATTTCGAGCGACGGTTCGAGGAGGTGGACCGACGGTTCGAGGCGGCGGATCGGCGGTTCGAGGCGATTGTGGAAGAGCTGCGGACGTTGCGCTCGGATTTCGAGCAGTGGGTTCGATTCAGTCAGCAGGAGTTCGCGGCGTTGCGGGTGCGGGTGGCGGAGATGAGCATTGGATTGGGGTCGCTGGGAGGACGCATGGGCCAGGGGTTGGAGGAGGTGATCCGTCAAGTGATTGAGAGCTTCTCCGGGGCGGGGCCTCTGAAAGCGGCGCGGCTTGTGCTCATTGACGAAGCGGGCGAATTGTATCAACCGGGGGCGCGTGTCGAGATTGATGCGCTGGTGACCGATGGACGGAAATTCCTCGTCGAGGTCAAAAACTACGCCGAGGCGGATGAGGTCTGGGCCTTCTATCGCAAAGCGCGGTTCGCCGAAGCCAAGTTGGGAGAGACGTTCGAGAAAGTGTTGATCGCTCCGGCGGCGACGGCTTCGGCCGTCGCTCTGGCCAAGCAATTGGGGATCATCTGCCATACATTTCGCGTCATGGAGTCGCGGGAGACCTCGGGGTGACCAAACGAGCCTTGGCCGACGAGCGCTCGCGCGAGGCATCCATGGGGGAATACCGAGGATTCGCGAAGGGATCATTTCGTGTGTGGTTTTGGAACTCGTCGAGGAATGACATCGTGTGATGCGGAATGGGGTGGTGAATGGTGCGATTCGGCAAGGGCCCCTGGCGCGTGGTGGGCCTCTTCGAGGCGGGGAACACCGCCGCGGATTCCGAGATCTGAGTGGACGTGAACCAGTTGGCGAGCGATTACAATCGGCCCGGGTATTCCTCCCTCCTGCTGCGGGCCACGGATGACGCGGCACTTGGAGCGATTCGGGAGCGGATCGAGCATGAGCGGCGGTTTCCCTTGCTCGCGCAGCCTGAGGTCGAATACTATCGAGAGCAAACGCGAGTGGCTGGACCGATTCGCGCCTTGGGCATGTTCCTGATCCTGCTGATGGGGATTGGGGCGGGGTTCGCGGCGATGAACACGATGGATGCGGCTGTGGCCTCGCGCACGCGGGAGATCGCGACGCTTCGCGCGCTGGGCTTTCGCCGTCGTCAGATCGTGTGGGCTTTCCTCTCGGAGGCGATACTTCTGGGATTGATCGGGGGCGCGCTCGGAAGTGCGCTCGTCCTTCCCTTGCATGGACTCACGACCGGGACGGCCAATTGGGAGACGTTCAGCGAGATCGTCTTCGCCTTCCGCGTGACGCCGCAGCTCATCCTGACGGGGCTCATCTTCGCCGTGCTCATGGGGGCGCTCGGTGGGATGCTTCCGGCGCGGCGGGCCGCTCGGCAGGCGCCGGCTCTGGCGTTGCGGGAGCTCTGAGCCTCGGGCCGGTCGCGTATAATGCAGAACCGATGCACATCGAGCGAGGGAAATGGCCGAGGAGAGATCCGGAGGAGATCGCGCGGGATTGGGCGGCGCGTGGCTTCTCCTGCGACGTGTGGACGGACCCACCCGGTCGGCGTTGGGAGGATTTCGTGCACAGTGTGGATGAGTTGGTGACACCGCTCGATGCGCCGATCGAGGTGGAATGGGAGGGGGAAGTGGCGCAGCTTGAGCCCGGTGATGAGTGGTTCATCCCTCGCGGGACACGCCATTCCGTGCGGAACACGAGCGGTCGGACGGCTCACTGGCTTTACGGGTACAAACGGCGTTGAGCGCGAGATACGCGCGCTCGAACGCGGGGATGCGGCCGTCCGGTCGGCTCGGGTCATGATCAGGCGCAAGAAGCAGGAGGCGCCCGAGCGCAGAGGTGTTCCCCCGCGCGCCGGGTGAGAACAGCGAGGAGGGGGCGAGCTTGTCGCCTCGCGTCATCCGCGCGCGAGCGCGGCGATGCGCGCCCTCCAGAAGGTGAGGTGTCCTCTTCTCGTTGGGTGGCGCGCGAGTTTGGTACAATCTTCCCT
This sequence comes from bacterium HR08, assembly GCA_002898775.1. GTDB lineage: Bacteria > Acidobacteriota > Blastocatellia > HR10 > HR10 > HR10. The sequence continues at coordinate 826 of BEHK01000123.1, read as the reverse complement.
GCCTATGACGGAACCAAGACGGACGTCCGTTCAAGCCTGGATCGTGATTTTGAGCCTCTCGGCGGTGACGCTCATCGCCTTCATGGTGCTGTTGCTATTGGGGGTTTTGCGGATCCCCCCGACGGATGTGGTGAGCGCCGACGAGACGCTCGTGCTCTATCTGCTGACGGCCTTCAACTTCGTCGCCTTCTCCGTGTTCGCCTTCATTCTGGCGCGCAATCTCTTGCGCTTGTGGCGGGAGCGGCGGGCGCGTCGGCTCGGCTCGCATTTGAAGGCACGGCTTGTGCGCCATTTCATCCTCATCTCGATCCTGCCGCTCGTGTTCTTGGCCATGTTCTCCTATCTCGTCATCAATCGGACGCTGGAGAAGTGGTTCGGCGAGCCCTATCGGAACATCGTTCGGGAGTCGGAGAAGCTCACGCAGGCCTATTGGGAGGATGAAGTCGCCGACTTGCGGGCGGTGGTCGAGCAGCTCGCGCATCGGGTGGAGCGGGGGGAGCGAGAGTTTGCGATCGAGGTGGGGCATCCCAAGGTGAAGCGGATCGCGCTGGTGGAGGCCGCGCGCCTGCGGGTTTGGGAGGAGCCGAATGTCCGGGTTCCGGCCTCGGTCGAGAAAGCATGGGCGGCGGCGATCGAGGCGGCGCGCGCGCGCCGTCCAGTGGAGGCCTCTCTGGCCGCCCCTCAGGATACGCGCTTCCTCATCCTCGGGCGTCCTGTGGCGCGGGCCTCGGCTGAGGGGGTCGTCATACTGGCCGAGATCCCGCCGCAGATCGCCCGGTTGATGGCGACGATGTCGCGGCAGCAGGAGGCGTATGAGCAGCTCCAT
>BEHK01000122.1 GCA_002898775.1 bacterium HR08 | reverse complement strand
CCTCCGAGGTGCCCTGCCAGGTCACGGAAGTCATCGAGCGCCCCAACGGCCAAATCTTGCGCGTCACCGTTGATCCCCTCCTGGATGAAGCGGGACGGGTTTATGGGACCGTGCACGTCGTCTCCGACATCACGGAGCAGGTCCTTCTGGAACGCCGCATGGCGCGGGCTGAACAGCTCGCCTTGATCGGAGAGATGGCCGCCGGTCTCGCGCATGAGGTGAAGAACCCGCTGGCCGGGATGAAAGGGGCGTTGGAGATCATCCTTGAAGACCTCCCTGAAGAGAATCCGCATCGCTCGGTTCTGCGCCACGTCCTGGAAGAGATCCAGCGCATCAATCGCATCATCACGGACCTGCTCGATTATGCGCGCCCGCGCCCGCCGGCTCATGTCCGAACCGATCTGAACCGCCTGGTCGAGCATGTCGTCTCGGCCACCCGCGTTCAGCTTGCGAATAATCACCGTATTACGCTGGAGTTCCAACCGGCTCCCGAGCTGCCGTCCCTTATCGCCGATCCGGACGAGTTGCAGAAGGTCGTCCTCAATCTTCTGCTTAATGCGATTCAGGCGGTGCGCGAGGACGGGCATATCCTCGTCCGAACGAGTTACGATCCGCAGGAGCGGGCGATCAAGCTCTCGGTCACCGACAATGGTGAGGGCATCCCTCCGGAGAACCTGGATAAGATCTTTCGCCCCTTCTTCACGACGAAGAAACGAGGAACGGGTCTGGGGCTGGCGACATGCCAGCGGATCGTCGCCGGGTACGGAGGCACGATCACCGTCACCAGTGAGGTCGGAAAGGGGAGCACCTTCACCGTCACATTGCCTCTGCAGGCGCCACCCATGCATCGCCTCTCGCATCTGGTCGTGCTCTCCGCTTCTGACTCTCCACCGGATTCGGATCAGACCGTGGACGCTTCTTCGCCTCCCGCCTGGCATCGGCAAGAGTCCTGAGGCGTCTGCCCGCCTGGGTCCCGGTGTGGACGCCATCTCTGGCCGCTTCATCCCCGCCTTCTCCTGCTGCCCTATCGTGCGGAGGTTGCTCGTGTCCTGATCAACTCTCCTCTCCTGCAAGGATTATACCACCGCCGCTTCTCCCCTCAACACTTTGCTAACTCATTGAGCATCGCGGGATAAAAGCCGAAAGGGGAGAGCGCGCCTCCCCGGCGCGTCGGGGAATATCCCCCAACATGGGGGAAATCGCCCTCTTGCCGCCTTTTCGCGCAGGCACGCGCCATCGGCGGTCGAGGTCAGTTTCGGATGAGATCGGTCACTTGAGGAAGACCTTTCGCCTTCTCGCGCGCCGCTTCTCACAGAGAGCGGGAGAAATCACTCGCTTCGCTGAATTGGGGGGAGATGACGACCTCGCCCCGGCGATCCACGTATCCCCATTTCCCGCCGAGCTTCACCCGGGCCAGCCCCTGAGAGAAATCCCCGGCTTCCTCAAACTGGGGGTTAATGAGGAAGCGCCCGGTGCGATCAATGTATCCCCATTTCCCCCCCGTTTTGACGCGAGCCAGGCCTTCGGAGAAATCGCCCGCTTCCTCAAATTGTGGATTGATCACGATCCGTCCCGAGCGATCAATGTACCCCCATTTCCCGCTGAGCTTGACGCGCGCAAGTCCCGGCGGTGTTCCCCGAGCTCGCTGAGCGAGCGATGTCGCGATCTCGCCTCGAAGGGAGATAGCCCATGTCACCAGGACGAGGAGGAGCATCCCTCCGCCGAACATGGCCCAAGAGCGCCTCGTTCGCATAGTTCGTCTCTCCGCGGATTGGGGCGGTGGGCGCGCAAGGCGCTCCAGGCACGCCCACCCCCGCTTCATCAGAGCGCGTAATTGTACTCACGGGGCTCTTGGCGGGGCAACGAGCACGCGTCACGCCGCGTGCGTTCCCCACTGAGCGGCTCGCGGCCCGTGTTCGGCTTCCTGCGCGTCCACGACGGCGATCGCCGCGATGTTCACGATGTCCTTGACGTCGCAGCCGCGCTGCAAATCCCTAGCGGATGAGGTCTCGTCCGGCGAACGGCTGGGGGGCCGTGACGCCGTTGAGGATGCGTTCGGCCAGGGCCTGATCCACTTCCATGACGTGGGGAATACCGCTGATGCGCGCCGCCTCCTCGGTGAGCGCCGCGATGTCATCGCGGCTGAGGTGCTCAAGGGCGAATTTCCGGCTCCCGCACATGAGCTGTTTCAGGCCTTGAGCCAGACGTTGCAGGTACGTGTAGAGGCCGATGGCTCCGGGAGGGATGCGCCGGAAGTCCGCGCCGAACCGGCGCTTGAGTTCCGGCGCCGTGACGAAGATCTCCTCCACCGTCTCGCCGAAGCGAGCGATGTACACGGGGAGGTCGCCTTCCTCGATCCGGCGCCCGATGGTCTTCCCTACCATCGCAGCGGCTAGGGGCGCGCGCGCCATGCCGATGAGCTTGAAGTAGGGGGCGCCAAGGGCTAAGCCCTTGAAGATCTGGTCTTCGAAGGCGAAGCCGCCGGCGATGGCGATATCGGGCACGTACTCACCGCGCCGGGCCAGATGGTCGGCATACCGATAGAGCAACGAATGCAACTCGACGGGTGGGATCCCCCACTCGTTCATCATGCGCCAGGGACTCATGCCCGTGCCGCCCCCGGCCGCGTCCACGGTGAGCAGGTCAACCCCTGCGAGCGAGGCGAACTTCAGCGCGCGCGCCAAATCGGCCGGCCGATAGGCGCCCGTCTTCAGGAAGACGTACTTCGCTCCCGCGCGCCGCAGCTCCTCGACGCGCCGGAGGAAGCTCTCTTCATCCACCATGCCGATGCGCGAGTGGCGCTCGAACTCGTGGAACGAGCCGCGGTGGAACGCTTCGATGACCGACGGGTCGTCGGGATCCGGCAGCACAATGTAACCGCGGCGTTTCAACAGCTGCGCCTTCCCCAGGTCCTTGATCTTCACCTCCCCGCCGATGTCCTTCGCCCCTTGGCCCCACTTCAACTCGACGGCCTCTACGCCCAGTTCCGAGATGACGTATTCGTGGACGCCGAGCCGCGTGTCCTCCACATTCGCCTGCACGATGATCGTCCCGTATCCGTCCTGTTGCCATTCCTTGTAGAGTTTCACCCGACGGATCATCTCCGGGGAGCGCACGACGCGCCCATTTTTGAATTCGGCCTCCTCATCCATCCCGCAGACATTCTCCCCGATGGTGAGGGGGATGCCCGCGATGGCCGCCCCAATGGCCAACCCCTCCCAGTTGTTCTTCGCGATGGCCGTGGAGCCCAATCCGGGAATGAGGATCGGCAGCTTGACCTTGATCCCTTTATCTCGACCGATGCGCCGTTCGAGCGAGACCGCCGGAAAGATCGCCACGTCCGGATCTGGGGGCACGCCCCACGCGCCCACGACCGTTCCCAGGATCGTGAAGTGCGACAGATCCACGGGATACCGCTTCTCCGAGGCTGCCGTGATGATCCCGAACGGCTGCGGATAGATGACTTCGGCCCCGCGATAGGCCGATTTCCCGATCTCACACATCCCGATGCATCCGTCCAGACACGTCGCGCACATCCCGCTCAGAGAGACGATCGCCCCTTCCGTCCGATTCTTCGTGAGCGTCGCGGCCGATGCATTCAGTCGTGAGAAGCTCATACCTTCTCCCTCCTTCCCGCGACCGTCGGCGAATGCGAATCGGGCGTTCGGGGACCCCTCACGCACGTCCCACATTCACCCGTCGCTCCCATATAGCAAGCGAGATCCTCATACACGGGAGGACACGTTGGCGCTGGGGGCGTGCAGGAACCGCAGACGGCGCTCGGCGCCCCCACCCCCTGGCACCGCACCTCGCACACCGGGCAGATATAGAGGCAACCTCCGCAGCGGCGACAGGCATCCGAGCGCAGGTCGAAGGGCGTCGTGATCCGACGCCGGTATCCGCGATTCACGAACCCGATCGCATGGGCCATCATCTGCTCAGCGCACATGCGGACGCAGAGGCCGCAGAGGATGCATCGCTCATCACGAACCGCGAAGCGCACGCGCTCGACCTGATGCTCGGCGGCCAGGTCCTGGAGGCGCTTCGAGCTGGGGCAGATGGAAAGGAGCAGCTCGATGAGCATTCGACGCGCGCGCCTGACGCGCGGCGAGTGGGTGCGCACCCGCAGCCCCTCCTGCGCCGGATATGTGCACGCGGAGACGAGCCGACCATCGCCGAGTTCGACCACGCAGAGGCGACACGCGCCGTAGGCGCTCAATCCCGGGTGGAAGCAGAGTGTGGGGATCTCGATCCCCAGCTGCTGAGCGGCCTCCAGCAGGCTCGCGCCCTGCTCGATCTCCACCTCGATGCCGTTGATGTACAGCTTCGTCATACGATCTCGACGGCTCCGAATTGACAGACTTCGTGACAGATGCCGCACTTGATGCAACGCTCCGGATCAATGAGGTGCGGCTGCTTGAGTTGCCCGCTGATCGCCTGCTGCGGGCACGGCTGCACGCACGCCACGCAACCCGTGCAGCGCTCGGCATTGATCACATAGCGAATGAGCGCCTTGCACACGCCCGCCGGACAGCGCTTCTGCCGAATGTGCGCCTCGTACTCCGAGCGGAAGTAGCGCAGCGTCGTCAGGACGGGATTGGGCGCCGTCTGACCGAGACCACAGAGGGACGTTTCCTTCACGACTTGAGCCAGCTCCTCCAGCAGCTCAAGATCGGCGTCCGTCGCGCGCCCCTCGCACATCGCCGTGAGCAGCTCGTACATCCGATGCGTTCCCTCGCGGCAGGGGAGGCACTTCCCGCAGGATTCGTCGCGCAGGAAGTCCATGAAGTATCGCGCCACATCCACCATGCACGTTCGATCATCCATGACGATCAGGCCGCCCGATCCCATCATCGCGCCCGCTTCGGTCAAGCTCTCATAATCGATCGGCAGATCGAAGAGGGCCTTCGGGAGGCATCCCCCCGAGGGGCCGCCAATCTGCACGGCCTTGATCTCTCGCGGCGGGAGCGCGCCGCCGCCGATTTCCTCGACGAGGTCCCGCAGCGTCATCCCCATCGGGATCTCGACCAGCCCCGTATTGGCGACCTTGCCCACGAGCGAGAAGATCTTCGTCCCCTTGCTCGTCGCCGTGCCGAGGCGGGCGAACCACTCCGGTCCTCGTTCGAGGATGATCGGGATGTTGGCCCATGTCTCGACGTTATTGATGACGGTCGGATAGCCCCACACGCCGCGCTGAACCGGATAGGGGGGACGCTGGCGCGGTTCGCTCACTCTCCCTTCCACGGCCGCGATCAAGGCCGTCTCCTCCCCGGCCACGAAGGCGCCGGCGCCTCGCACGATCTCCAGGTCGAAGGAGAACGCGGAATCGAAGATCGCCTCGCCGAGAAATCCGTATTCGCGCGCTTGCGCGAGTGCGATCTGAAGTGTTCGGACGGCCAGCGGGTATTCCTCGCGCACGTAGATGATCCCGCGCGTGGCGCCGACGGCGTACGCACCAATGATCATCCCTTCGATGACGCTGTGCGGATTCCCTTCGAGCACGCTGCGGTCCATGAACGCGCCGGGATCGCCCTCGTCTCCGTTGCAGATCACATACTTGCGCGCCCCCGGCGCCGCGCGCGCCAGCCGCCACTTCTTCCCGGTCGGGAACCCGGCGCCTCCGCGCCCTCGTAGTCCCGAGCGCTCGATGATCTCGATCACCTCCTCCGGCGTCAGGCGCGTGAGGACCACGCCCAGCGTCCGATACCCCCCAAGCGCGATGTACTCGCGAATGTCCGTCGGATCAATCACGCCGTTGAAGCGCAGCACGACCCGCTGCTGCCGCCGGTAGAAGGGCAGCTCCTGCTCCCGCCGCACGCGCTGCCCCGTCATCGGATCGTGAGCGAGCAACCGTTCGATCACCACGCCGCGCACCAGCGTCTCCGCCACGATCGCGGGTACGTCGTCGGCTTCGACGCCTTGATAGAAGACCTCCGGCGAGGTGAGGGAGACCAGAGGGCCGCGCTCGCACAGCCCGTGGCACCCGGTGAATTTCAGATCCACCGCTTCGGCCCATCCCACTTCCCGCAACTGCGTTTGGAAGCGGGCCAAGACGTCTTCGCTCCCGCGCGCGCGGCATCCCGTCCCGCCGCAGACGCGGACGCACGGCTTGCGGTCACGCGCCGCGCACAGCTCCTGTTCGAGTGCCATCAATTGCTCAAGCGTGCGAATCTTCATGGGACGGCTTCCGCCGCCTGACGGGCGCGGCGCAATCGGGCGAGCACCTGCGTCAGCTTCCGTTGCGTCATCTTCGGATAGTACCGTTCGTCAATGAGAACGAGCGGCGCCAACGCACAGGCTCCCACACACCGGACCGTCTCGAAGGAGAATCGGCCATCCGGCGTCAGCTCTCCCTCGCGCACCCCTAACTCGCGCTCCAGGGCTTCGACCAATCGGGTCCCGCCTTTCAAATGGCACGCCGTGCCCAAGCAGACCTTGATGACGTGCTCTCCTCTGGGGAGGAGCGAGAAACAGTTATAGAACGTCGCAATGCTGTAGAGATCAATAAGCGGGATGCGCACGCGAGCGGCGACCTCCATGAGCGCGTCCTTCGGCAAATAGTGAAACCGCGCTTGGATGTCTTGCAAAATGGAGATCACATGCCGCCGCTGGGCGCCATATCGCTCGATGATGGCTTCGATCTCCTGCATACTCCCTGGCTCCGCACAATTGCAGGAAGCAAGACTTGTGCCACGGGAGGCTCTGGCCTCGGCTTTCGGGAACAAGGAGTTAGCGGGATACCTCTTCGGCGCGTCCGCCCTTCTTGCGGGAAACTTCCCATCTCTGCGGGAAAAACCACATCCTGACGCGTGAAGGGGCTTGGCGGGGAGATGATCCTCTGGGGAGAGCCTCGCTCACGCCCGCTCCGGAGTTCGGGATTTTTCCCCTTCGGTCGGCCAAATGCCCCAGCCGAAGAGAGCCCCCCGACCGGTCACGGTGCGACGCCCTCTTCTCTCGTCGTATCGGGGCGTTTTTTCAGGATCGGTCCGCCATGCTCCATCGAGCGAGGGAACGGGAGTTGCCTCATCTTTCGCGGAGTGTCATCTCTTCCGGACATCTGCGTGACGGCGCGGGCTGTTCGGAGAAGGAGGTCTGTATGGCGAAGGACACGTTGACGATCGTCGACAATCGGACGGGGCGGAGCTACGAGGTGGCGATCGAGGGTGGGGCGGTGCGGGCGGTGGAGTTTCGGCGGGTGAGGGTGGGGGAGGGGGATCCGGGGTTGCTGGTGTACGATCCGGGGTTT
>BEHK01000121.1 GCA_002898775.1 bacterium HR08 | reverse complement strand
ATGAGCGTCTCCCGCGTGGCCTTCTCGATGAGCCGATATGAGGCCATCTCCTCGTGGTTCGAGCACGTCCATCCGCGCTATCGCACGCCGGCGCGCACGATCGTCGTCTTCTCGGCCATCGCGGCGCTGCAGGTCGTCTTGGCCTCCCTGACCGAGAGCGCCATTGATACGTTGGCCAACATGTATGCCTTCGGGGCCACGCTCGGATACACTCTCGTCATGGTCTCGCTCATCCGGTTGCGGTTTACCGATCCGTATACCCCTCGTCCCTATCGCATGCCGTTCAATCTTCCGATGAGGCGGGCGGGCGCGACGATTCACGTCCCCGTGTTGGGGGTCATCGGACTTGTGGGGATCACGACGGTCCTCGTGATCGTGCTCTTCACGCATGAGATCGCGGCCGTGGCCGGGCCATCCTGGGTGCTCCTCTGTTTCGGCTACTACGCCTGGTATCGGCGGCGGCGAGGACTCCCCATCTTCCGGAGCGTGCCGCGAGATTGGGAGCGGGAGCAGATGGAAGTGCTCGAAGCGGCCGAGGAATACGACCTCTTGGAGCAATACCGGATCGCCTTGGCCGAACGCGACCGATGGAGGAAACGGCTCACCCATGAGGCCGATCTCCCCCGTGAATGAACCGCGTGGCGTCTCGCTTCGGGACGCGGTGCTGATCGCTTATGGAGTCCTCTTTGTGCTCCTCGGCCTGATCATTCTCTATCGTGTGATCCGTCTGGGGGGGAATCCGGTGGGGCTCGGCGTAGGCGGAGGCTTCGTGCTCTTGGGCGCCTACCGGTTGCGCTTCGTCCTCGGATATTCTTTCGCTCGGAAGAGGGAGGGGCATTCGGATGTCGGGAGGTGACGTTCACGTCTCCCTGCTGGGCGTGATCCTGGCCGTGATCTTCGCGGCCTGCTTGGGGGGGATGCTCTGGTGGATGCTGCATCCGCCGGCGCCCATCGGGCCGGCGGTCGCGCGCGCCTATCGCGGGGTGAGCGCCCTCAAGCGCATCCTCGTCCCCGTGAAGGGGACGGGGTACAGCGATCGCGCTGTGGAGCTAGCGTGTCGCCTCGGGCAGGAGCAGCAAGCCGAAGTGATCTTGGCCTATGTGATCGAAGTCCCGCTGTCGCTCCCCTTGAATACCCCCCTCGATCAAGAGGAGCGGCGGGCGCGCGAGGCCTTGGAGCGCGCCGTCGAGCTGGTGCGGCTGCATAACCTCACGCCGATTCCGGTCGTCCGGCGCGATCGCGAGGTCGGTCGAGGGATCGTGAGCGTCGTCACCGATTACGATGCGGACCTGGTCGTGATCGGGCTGAATCCTCGGCGCGTCGCGGCCGGGGATTCGATCGGCCGCGGGATCGAGACGATCCTGCGCCGAGCGGGCGTCGAAGTGATCATTGATATGGTGCCCGAAGGATGAGCGCTCGTGAGCGGGCATCTCGAATGAGGAGGAGAGGCGATGCGAGTCGTCGTCGTCGGATATGGGCGCGTGGGACGTCGCGCGGTCGCGCAATTGCTGGAGCGCGGTCATGAGGTGACGTTGATTGACAAAGAGGCCGTTCGCTTGCGCGGCGCTGTGGACTTCCCCGATGTGAGGTTGGTGCAGGGAGACGGCACCGATGTGGACGTGCAGCGACAGGCGGGCGTGGAGCAGGCCGATCTCTTTCTGGCGCTCACGCGCGAGGATAACGTGAATCTGATGGCGGCGCAGGTCGCGCGCTTGATCTTTCACGTACCGCGCGCCATCGCCCGCGTCTATGAGCCGAGCCATCGAGACGTCACCGATGATGGGCAGTTGATCACCGTCTGTCCCACGCTCTACACGGTCGAGGCCATCATGCAGCGTGTGGATGAGTTAGCGGCGCATCCGGTGGCGCGGCCGGAGAAGCCGCCGGTGCGGGAACCGCGCCCGGCGCGCCCGCACGCCGATGAATCGAAGTTCATCCTCGTGGTGGGCGCGGGGAAGGTCGGGATCAATCTCGTCCGTTCGCTGCTCGGCAGCGGGCATGAGGTGGCGCTCGTCGAGCGCGACGTCGCTTACGCCGCGCGGCTGCGGACGGAGCTGGAGTGCCCGATCATCATCGGTGACGGGACGTTGGGACCCGTCCTCGAAGAGGCCGGCGCCCGGCGCGCGCGCGTCTTCGTCGCCGTCACCGGCAACGATGAGAACAATCTGATCGCCTGTCAGCTCGCCAAGCGCATATTCCACGTGTCCAAGACGATCGCGCGGGTGAACAATCCGAAGAACGAGCCCGTGATGCGTCGGCTCGGCGTGGATGCCACCGTCAGTTCGACGGCGATCATCGAGCAGGTCATCGAGCGCGAGCTGCCGACGATCCCTATTCGCACGCTCCTGAATCTGCACGGGGAGCGAGCCCAGATCATCGAGTACGTGCTCGGCGAGACCTGTCCGGTAGCCGGAAAGGCCCTGCGCGAGATCGCCTTTCCGCCCGACTGTAATATCGTGGCCGTCGAACGCGCGGGCACGACGCTCATCCCTCGCGGGGAGACGCGCCTGGAAGTGGGCGATATGGTGGTCGCTCTGGTCACGCGCGAGCGCGAGCCCGAATTGCGCCGGCTTCTGATGGGGTGACGCTCATCGGTCGCCCTCGCGCGCACCATGAAGACATTTTGGGAGGTCGGCGTTCGGCTTCGGGAGGACCTGAGCGAGATCCTCTCCCCTCTCTTCTCGCGCGCGGGGACGCGCGGGCTCGCTTTCGCGGAGGGGGAGGGCGGCCTTGAACTCCTCGCTTATTTCGATGAGCCGCAAGACGCCACCTGGTGGACGCGTGAGGTACGGCGCGCCATGCGCGAGGCCGGATTTCCCACACATCGAGTCGTCCAGGTGCGCGTGCGAGCTATCCCGGCCGAGGATTGGGCGGGCCGGTGGAAGGAGGGATACACCCCCTTTCCCGTCGGACGGCGATTCCTCATCACGCCTTCGTGGGCGCAGCCGCCGGATGCGGGCGGGCGCGTCCTTCTGGTGATTGATCCGGGGATGGCCTTCGGCACGGGCACGCATGAGACGACGCAGCATTGCTTGCTCGCGCTTGAGGAGTATTGGAGCGGGCGTTCTCTCCTCGATGTGGGGACGGGGACGGGCATTCTCGCCATCGCGGCCGCCCGCATGAACCCGGAGGCCCGGATCGTCGCGCTCGACATTGATCCGGAAGCGTGCGCCGTCGCCCTTGAGAATCTGGCGCGCAATGGCGTTCGTGAGCGCGTCGCGCTGATCTGCGGGACGCTGGAGGACGCGCCCGAGGAGCGCTTCGAGATGGTGATGGCCAACCTCACCGCCGATGTGCTCCTGAACATGCTGCCGCTGTTCCCCCATCGGCTCGAGGCGGGCGGGACGCTCGTCCTCTCTGGTCTCCTCGAGGGAGACGAGGGGCTGTTCTTGGAAGCCCTCGCAGCGAGGGCCTTCCGCCTCATCGAGATCAAGCGTGGGGGCGAGTGGCGAACGATCATCGCGCGATATGAGCCGACATCGGTTTTACGCTCCTCCGGAGGCCCTTCATGAAGGGGTGATCCGGCTTGATGAACAGGAGTCGCATCATTTGCGACACGTGCTGCGGTTGAAGCCGGGCGCCCTCGTCGCCGTCTTCGACGGAACGGGAATTGAATATGAGGGCGTCGTGCTGGAGACGCGCGAGCGGTGCGTGACGGTGCGCATCCAGACGCGGACGGCGCCGTCGGTGGAGTCGCCCCTGACGCTCACGCTCGCGCAGGCCCTCATAAAGGGCGAGAAGTTCGATCTCGTCGTGCGGAAGGCGACCGAGCTGGGGGTCGCGCGCATCATCCCGGTGCTGACGCGTCGCGCGGTGGTCGAACGGTATTCGCCCCATCGGTTGCAACGGTGGCGCCGCATCGCCCTTGACGCCGTGAAGCAATCGCATCGGACGCGTCTGGTGGAGATCGAAGAGCCCCAGCCGGTGCAAGCGCTGCTTGACGGCCTGCGCGCGCCTGCGCTCTTTTGTTCGGAACGAGGGGGGCAGCCGCTTCGCGAGATCGCCCGGCAATGGGGCGATGCCCCTCCACGTCAGCTCACGATCTTCATCGGCCCGGAGGGGGGATGGGCGGATGAGGAGATCGAGGCCGCTCGGCGCGCCGGAGCGGCGCTGCTCTCGCTCGGCCCGCGCATCCTTCGCACGGAGACGGCCGGGCTCGTCGTGCTCAGCATGGTCCAATTCCTCTGGGGAGATTTGTGATCGAGCGCCAGCGAGAGCGGAGCGACGCCTTCCCTGAAGGTGAGCGAGAAGCGATCCACCCCGTGTGACATCGCGAAGCGGCGTGGTTGCGTTGCTCTTCGGCCTTCGGATAAGATTTCCCGTTGTCGCGTGAGGTCTGGCCCATGATCAAGACGGTCGAATGGACAGACGAAGGCGTTCGCGTGATTGATCAGCGAAAGCTGCCCCATGAGGAGGTCTATTCGCTCTTGCGCACGCCGGAGGAGGTGGCCGAGGCTATTCGCCAGATGGTCGTGCGCGGCGCGCCCGCCATCGGTGTGACGGCGGCATTCGGTTTGGCGCTCGGGGTGAGGCGATCGAGCGCGCGCACGGTGGAGGAATTGGAAGCGGAGTTCGAAGCCTGGTGTCACCTGATGGCGCGCGCGCGGCCGACGGCGGTGAACCTCTTCTGGGCCATCGAGCGCATGCGTCGCGCGTTGGCCGAAGCCCGCCGGCGGAACTTGTCGCTGCCGCTCGTCCGCGAGTGGCTCATTCAAGAGGCGCAGAACATCTATCGGGAGGACATCGAGACGAATTGGCGCATGGCGCGAAATGGGGCGGTCTTGATCCCCGACCCCGCGCGCGTCCTCACGCATTGCAACACGGGCGCGCTGGCGACGGCCGGCGGCATGGGGACGGCGCTCGGTGTCGTGCGCGCGGCCGTGCTCATGGGCAAGCGCGTGCACGTGTACGTGGACGAGACGCGTCCCTTCCTTCAAGGCGCGCGATTGACGGCGTGGGAGTTGCTCAAGGAGCGAATCCCGGCCACGCTCATCACGGACAATATGGCCGGATACCTGATGTATCGCGGGGTGGTGGATTGCGTGCTCGTCGGGGCGGACCGCATCGCCGCCAACGGTGATGTCGCCAATAAGATCGGCACCTACACGCTCGCCGTCTTGGCGAAGGAGCATGGCATCCCCTTCTACGTCGTCGCGCCCATTTCGACGCTCGATCTCTCCATCGAATCCGGCGAACGCATCCCCATCGAAGAGCGCCCGGCTCACGAAGTCACGCACCTCAACGGACAGCCCATCGCCCCCGAGGGCATTGCCGTCGCCAATCCGGCCTTCGACATCACCCCCCATCGCTACGTGACGGCGATCGTGACCGAGCGGGGGATCGCGCATCCGCCCTATCGGGAGAGTTTGAGCGCGCTCGCGGCGCAGCCGGATGTCGCGCACAGTCCCGCCGACGAAGGGATACGCCCCGAGGGCGCGTCGTCCTCGGAGCGCTCCGGACAAGGAGAACGACGATGTTGATCCTGGGGATCGAGACCTCGTGCGATGAGACGGCGGCCGCCGTCGTTGAAGATGGGCGGCTCATTCGGTCGAACATCGTGGCCACGCAGTATGCGATTCATCGGCCTTATGGGGGGATCGTGCCCGAATTGGCCTCGCGCGAGCATCTGCGGAACATCGTCCCCGTCGTCCGAGAAGCGCTCCGCGAAGCCGGGGTCACGTTCAGGGAGATTGATGCGGTCGCGGTGACCCGCGGGCCGGGATTGATCGGCGCGCTGCTGGTGGGCATCTGCTATGCGAAATCGGTCGCGTATGCGCTCGCGCGCCCGCTGCTTGGCGTGAATCACCACGAGGGGCACATCTTCTCCGTCGTCTTCGAGAATCCCCCCGTTCGATACCCCGCGCTCGCGCTCGTCGTCTCGGGGGGGGATACGAGCCTCTTCTGGATGCCGGAGCCGGAGCGGTATCACCTGCTCGGGCATACGCGCGACGATGCCGCGGGCGAGGCCTTCGATAAGGTGGCGAAACTGCTGGGGCTCGGGTATCCGGGTGGCCCCGTGATTGATCGGTTGGCGAAGCGCGGCAATCCTCGCGCCGTTCGCTTCACGATCCCCAGGACGAGCGAGAACGATTTCGATTTCAGCTTCAGTGGGCTCAAGACGGCCGTCGCCCGCTATGTGCGCGAGCGGGGCCTTCGCCCCGTGCGCGAGGGGGAGGACGTGCCGGACGTCATCCTCGATCTCCTCGCGAGCTTTCAAGACACGGTCGTGCGCACGCTCATTCAGCGCCTGTCGCGCGCTCTGGAGGCGTACGAGGCGCACACGCTTATTCTCACCGGTGGCGTGGCGTGCAACAGCCGGTTGCGCGAAGAAGCGTTTCGCTTGGGGCGAGAGGCGAATATTCCCGTCTATGTCCCCAGCCCGCCACTCACAACCGATAATGCCGCCATGATCGCGGCGGCCGCGTATCCGAAGCTGCAGCGCGGCGAACGTTCGGGATGGGCGCTGACGGCCGAGCCCGGGCTGCGCCTGCATCAGGTGGACGCGCGGTCGGGCCGCCACGCGCTTCGCGGGAGAGGGTGAGGTCATGGCCGAGCGCATCTATCGCGATCCGGTGCACAACATCATCTCGCTCGACGAAGCCGACCCGGATGATCGGGTGCTCATCCGGTTGATTGATGCCCCCGAGTTCCAGCGCCTGCGTCGGATCAAGCAATTGGGCCTGGCGCTCTTCACCTATCAGGGGGCTGAGCACAGCCGCTTCTCGCATTCGCTCGGCGTGATGCATCTGATGCGGCGCGTCCTCGCCCATTTGGGGCGACGGTATCCGATCGATCGCGAGACGCGCCTGGCGGCCACCTGCGCCGCGCTGCTTCACGATATCGGGCACGGGCCGTTCTCTCACGTCGTGGAGGCCGTTCTCGGGTATCGGCACGAGGAGTGGGGAGCGCGCATTATCCTCGATGAGGGGACGACGGTCCATCGGATCCTCGTCGAGAGGGATCGCGATCTCCCGACGCGAGTCGTCGCCGCCTTGCAGCACACCTATCGGCCGCGATTCATCTCGCAGCTCATCTCCAGCCAGATGGACGTGGACCGCTTCGATTATCTCCTGCGCGACAGCTTGATGACCGGCGCCAAATACGGCTTCTACGATCTGGAGTGGATCCTGCACACGCTGGAGATCGCCCCCGATGAGGAGTGCCTCTACGTCGCGGCCAAAGGGCTCTATGCCGTCGAGGAGTACCTGCAGGCGCGGTACTACATGTTCCGCCAGGTCTACTTCCATCGCAACTTGCGGACGGCCGAGGTGATG
>BEHK01000120.1 GCA_002898775.1 bacterium HR08 | reverse complement strand
CCGGCGCTGCGGCGTCAGATCGAGGAAGCGAAGAAGCGCCGGCGCTGAGGACTCGGCCATCGAGGAGAGATGAGGTTTCCTCTGGCGCGATGGATGCGACTCGGAGCGCTCGGAGTGGTCATCGCCCTTCAGGCGGAGCCGATCGTCCGCGCGCTTCCCCAAACGACCGATCTCCTCACCCTCCTGACGTCCGAGGAGCAGGCGCAGCTGGCTCGCGAGAAGAATCCGGCCAAGCAGGTCCGCTTGCTTTTGCAAATCGCCGAGAAGCGCCTCCAGGAAGCCGAGCGCCTCGCCGCCCAGGAGCGTTTCAATCCCGCCCTCTCGGTCTTGCTCGTCTATCAAGCAGTCCTGGAACACGCGTTCTCCCGGATCGAGACGGTCCCCCCCGGAGGGCGGCGAAAGAGCGCCTACAGGGATTTCGATCTCCACATTCGACGGCAGCTCAAGGACCTCGTTCCGTTGACGCGCGCCTTCCCCATCGGGCTCGCAGCCGACGCCGAGCGCGTCCTCAAGACGGTGACGCGGTTGCGTTTTGAAGCCCTCAACGCCTTCGCGGGTGGGCGAATTCTCACGCACCCGCGACTGAAATCCCAATGAGCGGGCCCAGGAGCCGGCTTCACCCGCCCAATCGGATCATCTCCAGTCGAGGACGTGGCGGCAGCGGCTGTCCGGCGCGCAGGGCTTCCCACCGCTCTTCCGAATAGCGATCGCGTCGCGCTTCCCAGACGCGGCGAATGGCGGCGAGGATCTCCTCGTCCGAAGCGCCTCCCCGCAGGAGCGCCTTCACGTCATAGCCATCGGCGGAGAAGAGGCACGTCACGAGCTTTCCATCCGAGGTGAGGCGCACGCGCGTGCATCCGGCGCAGAACGGCTCCGTCACAGAGGCGATGATGCCGATGTCCCCCCGCCCATCGGCCAACTGATACCGCACGGCCGTGTCGCTCTCGCGCTCGCGCCCGACCTCGCGGAGGGGGAACGCGCGCGAGAGGATGCGCGCGATCTCCGCCTTCGGGACGACCTTCTCCCACCGCCACTGATTCACCGTGCCCACATCCATATATTCGATGAAGCGCAGGGCGAACCCATGCTCGAGCGCGAATCGAGCGAGCGGGATGATGTCCTCCTCATTCACCCCGCGTTCGATCACGGCATTGATCTTCACCGGATACAGGCCGACGCGCTGGGCCGCGAACAGCCCCTCGAGCACGCGCGCCAGATCGCCGCCTTGCGTGATCCGCCGGAACTTCTCCGGATCGAGCGTATCCAGGCTCACGTTCACGCGAGGCAATCCGGCCGCTCGCAACCGCTCGGCCTTCTCGGCCAGGAGCGCCCCGTTGGTCGTCACGCAGAGATCGCGCACGCCGGGGATGGTCACCAGCTCTGCGATCAACCCCTCCAGATTCCGCCGGAGCAACGGTTCCCCTCCCGTCAGCTTGACCTTCTCCACGCCGAGCCGGACAAACAGTCGGGTCAGTCGGACGATCTCTTCAAACGTGAGCAACTCCGTTCGCTCCACCCATGCGTATTCCGGCAGCGGCATGCAGTAGAGGCAGCGGAAGTTGCAGCGGTCGGTGACCGAGATGCGCAGGTCTTTCGCCGGACGCTGATACTGATCGCGCACGCCCTTGAACCTCCCTTCGTCGGAGCATTATACCGAAGAACCGGCCTGGGAGACCATGCGCCGAAGGCCGACTGAGGCATTCCCCGCGCGGCACTCCCGCCGTATACTCTGCCAGGAGGGCGATGGGCGCGGCGCACGAACGCCACGAAGGCTTCGCTTTCTCCATCGGAGCGGACGAGGCGGGGCAGCGGCTCGATCATTTTCTGGCGCGCGCCTTTCCGCAGGTGAGCCGCGTGCTGCTGCGGCGGGCGACGGCCGAAGGGCGCGTGCGCGTCAACGGGCGGCCGTCTCGCTCCAATTA
This sequence comes from bacterium HR08, assembly GCA_002898775.1. Lineage (GTDB taxonomy): Bacteria > Acidobacteriota > Blastocatellia > HR10 > HR10 > HR10. Next base: position 5,402 of record BEHK01000120.1, on the reverse strand, counting down.
CCGGTTGCGCGCGGGCGATCGAGTGACTGTGGCGCTGGATCCGACGCCGACGCCCGGCCTCGTCCCCGAACCGATTCCCGTGCCCATTCTCTTCGAAGACGAAGCGATCCTCATCGTGGAGAAGCCGGCGGGCATGCTCGTGCATCCCAGCCGTCAGGTGACCTCCGGCACCTTGCTGAACGCCCTCTGTTATCATCTGAGCCAGCATGCGCCGGGGACGCGCCCGGGACTCGTGCATCGGCTCGATCGCCTCACCTCCGGATTGCTCGTCATTGCGAAGACCGAACACGCGCATCGCGTTCTGGCCCGGCACTTCCGCGAACGTCGCGTCCTCAAGGCGTACGTGGCCATCGTTCACGGCGAGCTTCGCGAGGAGACGCTGGAGATCGCGCGACCGATCGGCTGGGATCCCAATCGCCACCCCCATTGGCGCGTAATGGACGTGGGGCGCGAAGCGGTGACCGAAGTGCGCGTGCTCGAACGCGTGCGCGGCCTCACGCTCCTGGAAGCGCGACCGCGAACGGGTCGCACGCATCAGATCCGTCTCCACCTGGCGGCGATCGGACATCCGGTGGTCGGCGACGCGCTCTATGGGGGCGAGGCGCACGCGGCTTTCGAGGCATGGAGGCAGCGCGCGGGCTGCCGGTTCGAGCGCCACTTCCTTCATGCGTCTATGCTGGCCTTTCATCACCCGCGCACGGGCGAGTGGCTCTGCTTTCACTCCCCCCCGCCGGAGGATTTTCGCGCGCTCCTGGAGTTGTGGCGCGCGACACGCTGAATGAGCGTCCATCCCCGCCGGGGGCGGCCATCGAGGCCGCGGGCGAGCGCCAGTTGTGACACCGCCCGCTTCCTTGAACGAGACGAGGGAATTTCGCTATCCTTGTCCGTGCGCTCAACCGAGCCAGGAGGCGACCATGATGGAGATCTCTGCCGGGAAATTTCGCGGGCTCATGCGGCTGGCCGATGCCGCCGGCCGATTCAAAATGATGGCCATTGATCAGCGCGGATCGCTCATCGAGTCGCTCGCGCGCTCCTCGGGCAAGCCCAAAGAGCAAGTGACGTTTGAGGAGATCGCGCGGGTGAAGCAACTGGTGACGAAGACCCTCGCGCCCATGGCGACGGCCGTGCTCACCGATCCGGTCTATGGATATCCGTACTCGATCGCCTATATCCCCGGACACGTGGGGCTACTGCTGGCATATGAAGAGACCGGATACGAAGCCGTGGGCAAGAGCCGGTACACCAAGCTCATCGAGGGGTGGAGCGCGTGGAAGGCGCGCGCGGCCGGAGCGGACGCTGTGAAGCTGCTGCTCTACTACCATCCGGATGCGGACGAGAAGGCGCGGCAGCATCAACAGGACCTCGTGCGACGCGTGGGTCAGGAATGCGCTGAGCTGGACATCCCGTTCCTGCTGGAGACGGTCGGCTATGCGCTCGACGGTGGCGGCACGAACACACCAGAGTACGCGCGGCAGAAGCCGCAGATCGTCATCCGCAGCGCGCGCGAGTTCTCCAAGCCCGAATACCAGGTGGATGTGCTCAAGCTCGAATTCCCGGCGAATCTGAAATACTGCCGAGAGTTCCAATCGGCACCCTTCGGGAAGAAGGAGGTCGAGCCCGTGTACACGCTCGAGGAGGTGAGGGCCTACTGTCGAGAGCTGAACGAAGCGGCGGGCGTGCCGTGGGTCATCTTGAGCGCGGGCGTGGACATTGAGGAGTTCATCGAGAACACGCGCTTGGCCGTCGAGGCCGGCGCCAACGGTTTCCTCTGCGGGCGCGCGATCTGGAAGGATGCGGTCGCCCTCTACCCGGATGAGGCGAAGTTGGTGCAGGCGCTGGAGACGCGGGCTCGGGAGAATTTCCGCCGCCTCAATGAGATCGCCGAGCGCGCGACGCCTTGGTTTGAGCATCGCCGCTTCGGCGGCCGCTTCAACATTCGCCTCCAGCATCAAGGGGAAGAGTGGTATCGGCGGTATCAAGCGGGCGTCCGCGCCTGAGATGCGTTTCCGGGGAGATCGGCACCGACCCCCCGCGACGACCGCCCATGACGACGAGAGGACCGCTGCGCGAAGACGCCATCAAGTATTGGCCTCGCCATGAGCGGCCCCGCGAACGCTTGCTCAAGTACGGCCCCGAATCGCTCTCGGATGCGGAGCTGCTGGCCATCTTCCTGCGCACGGGCGTCAGCGGTCGCAGCGCCGTGGATCTGGCGCGCGCGCTCTTGCAGCGATTCCAAGGCTTGCGCGGACTCTTCGCCGCCGACTATCGCGAGCTGCGCGCCGTCAAGGGGCTCGGCGATGCGAAGATCGCGACGCTGCTGGCCACCATCGAGTTGAGCAAACGATACCTGCGCGAGCACCTCCAACAGCGTGGCGCGATTCGAAATCCCGACGATGTCTATCAGCTCCTGGCCCACTCCCTGCGCGATCTCGATCGCGAAGTCTTCACCGTCCTCTTCCTCAACAGCAAGAACGAGATCCTGGCCATCGAGGAGCTGTTCCGCGGCACGATCAATGTCAGCGCCGTCCACCTGCGCGAAGTCATCAAGCGGGCTTTACATCACGGGGCGGCAGCTCTCATCTGCGCGCACAATCACCCCTCGGGAAATCCGGAGCCGAGCCCTCAAGATCGCCTGCTCACGCGCGAGTTGAAAGAGGCCTGCCGCTTGATGGAGATCGCGCTGCTCGATCACCTCATCGTCGGGCACAACCGCTACTGGAGCTTCGCCGAACACGGCGAACTGTGAATGGAGACGGCGCACGCCGGATCGAGGATCGCCGGTCGGCGCGCGTCGGTCTCTCCCTCATTGACCCGAAGCGAGGGCCCCGGTACACTCTCTCTGTTCACCGGGAGGGCATGATGCGAGGCGAGCACAGGCGACGGATCAACTCCTACCTGGAGGTCTTTCGCGCCATCTGGGAGAATCGCGACCGCCTCGGCTACGCCTGGCGGATCCTGACCCAGGGCGTCTGCGATGGATGCGCGCTCGGCACAAGCGGACTGCGCGATTGGACGATCCCGGGGATTCACCTCTGTTGGATTCGGCTCAATCTGCTCCGCGTGAACACGATGGGGCCGTTGGACCTTGAGCGGCTGCGCGACGCGGCGCGGCTGGAGGAGATGGGCGAGCCCCAATTGCGCCAGCTCGGACGCATCCCCGTGCCTCTGTGGCGCCGTCGGGGCGAGGCCGGATTCCGACCGATCTCTTGGGACGACGCGCTCGATCTCATCGCCGAACGGGTGCGCGCGACAGCGCCCGAACGAATCGCCTTCTATCTGGTCTCGCGCGGGACGGTGAACGAGACCTACTACGTGGCGCAGAAGATCGCCCGCGCGCTCGGCACCAACCACATTGATAATTCGGCGCGCATCTGCCATGCGCCGAGCACGACGGCGCTCAAGCAGACGATCGGCTACGCCGCCTCCACCTGCAGTTATCGGGATTGGATCGGGACGGACCTGCTCGTGCTCATCGGCAGCAACATCGCCAATAATCAGCCGGTGGCGATGAAGTACATCCATCTGGCGAAGAAGCGGGGCACGCGCGTCGTCGTCATCAATCCGTATCGGGAGCCGGGACTGGAGCGATATTGGGTCCCCTCCGCGCTGGACTCCGCGCTCTTCGGGACGCGCGTCGCCGACGAGTTCTTTCAGATCCGCGTGGGCGGTGACATCGCGTTCTTGAACGGCGTCCTGAAGCACCTCATCGCCCATGACTGGGTGGATCGCGCCTTCATCGCGCGGCACACGGAGGGCTGGGAGGAGCTGGTGCGCGAGCTGGAGCGACAGAGCTTCGAGCAACTGGAGCGCCTCTCGGGCACGACGCGCGAGCGGATGCTCGATTTCGCGCGTCTGTATGCGCGCGCCCGCACGGCCGTCTTCATCTGGTCCATGGGGGTGACCATGCACGAGCACGGGGTGGCCAACGTCAAAGCCATCGTCAACGTGGCGCTGGCGCGCGGCATGATCGGACGCCCTCATTGTGGCCTCGTCGCCATTCGTGGCCACTCGGGCGTCCAAGGGGGAGCGGAGATGGGCGCCGTCCCCCATCAATTCCCCGGCGGCATTCCGATCACGGAGCAGAGCGCCGAGGCGCTGACGCGGCAATGGGGATTTCCCGTTCCCGCCTGGCGCGGATACGTCGTCGCGGAGATGATCGAAGCGGCGCATCGGGGCGAGCTGGACGTGTTCTACCTGATCGGCAGCAACCTCATCGGCGTGTTGCCCGATAGCCGATTCGTGCGCGAGGCCTTGGCGCGCATCCCGCTGCGCGTGCATCACGACATCGTCCTCAATCCGCAGATGTTCGTGGAGCCGGCCGACACGGTCCTGATCCTCCCGGCGACGACGCGCTACGAGATGGTGGGCGGCAACACGGAGACGACGACCGAACGGCGGATCATCTTCAATCCCGAGATTCCGGGACCGCGCCTTCCCGAGGCGCGCGATGAATGGCGTGTGCTCGTGGAGATCGCGCGGCGTGTCCGCCCCGATCTCGCGGCGAAGATCGCCTTCGCATCAACGGCGGAGATCCGGGAGGAGATCGCCCGTATCGTGCCCTTCTACGATGGCCTCCAGCGACTGCGACGCCCGGGAGACCACCTGCAATGGGGCGGCCCGCGCTTGGGAGCGGATGGACGATTCCCCACGCCGACGGGGAGAGCGCGCTTCACGCCGCTCGCGCCCGCGGAGCGCCAGATCCCCGAGGGCCGTTTCCAACTGACGACTCGGCGCGGCAAGCAGTTCAACAGCATGCTCTTCGGCTCTCACGACGTGCTGGCCGACGCGCGGCGCGACGATGTGCTTCTGGCTCCGGAGGACCTCGAGCGCCTCGGCCTCCGAGAGGGCGATCCTGTCCGCGTGCGATCGGAAACCGGAGAATTTCGCGGACGCGCGCGCTCGGGGGCGATTCGTCCCGGCGTGGTGATGCTCTACTGGCCTGAAGCCAACGTGCTCATCCGGCGCGATGCGCGCGATCCCGAATGCGGCATGCCCGCGTTCCGCAGCGAGATCGTCGAAGTCCTCCCGGATGCCGATCGGGCGATGTGAAGAGGCTCCCGGTGCGCGCCGAGGTGAAGGCGATGGAGACTCCGGACGTGATCCGCTGCGCCTCCGTGCTCTCGATCAATCCAGAGGGCATCGAAGCGCGCGAAGAGGAGCTGGCCGTCGAGGAGCCGATGGAGGTGCGGGTGCTCCGACGCGAGGGGGAGGACTGGGTCGCCCACAGCCTGGCCGTGACCATGCGCACGCCGGGACACGATTTCGAGCTGGCTGTGGGTTTTCTCTTCACCGAGGGGGTGATTGCGAGCCGCCGAGACATCCTCGACATTCACTACTGCGCCGAGCACGAGGGGGAAGCGCCTCGAAATATCGTCAACGTTGTGCTGGCCGAAGGCGTGCGG
>BEHK01000119.1 GCA_002898775.1 bacterium HR08 | reverse complement strand
GGCGATGAAACGGGCGTTGAAGAACGGATATCGGATCGAACTGCGTGGCTTCGGCGTCTTCTCCGTCCGACCTCGGAAACGCGGGATCGGGAGAAACCCAAAGACCGGAGCCGTCGTGCCGATCCCCGAAGGGAAGACGATTCGGTTCAAACCCGGAAAAGAGCTGCGGTGAACGAATTGTCGTGAACGGGCACACGTTCCATTCCGCCGAGCCCCTCTCCGTCTACGAGATTCTCCCGATGCGGGAACCCCGCATCCCCCTGCGGCGCGTGATCCTGCACGCCGCCCTCTTCCTGAGCACGTTCGCAACGACCTTCCTGGCGGGAGCCTTCTTTGCTCTGAGCGGAGTGGCGGTGGAGGACCTGGGAGCCGCCCTCATCCATCCGGCCATTGTCTCCAGTGGCCTCGCCTATTCGTTCACCCTTTTGACAATCTTGCTGGCGCATGAGCTGGGGCATTATCTGGCATGCCGATACTACGGGATTCAGGCGAGCTTACCCTATTTCATACCGGCCCCACCCGTGATCGGCATTGGGACTTTCGGCGCGTTCATTCGCATTCAGGAACCCATCCGCTCGCGCCGCGCGCTCTTCGATGTCGGAATCGCAGGCCCACTGGCCGGATTCGCCGTCGCTTTGCCGGCCGCGATCGTCGGCCTCTGGTTCGCCGATCCCGCCCCCCCGATCCCTCTGACCGAAGGGGCGATCACCTTCAACGACCCCCCGCTGTTCATCCTCCTGCAGCGCGTTTTCGATCTGCCAGTCATGATTCAGTGGAACCCCATTCACTTTGCGGCTTGGGTCGGGATGCTGGCGACGAGCCTGAATCTGCTGCCGCTTGGGCAACTGGATGGCGGGCACATCGCCTACGCGTTGCTCGGACCTCGGGGACACCGATGGATGGCGCGGGGGATCTTCTTCCTGATGATCGGCCTGGCCTTCTACGCGTATAGCCATCACCGGTGGGCGGGATGGTTCGTCTACGTCGGTCTCATTGGGCTGCTCATCGGGCTGAAGCACCCCCCGGTCGGGGATGAACATCAACCGCTCGACCACCGGCGGAAGGTCTTGGGAATCATCGCTCTGATCGTCTTCGCCCTCAGCTTCATGCCCTTCCCCATCACGATCACCTGAAGGCGCGGCGAGAGCTGCTCCGATGGTGGAGCTTGGGGCAAGGCCACGATCTCTCCTGCACCCGCTTTGGGCATGCGGGCTCAGCCTTCTCCTCATTCTAGAGACTCCCGCTCAGGTCACGCTGCGTTCGAATCTCGTCCTCGTGCCGGTGACCGTCAGAGATCGGCAGGGCCGCCGTGTGCGCGGGCTCACCGCGGAGGATTTCGAGGTCTTCGATAATGGCCGCAAGCAAGCGATCGCTTTTTTCTCGGCCGAGCCCATCTCCGGCCTGCTCTCGCGTCCCCTGGCGCTGAGCCTCCTGCTTGATGCCAGCGGAAGCATCGCTGCGACCTGGCCCGCACAAGCTTCGGCTCTCCGAAGCCTGCTGCGGTGGCTCGGACCGGAAGTTCGCGTGAGCCTCATCCGCTTTCACGAACGCCCCGAACCTCTCACCGAAGGGTTCACGGCTGAGAAGGCCGTCCTCGAACGCATCGTGGAGCACCATCGTCCGGTCTGGAGTCAAACGGCCATCTTCGACGCGCTTCTGTTCGCTTTCCAACAGCTCGCCACACTCTCCGATGCCCACGTGCGGAAGCTCGCCCTCCTGCTGACCGATGGATTGGACACGGCGAGCACCGTGGAGCCAGCCCAGTGCCTCCGGATCGCCGAAGCGGTCGGGATCACGCTCTACGCCATCATCATCCCTCTCTATTCCCCCGTCGAAGGTCACTTGCGCCCTCGCCCGGTCGCCAAGGGCCTCGTCGAGATCGCCCGTCGGACCGGGGGCCGGGTGTTCTTCGTCGGTGGCGTGACGGACCTGCTCGCCCCCAGGGCGCGGCTCGACATCACCCCGATCCTCCAAGATATTGTGGAAGAGCTGTGGGGCCAATACTATATCGGGTATTACGCCCCGAACTCCCCACGTGGGACCCGACATCGGATTCGCATCCGAGTGAAGCGGGCCGGAGTGCGCGTGGAGACCGCTCGGCAGAGCTACGTCTCCCGAGAGTGAGGTCATCGGCCAACGGAAAGGACGCCTCATCTTCGCTTCGCATCTCCACATTTTGTCCGGCAACGCGCGAGGGGGGATTCCCAAATGGCGCGAATCGCACTATAATTGTGTCGCAACAGGTGAGGACATCGCATGAGGGGGGACAAAAGGGACGCGAATATGAGCGGTCGGCGACAGCGGGATGATCTCACGAGGAAGGACGGCGAATGACCTTGAAGATCAGACGCGCGCTGTTGAGTGTTTCGGACAAGCGAGGGCTTCTTGAATTCGCCCAACGTCTTCATCTTCAAGGAGTTGAGCTCATCTCGACCGGAGGCACGGCCTCCCTCCTCCGCGCGGCTCACCTTCCCGTCCGAGACGTCTCGGAGGTGACCGGATTCCCCGAGATCCTGAGCGGAAGGGTCAAGACGCTTCACCCGAAGATTCACGGTGGCCTTCTGGCCGTGCGTCAGAGTCCGGAGCACCAACGTGAGGTCGAAGCCTACGGCCTTCCGCTCATTGACCTGGTCGTCGTGAATCTCTACCCGTTCGTTCAAACGGTGGCCCGCTCCGAAGCCACCCTCACCGACGTGATCGAGAACATCGACATCGGGGGACCCACGTTGATTCGAGCGGCGGCGAAGAACTTTCGCGATGTCGCGGTCATCGTGGATCCCTCCGATTATGAGCCCCTCCTAGAGGAGTTGCAGACTCACGGAGGGATCAGTCTGGCGACACGGCTCCGCTTGGCGCAAAAGGCGTTCGCGCATGTCGCCGAGTACGACGCGGCGATCGCCGACTTCTTCGCGAACCGGCTTCGCCTGGCAGATGAAGAGGTGCGCGTGGAGCCCGAGCCGGAGATGCCGATGCGATTGACGCTTCGGCTGCAGCAACAAGAGCCGCTGCGCTATGGCGAGAATCCTCACCAAAAGGCGGCCCTTTACCGAATCCCTCGGGATGAACCGGGCGTGGCCGCCGCCCGACAATTGCAGGGGAAGGAGCTGTCGTTCAATAACTACCTGGATTTGGACGCAGCTTGGGCCCTCGTCACGGAGTTCTCCGAGCCCGCGTGCGTGATCATCAAACACACGAATCCATGCGGAGTGGCGACCGGGGAGACGCCGGCCACAGCGTATCGGAAGGCCCTGGCCACCGACCCCGTCTCCGCATTCGGAGGCATCGTCGGCTTCAACCGCCCTGTGGATGAAGAGACGGCCCAGGCGCTCGCGGAACTCTTTCTGGAAGCGATCATCGCCCCGGGCTATGAGCGGGAGGCCCTCACCGTGCTCTCGCGGAAGAAGAATCTGCGGGTGATGCTCATGGAACGAGCGCCAGCCGATGGGGATGAGAAATGGAGCGGCTACGACCTGAAGCGAATCCATGGGGGGATCCTCCTGCAGACGCGCGACCGGATCGCCTGGGACAGTACGGCGCTTCGAATCGTCACCCGACGCGAGCCGACGAACGAAGAGCTCGCAGCCTTGCGCTTCGCCTGGATCGTATGCAAACACGTGAAATCAAACGCCATTGTCCTGGCGCAGCCGGGCCAACTCATCGGCGTCGGAGCGGGGCAGATGAGTCGGGTGGATGCAGTCAAGCTCGCAGCGATGAAGGCCAGCCTCCCGATAGAAGGGTCCGTCCTCGCATCGGACGCTTTCTTCCCCTTCCGGGATGGAGTGGATGAGGCTGCACGACATGGCGTTCGCGCGATCATCCAACCGGGTGGCTCCATTCGCGACGCAGAGGTGATCGCGGCCGCGGATGAGCACGGCCTGGCTATGGTCTTCACGGGCGTGAGGCACTTTAAGCACTGAGACCGCTTGTCGGAGCGCTCGGGAGGCACCCCCGCCGAGCGATCCGACCAGCGAAAATCCCGTCGAGGAGGAGAAGAGCTTATGCAACTGGAACCGGAAGCCCTGGGCACGACACCTTCGACCGCCCCTGAGGCCCCCGCTGGGGCTGGAGTTGCTCCAGAGGCCGCCCCGCCTGCGGCTAAGCCGGCGAAGAAAGCGGCGGCCAAGAAGCCGGCGAAGAAGGTCGCGGCCAAGAAACCGGCAGCCAAGAAGACCGCGGCTAAGAAGCCGGCGAAGAAGGCCGCCGCGAAGAAGGCGGCGAAAGCCACAGCGAAGACAACCAAGAAGACCGCCAAGAAAGCGGCCAAAGGGACGAAGAAGGCGGGCACTAAGAAGAAGTGAGCACACCTGTATCCTGATCCTGCATGATGATCTCACCGCCCCTCATTTGGATAAGGGTCGGCGGTGAGAGGTGATTTTCCTCCGACGAGGATACGGGGGGTCTTGAGGTCGGACGATCGTGACCCGGTGAGGGGGGTATCGCCTCAAGGTCCCCTATAGGTCATCCCTCAGAGGGATCTGGGGGAGGGAGCAAATGACCTTCCCCAAGGAGCGGACCGAGATCGTCCCGACGCGATCACGCCGGGAAGACATCGAGCGCGCGCGCCTCTTCGGCTCCTCCGCCAAGTAAGGAATCTTTTCACGGATTGGGTCCTCATTGATCCTCATGAGGCCGGCCGCGCTTGATGCCGGATCGCGCCCGTGAACGATCGCCATGACCTGGTCCGAGGACTGGCCAAAAGGCCGAAGGCTGTGTAAAATTTCACCCGCAAGCGGTGGCGAGCATAGCTCAACCTGGTCAGAGCACTTGACTGTGGATCAAGGGGTTGCGGGTTCAAATCCCGCTGCTCGCCCCATCCTCCCTTTGCCCTTCCCCACAGCTTGGAAGGCGTTGCTCTAATACCAGTTCCGCAACCGGATCTCAATCCCCGATTCGCCCTTGAGCGCGCTCACGAAACTGCTCAGGTCGGAATTGCGATAGTGATAGGGGTAGACGATCTTCGGTCGAAAGGCTTTCACGCATTCGGCGGCTTCCTCCGGCGGCATCGTGAAGGGGAGATTCATGCAGATGAAGGCCACATCTATCCCCCGCAGCGCCTTGATCTCCGGGACACATTCGGTATCGCCGGAGATGTAGATCCGTCTCCCCCCGAGCGCGAGCACGTATCCATTCCCGCGTCCCTTCGTGTGATAGAGCTGTCCCGGGCTCGGGCCGCGAACGAGATTGTACATGGGGACGGCCTCAATAGTGATTCCCTCTACGGTCTTCCTCTCACCATTGCGGATGATCTGCGCCTCGCGAATGGTCTCGGCGACGGCTGCCGGAGCCAGGATCACCGTCGTCTCCTTCTTCAACCGATCCACCATCGCCCGATCCATGTGATCCGGATGGATGTCGGTGATCAGGATGATGTCGGCCTTCGGCAAGCCCGCGTAGTTCCCGCGACTCCACGGGTCCACGTGAATGACCTTCCCCCGAAACTCCAACATCAGGCTCCCATGCGTGATCGGTCGGATCTTCACCTCCCCTTCATCAGTGGGCAGAACATCCACGTCCCCTCCCTGAGGTCGAGAGGGGCTCATGCCTCCCCATGCGATCGCGAGGATCACAATGAGCGTCTTGAGCCTGGCATTCCTCATATGCTCCCTCCAACTCCATCGGTCACGCGAGCTCAATACTAGAGGGAGGGGCGTCGTCGCGCAAGCCGAAGGAAGCGGGCGAACAGCGCGCGCAATCTTCCTGGAATTGACAGGCCTGTGCCCCCCTTTCTAGAATTCCGCCGACACAGATCGCGAAGCCGGGGAGAGGGAGAGATGCGCGTGCACGAGCTGGAGACGCCTGCCGTCCTCATTGACCTGGACGTCATGGAGCGCAATCTCGCCCGCATGGCCGAATATTGCCGACGGCACGGGCTCGCGCTGCGCCCACACACGAAGACGCATAAGATCCCAGAATTGGCGCACCGTCAGATGGCCAGCGGCGCTTCGGGCATCACCGTCGCCAAGTTGGGCGAGGCCGAGGTGATGATCCAAGCAGGACTCACCGACGTCTTGATCGCCTATCCCATCGTGGGTCGGGAGAAAGCGGCGCGTTTGGCGGCTCTGGCCGAACGGGCCTCGCTCACGGTCTCGCTGGATTCTGAAGAAGCAGCGCGCGACATCTCCCGCAGCGCGCAGGAGCGCGGCGTGCGCGTCGGCCTCCTGGTGGAGCTGGACATCGGCTTCCGCCGCTGCGGTGTGCAACGGCCGGATGAGGCGGTCACTCTGGCCCGCCTCATTCACGACCTGCCGAACGTGGACTTCCGCGGCTTGATGTTCTACCCTGGACACTTCATGGTTCCCGAACCTGAACGGCGTCAACTCTTGGAAGACGCCAACACCCGCCTTCGACGCTTTTACGACGCCTTCGAGCGCGCGGGCCTCTCGATCGGCGTCGTGAGCGGGGGATCAACGCCGACGGCCTTCATCTCCCATGAATTCCTCGGCGTGACGGAGATTCGCCCCGGGATGTACATCTTCAATGATCGCACGATGGTCGGCCTCGGTGTGGCCCGCCCCGAGGATTGTGCGCTCTCGATCCTGGTGACGGTCGTCAGCACCTCCGTCTCCGGCCGCGCCATTGTGGATGGCGGCTCGAAGACGTTCTCCACGGACCGGTACCGCGCCGGCGACGGCCGCGGCTTCGGTCTCGTGCGCGAGGACCCGGAAGCCGAAGTGGAGGCGCTCTCGGAGGAGCATGGACACTTGGACATCTCGCGTTCCTCGCGCCGCTATCGCGTGGGGGAGCGGCTGACGATCATCCCCAACCATGTCTGCACCGTCATGAACCTGCACGATGAGGTGTACGGGATTCGTGGGGATCAGGTGGAGGCGGTCTGGCGCGTCGCCGCCCGAGGCCGCGTGCGCTGATCTGAAACCGGAGGGGGGCCTCGGTCGTAGTCCCGATGCGCATGATCTGTCTAGCCCAGGCTTTGGAGGAGAGACCGATGACACATACCGTTCGCCGAATCGTCGTCCTCACGCTCATTCTGGGGCTGATGAGCGCCGTCGCCCCAGTGTTCGGTCAACAGAAGGTCAAGCTGCTGGACAAGGAGACCTTCATGGAGATGGAATCCGTCGGGAATCCCGCCATCTCTCCCGACGGCCAGCAGATCATCTTCACCCGCACGTGGGTCAACACAATGCGGGATGAGTACCACAGCAACCTCTGGATCGTTGATGTCGCGGGTACGCGCGCGCGTGAGCTGACCTCGGGGAATTGGCGCGATAGCTCGCCGGTCTGGTCCCCGGATGGGAAGCGCGTCGCCTTCCTCTCGAACCGAGATGGGACGACACAGATCCACGTGATGTGGGTGGACACGCGCGAGGTCGCCCAATTGACCCGCCTGGAGCGGGCTCCGAGCAATCTGCGGTGGTCACCCGATGGAAAGTAC
>BEHK01000118.1 GCA_002898775.1 bacterium HR08 | reverse complement strand
TGGGCTCGGATCGGGATGCGCGAGTCTGCGCGGGGGACTGCGGAAGCTTCTGGTCATGGAAGTGAAGCCGAAGGGGGAGCAGGCGCGCGGCTTCGTCGCCGAACAGATTCGCCCTCGCGTAGATATAGCCGGCGGTGCGCCCGCGGCGTCCGAGGGGGCCGAGGGCGATGAGTTGTCGGTATATCAAAAGTTGGCCCTGCTTCGGCCTGAGGACCCGGTGGTGCGCTTCCATCTGGGGCGGGTTTATCTGGAGCGGGGCTTGCTCGATCAGGCGATCTTCGAGCTGGACATGGCGACGTCTCTGGATCCCAGGCGCGTCGAAGGACTGCTGTTGCTCGGCCGAGCCCTTCGGCTGAAAGGTCACTATGACCTCGCGATCGCGAAGTTGCGAGCGGCGACGCTGTTGGATCCGACATATGTGGAGGCCTTCATCGAGCTGGGCATCTGTTGGGATCAGCGGGGATTCCCCGAACGGGCGCGTCAAGCCTATCACCACGCGTTGCGATTGCGCCCGAGAGATCCGGACATCTACAACAATCTCGGCGTCTCCTATCTCTACGAGGGCGATGACGAGAACGCGCTGAAGCATCTGAAGAAGGCCTGGCAGTTGGATCCGAATCATCCGCAGGCGAACAACAATCTGGCGCTCATCGCCGCTCGGCGCCGGCAGTACGATCTGGCGTTCGAGTACTTCGCGCGGGCGCACGGTCCGGCCGTGGCGCACAGCAACGTGGGGTATCTCCTGTTGCGCGACGGCGAGGTGGAAAAAGCGATCGTTCACCTGCGCGAAGCCGTTCGGCTGCGGCCGAATTCACTGCGAGCGCTCGCGCATTTGGAGTCGGCCTTGCGCTTGAGCGGGCGCGTGGCGGAAGCCGAGCAGGTGCACGCGCAGTATCTGAAAGCCCAATCGGCCGAGGCGCTCTCATCCGCCCCTCCCCCCCGGTGAGCGCCCACTGGGAGCTGGACTCACTTGAGGTCCTGCGACGCTCTATTGAGGGGGCCGGAGCCTCGTTCTCGTCTCCGGTGAGCCATCCGCACTTCCCGAGAGGGCGGCCGAAGCGACGGTCGCCGAGATCAGGGCGAGAGGGGTGACAGTGGTCCTCAGCGCGAGGTGGGCATCGAGTCGTGGTGACGGCCGGCAGCATGCATTCCCCGTTCTCAGCGGCGGATTGTCGAGCGGATTCCCGGTTTGGTATGTTTGAAGACCCATGCGCGCGTATTTAATGGTGGTGGGGTGAGGGCGAGCGGGCCGATTCGCCGCGCGCGTGTGGGCGCTCTTGCGGCGGACGTTTCGCGATCTGGAGATGGACGTGAGCCGGAGTGCGCGACATCGGACGGAATTGACGTCGGAATCGGCGGAGCCGCCGGAGCGCTTCGCCGATGGGGAATATGCGCGGGAGACGCCCGTGACGGTCGAGATCGTGCCGCGCGCTCCCCACATCATCGCTCCATGAGGGGGGGATCATGCGCACACCGTTCTCCGCGTGGGAAGAAGCACTGGGGGCGCAATTTCAGGAGGAGGCCGGATGGCTCATCCCCTTTGTGTATTCGACAGTCGAGGAGGAACATCGCGCTGTTCGTGAAGCCGTGGGGGTGCTGGACCTCACGGCGCGGGGGCGCATCCTCGTGCGCGGCCGGGAGAGCGCGCGCTTTTTGCAGAGCATGCTCTCGAACGACATCGCCAATCTCCCGGTTGGCGTCGGCGTCCCCGCCGCGCTCTTGACGAATAAGGGGCGGGTGATCGGCCTCCTGCGCGTATACAATCTGGGCCATGAATATCTGCTGGATGTTGAGCCGCGCGCGGTGGAGAAGACGCTGCGGACGCTGCAGGAATACAAGATGGCCTTGCGCGTGGAGATCGTGGACATGAGGGACGCGCTCCTCGCGCTCTCGCTTCAGGGGCCACGGGCGCGCCCGTTGCTCGCCGCGGTTCTCGGCGGCGACGTCACCGTCGAGCGCGAGGGGGAGATCGCGGCACATTCGATCGAGCGGGTCCTCGCTCAGGAGGAGACCGCCGAGGCGACGGCTCCTGCGAGCGTCTGGATCGCGGGCGCGAGCCATACGGGGGAGGAGGGATACGACATCTTCCTGGATCGCGCCATAGGCCCGGTGATGTGGCGCGCCCTTTGGCGCGTGGGAGAGGCGTTTGGGCTGCGCGCTGTGGGGTTCCGCGCCCTTTCGGTGCTGCGGTTAGAGGCGGGGATTCCATGGTATGGCTTCGATGTGGATGAGACGACGATCCCACTGGAGGCGGGGTTGGAATCGGCGATCAGCTTCACAAAAGGCTGTTACATCGGCCAGGAGACGATCGCCATGATTCGGTATCGGGGGCATATCAATCGGAAGCTCGTGGGGCTTCGACTTGAGGGCGATCGGCTCCCCGAGCGGGAAGATCGTCTTCTTGCGGAGGGCACCGAAGTGGGGCGTATCACGAGCGCGGCGTTCTCCTTCTCGCTTCGAGCGCATATCGCGCTCGGATATGTCAAATGCGCGTGGGCGGATCCGGGGACGCGCCTGGTCGTGAGGACGAAGGAGGCGCACGTCGAGGCCGAAGTCTGCTCGCTGCCTTTCGTCTCGAGGCGCGCGGGATCGGTCAGTTCCTGAGATCACGTGGGGGATTCATCCGCACGATGCGTGAGGGCCTGAGCCGATGAGTGAGGCGGCGGGGTCGGTTCTCTCACTGCGGCGCGGGGAATTACCGGCCTGGAGCGCGCGGCCTCTGCCATCGTTCCCGGGATGGAGGGCGATGCTCGGCCCGGGGGTCATTTGGCTGGCGCTCGCGCAGGGGAGTGGGGAATTGATCTGGTGGCCGCGCTTGGTCGCCAAATATGGAGGGGGCTTCCTCTTTCTGCTCCTGCCGGCCTGTCTGTTGCAATTCCCCCTCAACTATGCCATCGGTCGCTATACGCTGCTGACGGGCGAGAGCATCTGGCAGGGGTTCATCCGCTTGAACCGATGGTTCGCCTTGGGACTCTGGCTGCTGATGACGGTGCATTTTTTGTGGTTCGGTGCTTTCGTCACGGCGGGGAGTACGGGGCTGGCGGCCTTGTGGGATTTCCCCGCGGGGTGGAGCCAGGCGGAGAAGACGTTGCTCTGGTCCTGGCTCACGGTTCTCATCCTCTTCCCGGCTTTGCTCCTGAGCCCTACCGCCTATCGGTTGATCGAGCGCTTCATGCTGGGGATCGCCGTGATCACCGTCGTCGGCCTGGTCATCGCGTGCGCGCAACCGGTCGTCCGAGCGGCCGTGCCCGAGTTCGTGAACGGGCTCCTGCACCCGCAGTTCCCCCCGTTTGCGGCGTTGCCGCGTCCGTGGGAAGAGCGCGATGCGGCGCCGCTGCTGACGGCGATCACCTTCGCCGGTTTAGGGGGATTTTGGACGCTCTTCTACTCCTACTGGCTTCGGGAGAAGGGAGCGGGAATGGCGGCTTATCTGGGCCGCATCACCAGCCCATTGACGGGGAAGCCGGAAGTGATCTCGCTCGCCGGATACGTGCCCGAAGCGACATCGGGATTGCGCGAGCGATGGCGGCGGTGGCGATTCTACGTGTGTGTGGACAGTCTCATCGGGATCATGGGGAACGCGCTGACGACGATGTTGACGTGCCTTCTGGCCTTCGCCCTCTTGTATCCGCAGGGGTTGGTCCCGGACGAATGGGAGCTGGTCGTTCATCAGATGCGCTTCTTCGAGGTGAGTTGGGGGAATGCCGGGAAGATCCTCTTCGCTTTGGTCGCCGCCGCCTTCCTGAGCGATACGTGGCTGACGACGCTCGATGCGACGAGCCGTGTGCATACGGATTTCGTGCTCTCCTACTTCCCGAAAGCCCGGCGGTATCACCCGCGCGCGTGGTACTATGGGATCGCGACGGGATTGACGGTGATCACGATCCTCACCATGCATGCGGCGAGTCCGGCCGCGCTGATCCTTTTGACGGCCTTGTTGGGATTCCTGGGAACGGTCATCTTCACCGGTGCTCTCCTGATGCTCACCTACCGATGGCTTCCCGCGCGGTTGCCTGAGTCGGTTCGTCCCGGTCGCGTCGGCGCGATCCTTCTCGGAGGTGCGTGGATGGTGTATCTGATCTTGGCCAGCGTCTACATTTGGCTCCAGTGGCTTCGATGATGGATGGGGCGCGATCTTCTCGAACGCCTTCCTCCACAGCCCTCGCATGCCTTGATCGGGGGATCATCGCGAGCGTGGCGCTCTTCGCGCTCATGGCGCCACATTCGATCGCGGCGACACAGGGGGCGTTTCTGCTCGGCTTGGTGCTGTGGATGGTTCGGATAGGGATCCGGCGTTCCCTCGACTATCGGCCGATGGCGCTCGATCTCCCGATCCTCGCCTTCGTGTGGTGGAGTCTGCTGGCGGCGATCTTCTCCTACGAACCAGCGTTGAGTCTCCTGAAGGTGCGGAGCGTCGGACTCTTCCTCATCGTCTTCCTTGTGGCCCAGAACCTTCCGAATCGGGAGTGGGGGAAGCGATGGGCGCTCATCCTCGTCCTTTCCTGTTTCGTCAACGTGGGCTATGTCTTCTGGCAAAAATCCGTGGGGCGAGGACTGCAGCTTGTGGAGATTGACGAGGCGAGCCCGCTCCATCACGCGGGGATCAGGTCGGGGGACGTTCTCTTGAGCGTGGAGGGGCGGACGATTCGTTCGCTCGAAGAGTTGGCGGCCAAGGCGGTGGCGAAGCGAGGAGAACGTCTGCGGCTCTTCGTCTTTCGGCCGGAGATCTACATGCATCGCGAGGTCATCGTCCCCCGGGGGGCGCCGCCGGAGAATCCGCTGCTCATTCGCCGCGCTGAGCCCTGGAAGAATTTTCGCGCGTCCGGGTTCTACGGATGGAATTACTTCACCTATGCCGAGGTCGTGCAACTGCTCGCCTCGCTGTTGCTCGGGCTGTACCTCACGTCGTCGAAGAAGCGGAGTCCTTGGGGCGCTCTAGCGCTGCTCGGGATCGGAGCCATGACCTACGCGATCCTGCTCACAGTCACGCGCGCTGTGTGGGGAGCCTTCGCCCTCTCGGCGTTCGTCATGATGGTTCACCGGTGGGGGAAGAAGGCCGTCGTGGTCGCAGTCCTGGCGCTCCTGATCGCCGCGCCTGTGGGCGCGCGGTTCTTGCAGCAGGTGCGGTCCATTCCTCTGCTCTCGGCTCGGGAGCCGAGCACGGCCTATCGCCTCACGGTGTGGCGAGAAGGCGTGCAGTTGCTGTTCCGTCACCCGAAGCATTGGCTCCTCGGCATCGGGATGGACAGCCTCAAGGCGCGCTGGCGGGAATGGGGGATGTTTCAGGGAGGACGGCTGCCCCTTGGGCATATGCATTCGAGCCCGCTGCAGATCGCCTTGGAGCGCGGCCTTCCGGCGCTTCTGTGTTGGTTCTGGTGGTTCGCTCGCTATCTGCAGCTCCTTCGACGCGGATTGCGGTCCGAGGCCGTGAATCGGGATCCGACGATCGCGGGGATCTACTTGGGAACGCTCGGGGGGACGCTCGGATTCTTGGCCAGCTCGCTCGTGCATTATAACTTCGGGGATTCGGAGGTGATCATGATCGTCTACTTCCAGATGGGGCTCATCGAGGGCTTTCATCGTCTGCTGCGGGATGAGGTGCGGGGATGATGTTGACGGTGCGAGCGGATCGAGGGGAGTCGTCTCTGGATCCGCTTCGGCCTTTGCGCCGGCGGGAAGCTTTGATAGAATGTGCGCGACATCACAAGGATTGATGACCTGATGAAGGGAGGAAGCTATGTCGGACAGGAGACGATGGGAAAGGAGTGTTTTTCTTTTTCTTCTGACTCTCGCGGTGGAGCGCGGACCCATGGTGAGCGCTTCACAGGAGGCGACGACGGCCGAGCAGGATTTGCAGCGCGGTCGCGTCCTCTTCTATCAGCAGAACTATCCGGGGGCCATTGAGGCGCTCCAACGGGCGATCGCCAAGAAGCCGGATTTGGCCGAAGCCCACTATTTCCTGGGCATGAGTTACTATCGCCTCGCCGATTATGCGCAGGCGGAGGCGTCGTTGCGCGCCGCCCTCAAGCTCAAGAATGAGACGTATCCTGAAGCCCATTTTGGGTTGGGGATGATCTACTTCCGCAAGCGCGAGGTGGATTCGGCCGTGCGGGAGTTGCAGACGGCCATCGAGCAGCGAGGGGGGAATTATCCCGATGCCTTCAATGTGCTGGGCGTCATCCTCTATGGGCAGCGGCGGTTCATGGACGCGATTCAGAATTTTCGAAAAGCCATTGAGCAACGACCCGAAGGGCCGGAGGTCTATTTCAATCTCGGCATGGCCATTGAGCAAGCTGTAGTCGAAGGGGGGAATTCGGCGGCCTCCGGCGTGACCTGGAACGATGCGATTTCGGCTTATCGAAAAGCCATCGAGCAACGCGGTACGTATCCGCTCGCTCAGAGGGCTCTGGGGCTCGCGCTGATCGGGGTGGACAATGAAGCGGCCATCACGGAGCTGGGCGTGTATCTGCAGCAAGCGCCGCAGGCTCAGGATCGCGTGCAGATCGAGGAGATCATTGATCTGCTCAAGAAGCCAGACGATCCGGCGGCGCCGGTCGAGGACTTGGGGAAGATCCCGCGCGTCAGTAAGGTAGCGCCCGTGCGTCCGACCGAGGAGGCGGTGAGGAATAAAGTGCACGGGAGCGTGATCCTCTCCGTGCTCTTCTGTTACGACAAGCGCGCGCGTGTTGTGAAAGTCGTCAAAGGGCTCGGGCATGGACTGGATGAGGCGGCGATCGAGGCGGTCCGCCGCGTCCAATTCGAGCCCGCCGCCGTCGGCGGTCGCCAGGTGTCCGAACGCCGCTTGGTGAAGGTGGACTTCAAGATTTGACCGCTCGAGCAGATGCCCCTCTCCTCCGTGAGCGAGGGGAGGGGCTGCGCGTCGGCCCTCGGACCATGGGCCGAGCGGTGTGTCTCCCCGGATCTGCCCCCTGAGAGCATCGGGTGCCATTTGGCCTGATTGGATGTGCTCTGGCCGCGTCCGGCTTCGGACGGGTATAATGTCCGTCGAGGCGATGATTGCTATGATGGGGCAGCGGGGCGCGTCCGGTGCCGTCTTCCTCGTCATCCGGGAGGAGCGAGAGGAACGGGTCATTGCGCTTGGTGACCGAGTTGTACATATTGGTGTGGTGGACGGCGGTCGTTTGGAGATCGGGCCTAGTGCGGCTTTCCCCCCGGATTCGGCGCTTGTGGCGATCGCCCGAACCGAGCGCGGCTACGTCCTCACGCCGCTGCGTCGTCCCGTCGCGGTCACGGTGAATCATCATCCGGTGGAGGGAGAGGCGCTTCTTCGGGATGGAGATCAGATCGTCTTCGAGGGCATCCCCGCGCGGCTCGAATTCCGCGCCCGCCGTGAGCGGTGGTCGCACTTGAGGAGAGCGCTGCATCTGGAGCAGGCGGAGCGGGAATTACGCCGATGGTTCTCGCGTGAACGCGATCGGGTCATGCGAAAGAAG
>BEHK01000117.1 GCA_002898775.1 bacterium HR08 | reverse complement strand
CCCATCGCGCGCCTCGTCCTTCGCTCCCCTGACCTGGAGGGTGCGGAGGACTGGCTCGACCCCCTTCTCGCCCTGCGCGCGCGTGGCGCCGAAGGCTTCGTCCTCGTCCCCGCGCGCGAACGCCCCCACGTTCCCGCCGAATGGGCGCTTCTGGAATCTCGTCCGCGATTGGGCCTGCCACTGTGCAGCGTCTCGGAGTTCTCTGCGGCATCGGATCCGAAGCTTCGCCTTCGGGCGGCCCTTTGCTTGGTGGCCGCCCTGGCTGATGTCTTCGCAGCCGGCGAACTGATTCAGGACTGTGCGCGACAGGCTGGCTTCCGGGCGCCGCTCTTCATCGTCCGCAATGACGGCGGTCTCGCACCGTGGAGGCACCTGCTCCACTATCCATCGCTCGGTCTCTTCTCCGGCCCCGTGGCCGGAATTCTCGGGGCGCTTCAGCGCGCCCGGCTTCAAGAGGGTATCCTCATCCAGATGGGACGAAGCGTCGCACATGTCGCGATGATTCAGCAAGGGCGCGCTTTCGAGGGGGAGGCGGAGCTGGCGGACATGCGAGTGCCGCTTCGGGCTCTCGAAATCTTCTCGCTCGCCGTGGGGAGCGAGAGCCTGCTGAATCTCCGACGCGGTATGATCGCGGGCATCGGGCCCTGGAGCGCCTCGACGCTCGCCCTCGCTCCGGCCCAAAGGGCCGCAGGGGAAGCTCTCGAGGGCGCGCGCGTGCTCGCACTTCATCCGGTGCCCGGATCCTCCGAAGAATTCCTGGCGATCGCTACGCCCGACGGCGACCGGTATGCGCTCACGGTCGGCGATGCGGCACTGTGCCTGGGACTCGGCGAGGCCGATGAAGAGCGAAAGGCGATCGCGCGTAAGGCCATCGCGCGACTGGCCGCGCGATTCGCGCTCGCGCCCGAAGACGCGGCTGAAGTGATCTTGGAGCGCGCGATTGGGGCACTCGCCAATATGGTGCAAAAAGCGCTGCGCCGACATTTCCGGGATCCCGCTCCGCCCCTTGTCGGAATGGGGACATCGGCTCCGCTCTTGCTGCCGTTGCTGGCGCAACGGCTCGGGCTGCCATCCATCCTCCTCGAACAGGGGGAGATGATGGGCGCTCTTGGCGCCGCCGCCGCAGATCTTCGAGAGACGATCGAGCGTTCGCTCGCGACCCCGGAGGAGAAAGAGCTGGAGCGCTGGCGCCAGGAAGCCGAGCGAACGTTGCTCGAATGGGGAGCGGAGCGAGCCTCGCTCCGAACGACGGTGCACTGGGATTCGGCGACGCGGCGCGCGCGCCTCACGGTGACGGGACGCCTGAGCTCACATCCCGAACGTTCGTCCCTGCGCGTGACGCCGGATCAACGCGTGGCCCTGGCGGCGACCGTGATGGCCATCCCGGAAGATCACGTCGAAGTCGTGGCCGAGACCGAAGGATTTGAGATCTACCGAGGTCGCCCCTGGCATCGTCGGTTCTTCCGCCGGCGCCAGACCTCACGGCCCAAACTGTGCGTCTGCGATAAAGAGGGGAATGTCGTCTTCGCTCTGGAAGAGGCGACGATCACCACGACGACGGCCGCAGAGGCCTCAGCGACACTGGCTCGCCTCCTGGATCGCGAGCGCGCCTTCGCGCCTTCGGCGCGTCGCTACCTTCTCTCGGCGGCGCACTGCCTCGATCTCTCGCAAGCCGCCTCTCCCGAGCAAGCGCAGCGATGGGCCGAGCGCATCCTGTGTGCGCTTCTGCCGACGGAGCCCGTTTTCGTCATCGAGGGCCGCCCCCGATGCTGAGGTCGAGCCTCCGCGAACGATTCTCCTGGAACTTCCCGCGACCCCCCCATTGACAAACGCGCCGCGCGCGGCTTACGATGCCCGTCTTCGCGCGAATGCCTCCGGGCCGAGGAGGAACCGAACATGAACGATGAGCGAGAGGTCATCGGCGTGGACATCGGGGGGACAAAGATCGCGACGGGCCTTGTTCGCCGCACGCGCGTGGTGGAGCGCGTTGTCCTCCCCACGCTGGCAGATCGGTCTCAGGAGGATGTGCTCCGTCAAATCTTCACCTCCGTGGACCTCGTCCTCGAGCGCGCGGGACGTCGCGTCGAGGACATCGGCGGCATCGGCGTCGTCGCTCCAGGTCCGCTCGATCCGCGAACGGGAGAGTTGCTCTATTCGCCGAATATCCCGGCCTTGCGGAACGTCCCCTTGGCGCGCCTGATGCGCGAGCGCTACGGCCGTTCGGTTCTCGTCGAGAACGATGCCAACGCGGCCGGGCTCGCCGAGGCGCTCTTCGGAGCTGGCGCGGGATACGAGTATGTCTTCTACGTCACCGTGAGCACGGGCATTGGAACGGGGGTCATCCTGCGCAGAAAGATCTACGGTGGGAGAACGGGGATGGCCGTCGAGGCCGGACACGTCACCATTGATCACGAAGGCCCGTTGTGCAACTGCGGCCATCGGGGATGTATCGAGGCGTTCGCCTCGGGCACCGCTATCGCGCGGCGGGCCCAAGAGAAGCTGCGCGCAGCGCGAGAACGCTCGCAGATTCTGGAGCTGGTCGCCGGAGAGATCGAGGCGATCACGCCCATTGTCGTCGGCGAGGCCGCGCGCCGCGGGGACCCCTTGGCGCTGGAGATCGTCGAGGAGACGGCGCGCTTTCTGAGCATCTGGCTCGGTGGCATGATCAACGTCTTCGATCCCGACATCATCATCCTGGGCGGAGGCGTCTCCCAATGGGGCGATCTCCTGTTCCCGCGCTTGCGCCAGCTCACGCCCACCTATTCGATCCTGCCGCGCGCGGCGGAGATCGCCATCGTCCCCGCGCACTTGAAAGCGGACGTCGGCATCCTCGGCGCCGCCGCCCTCTTCGCCACCGCGTGAGTCAGCCCCCGCACCCCCTCACAGTTTCAAGCTCACCGAGACGCCATCGCGCAGGGGGATGATCGTCGTCAGCAGATCCGGCGCCGAGAAGATCAACCGATTGAACTCGCGAATGGCCAACGTATCGGGATCGGTCTCCCCACGAGCCACGCGCCCACCCCACAGCACATTATCGGCCACCAGCAGACCGCCACGCCGAAGGCGCGGCACCGCTTTCCGAAAGACATCCGGATACTGATGCTTGTCCACATCATTGAAGATCAGATCGAACTCCCCCTCCACCTGATCCAGCAGTTTCACCGCATCCCCCACGAGAATCCGGACGCGATCGGCCACCCCCGCCCGTTGAAAGTACCCGAGCGCTTCCCGCGCATTGGTCGGATCGCCATCGGTATAGTACACGATCCCATCCTCCGGGACGGCCAGCGCCAGCCAAATCGTCGAATACCCGATCGCCGATCCCATCTCGAAGACTCGCCGCGCGCCGATCATGCGCGCCAACTGGTGAAGCCATCGCCCCACGATCGGCCCCACGATAGGAATGCGCCGCCGACGCGCCACTTCTTCCTGCTCGCGAAGGACGTCGAGGCGATCGGGAGCGAGATCATCGAGATACCGAGCGACGTCCTCATCAAGGATGCCCATAGGCCCCTCCTCCTCACCGAAATCTCTCAGGGACGAACGGAGCAGACCACCTCGCCCCGAAGGGAGATACCTTAAACGGAGAGCATCCCCACAGCAAGGAGTGAAAGGCCGTTTCGCCGGCGGAGCGGCTTCTCCCCGCCTCCGCTCAGGCGGAAGTGGAGCGGGCTTTCAACCCCAGAATCTTCTCGCGCAAGGTTCGCCCCACCTGCTCAATGAGCAGTTCGGCCTCCCGCCGCCGATAGGCCGTGAGGCTCGGCCGCCCGGCCTGATTCTCCAGGATCCACTCGCGCGCGAAGGTCCCATTCTGAATCTCCGAGAGAATCCGCCGCATCTCCGCCCGCACCGACTCATTGATGACGCGCGGTCCTCGCGTATAATCGCCGTATTCGGCCGTATCACTGATCGAGTAGCGCATGTAGCTCAATCCCCCCTCGTAGATCAAATCCACGATCAGCTTCAGCTCGTGCAGGCACTCGAAGTAGGCGACCTCCGGCTGATACCCCGCTTCCACCAGCGTCTCGAACCCCGCTTTGATCAGCGCCGTCACCCCCCCGCACAGCACCGTCTGCTCTCCGAAGAGATCGGTCTCCGTCTCCTCCCGAAAGGTCGTCTCGATCACGCCGGCGCGCGTCGCCCCGATCCCTTTGGCATAGGCCAGGGCCAGCTCCTTCGCTCGTCCCGACGCATCCTGATGCACGGCCAGAAGGGCCGGAACTCCCTGTCCCTCGACGAACAATTCCCGCATTCGATGTCCCGGCCCTTTGGGCGCCACCATGGCCACATCCACCTCCGGCGGCGGCACAATCTGCCCATAATGGATATTGAACCCGTGCGCGAACAGGAGCATCTTCCCCGGCTTCAGCGCCGGCGCGATCTCCTGCGCGTAAACCGCCGGCTGCACCGGATCCGGCACCAGGAGCATGATCACATCCCCTCGCTCCGCCGCCTCCCGCACCGGCAGCACCGTCAACTCCTCCTGTTCCGCCTTCGCCCACGACCGACTTCCTCGGTATAACCCCACCACGACGCGTTGCCCACTATCGCGCAAGTTCAACGCGTGCGCATGCCCTTGACTCCCATAGCCCACGATCGCGATCGTCTTCCCCGCCAACACTCGCAAATCGGCATCCTTGTCGTAGTAGATCGTCGCCATCGTCTCCTCCTCACACATTCTGGGGAAGCCCCGCGCTCATCCTCGCGCCAGGGCGACCTTCCCCGACCGCACCACTTCGAGGATCCCGTACTTCTCGAAGACCCGAATGAACGCCTCCAGTTTATCCTCATCCCCGGTCACTTCCAACACATACGAATGCGGCGCGACATCCACGACGCGCGCCCGGAATAGCTCCGCCTCCTTGAGCAACTCCAGCTTCTGCCCCGGCTCCTGTCGCACTTTCAACAACAGCAGTTCCCGCTCGACCGCCTCCCGCGTGTCCACGACCGTCACCGTCACCACATCCACCAGCCGGTCCAGTAACTTCACCAACTTCTCCAACGCCACATCGTCCAAATCCACCACGATCGTCATGTGCGAGAGCGTCGGGTCCTCGGTCCGCGCCACCGTCAGGCTCTCGATATTGATCCCGCGCGCACTGAACAACCCCGTGATCCGCGCCAATGCCCCCGGCCGATTCTCCACCCGCAGGATCAACGTGCGCAACATCTCAGGCGATCGACTCCTTGCTGTCGGCCACGGCCGTCGTCTCCAACGGCCCCAGGATCATTTCTGTAATCGCCGCTCCAGGGGGCACCATCGGATAGACATTCTCCTCCGCCGCCACCTGCACATCCAGGATCACGGGCTCGCTCGCGAGCAACGTCTCTTCCAAAAGTCCCACCAACTCCTCGGGCCGGCGCACCGTGTGCCCCCGCAGCCCATAGGCTTCGGCGATCTTCGCATAATCGGGCGAGACTCGAAGATCGCTCGCGGCGTATCGGCCGTTGTAGAAGATCTGCTGCCACTGCCGCACCATCCCCAGGAAGAAATTGTTCAGGATCACCACCTTCACCGGGATCCGATGCTCGGCCACCACCGCCAGCTCCTGCATCGTCATCTGAAAACTCCCATCCCCGCAGATGGCGATCACGGGCCGATCCTGTCGCGCGAACCACGCCCCAATGGCCGCCGGCAATCCGAACCCCATGGCGCCCAATCCCCCCGACGTGATCCACGTCCGCGGATGCTTGAACCGATAGTACTGCGCCGCCCACATCTGATGTTGCCCCACGTCAGTCGTCAGAATCGCCTCCCCCTGCGTGATCCGCGCGATCTCCTCGATCACCCACTGCGGCTTGATCACCCGATCGTCGTATTCGTAGCGGAACGGATAGGTCCGCTTCCACTCGGCGATCTGCGCCAACCACCGCTGCCGCTTCTGCGCCCACGCCGCCGCAGGGGGTGCGCCCAAAAGTCCCTCCACCTCCGCATTCAAGACCGAGAGCACGCGCCGCACGTCACCCACAATCGGGATGTCCACCCGTACATTCTTGTTGATCTCCGCCGGGTCAATATCCACATGAATCTTCCGCGCTGTCGGCGCGAACTCCGAGAGTTTCCCCGTCACCCGATCATCGAAGCGCACGCCCAGGGCGATCAGCAGGTCGCACCGACTGATGGCCGTGTTCGCATACCAACTCCCATGCATGCCCAGCATCCCCAGCGACAACGGATGCTCCGTCGGGAATCCCCCCAGCCCCATCAGCGTCGTCGCCACCGGGATGCGCCCCATCTCCGCCAAGCGACGCAGCTCCTCGGCCCCCTCGGAGGCGATCACCCCACCGCCCGCGTAAATGACCGGACGCTCCGCTTCCACGATCGCCACCGCCGCTTGCCGGATCGCTTCTCGATCTCCTTCCAGAACCGGCCGATACCCCCGCAGATGCACCTCCCGCGGATAGTCGAACTCGCATTCGCTCAGTTGAATGTCCTTGGGCAGGTCCACCAGGACGGGACCGGGCCGCCCCATCCGCGCCAGATAAAACGCCTCTCGAATGGTGCGCGCCAAATCCTCCGTCCGCAATACCAGATAGTTGTGCTTCGTGCACGGCCGCGTGATCCCCACCACATCGGCTTCCTGAAACGCATCGGTCCCGATCAGCGTCGAGGGCACCTGCCCCGTGAAGACCACCATCGGCACCGAATCCATGAAAGCGCTCGCAATACCGGTCACCAGGTTCGTCGCCCCCGGCCCCGACGTCGCCATCGCCACCCCCACGCGCCCCGACGCCCGCGCATACCCGTCGGCCGCGTGCGCCGCCGCCTGCTCATGTCGCATCAAGATATGTCGAATCTCCGCATCGTACAACTGATCGTAGATCGGCAGAATCGCCCCCCCCGGATGCCCGAAGACCACGTCCACACCTTCTCGCCGCAAACACTCGACGAAGATTTCCGTCCCCTTCATCTTCATACCGCCCGTCCTCCTTTCCCCTCGCGCTCGCGAGAGAGATAGTGTAGCGGTCGTCCCGGGATTTGTAAAATTTATTCTTTTTCTGCCGAAATCATCGCCCCTTATAGACCACGACCGCGCGTCTTCCCCCGAGCGACGCCTCTCTGGTACACTTTCGCCGAATCCAGAACTGCGGAGGCCGAACATGCGCATCGTCATCGGAGCCGATCATGCCGGTTTCGAGCTGAAGCAGATGCTCGTCGCCCATCTGCGCGAGCTCGGGCATGATGTGGAAGACCTGGGGACCCAAAGCGCGGATCCGGTGGACTATCCCGACTACGCCGAAGCCGTCGCGGACGCCCTCCTGCAGGGGCGAGCCGAGCGCGGCATCCTCATCTGCGGGAGCGGCGTCGGCGCCTCGGTCGCCGCCAATAAGGTGCCGGGGATTCGCGCGGGGCTGTGCCACGACACGTATTCCGCGCGCCAGGGCGTCGAACACGATGACCTCAACGTGCTCGTGCTCGGCGCGCGCGTCATCGGCCCCGAGCTGGCGAAGGAGCTCG
>BEHK01000116.1 GCA_002898775.1 bacterium HR08 | reverse complement strand
AGGGCAACCTCGCCAGGGCGACCGCCCGCATATACGTTGGATACCGGGTCTACCTCCCCCTGGTCCTGCGCAGCCGGTGAGGAGGAAAGGGCGGGCCGGGGCGGGGGATTCGCCCCGACCTGCCCCCCCATGACAGGAGGCATTGCCTGAGGATGGAACGCTCCGGAACTCCAGAAACCCTACGCGGAGGCGTCCGATGAAGCGGTGGCGGTTCGCGCTTTTGGCGGTTCTGGCGGCCCTGATGGGGGGCCTGCTGGGCAGCGGATGGGGGCTGTCCCCCGGCGGGCAGGCCGCGCGGGCGGCGGGGCAGAACGTGGAGCTGGTGGGCCAGATCGGGGGCGCGGTCCTGGCGGTGGCCGTGCAGGGGGGCTACGCCTACATCGGGGTGGGCCCCCGATTGGCGGTGGTGGATGTCTCCAACCCGGCCGCGCCCCGGAAGGCGGGGGAAAGCGGCGTGCTCCCGGGGTTGGTGGAGGGCGTGGCGGTTTCGGGGGCCTACGCCTACGTGGCGGATGGATGGGATGGTCTTTGGGTGATCGACATCTCCAACCCGGCCGCCCCGCGGGAGGTGGGGTTCTATGCCACGCCGGGGTCTGCCCGGGGCGTGGCGGTTTCGGGGGCCTACGCCTACGTGGCGGATTGGGGTGCGGGCCTTCGGGTGATCGCCATCTCCAACCCGGCCGCCCCGCGGGAGGTGGGGTTCTATGACACGCCGGGGGTTGCCTCTGGCGTGGCGGTTTCGGGGGCCTACGCCTACGTGGCGGATGGGGAGGGGGGCCTGGTCATTCTGCGCTTCACGGGGGCGGGGCCGACGCCGACGCCCACGCCGACGCAAGGCTCAGTCGTTTCAGAGGCGCGCAGGGACATTGGCATGCCCTATAACACGGATCGGGGATGTGGCCGCAAAATCTACCCCAGTTCAGGGAGGATGCGACGGGCCGTTCCATGGTAAGACCAACCACGTCGCGGTGGTCTCCGAGGTCGACCCTCAGGGCCGCCCCAGCAAACTTGCGGATGCCACGGGACCCTATCCCCAAAACCCTGGCGGGCGGGCGATTGAGCACCCATGGACACGGTATTTCGAGGAGAAGGTTCAGGGCCACGCCCGGCCCGGACTGGCGGGCCAGGGCGTCCTTCGGACTCAGGCTGACGGTCCGGTCCAGGCGCTTCGCATAAGCCTTGGCGGGGCGGGGTTGCGCCTGCAAGTCAGCGATGGGCAGGGCCGGTGGTTTGGGGATGTGCCCGAGGAGGCGATCGCCCAGGCCGCGGCCGGCAATGTCGAGGAAGCGATTCCGTATCTACCCCGGACCTTTTTTGAGATATTGGGCGGCAAACAAGTTATCACCGTCTATCAGCCCCTGGAAAATGGGCTTGATTATGACGTTGAGGTAGTGGGCCCGCTGGGCGCTCCGTATACCTTGCGGTTGGAGACCCTGCAGGATGGAGTGGTCACTGCCGCGCGCGATTTCAGCGGGGTGGTGGGCTCAAGCGGCGCCGACCGCTGGCGGGTCCGACTGGAGGCGTCGAGCGGCACTATTGGTCTGGCCGCCGACGGGCCTTTCGCGTTGCCGCAGGCCTCGGTCCCGGAGGAGGTGGCCGCCAGCGGCACAAGTGGGGAAACTGTCCGGGTTCAGCTTATTATCTCCGAGGTCGGAGGGGTGGTGGGCATCGACGGGGTGACGGTGACCGGGACCGACCTTGCGACCGACTTTGGCGCCCAGATACCGGCGGGTAAGCTGACCATCGCCCCGAATGCTTTTGCCGTGCCGGCCGGAGCCCGTCGCACGGTCGAGATGACAGTCGACCTGGGCGGTGTGGCGCCGGGGGTGTACCGCGGCGCCCTGGTTGTGGCGTCAGCGAATGCTTCTGTGATTCGGGTGCCGCTCACTGTGGACGTTCGTCCGGTGATGCTTTATCTGCCCATTATTACTAAGAGTTACGCAGTTGAGGCTGAATCTGGTTCTCTGACCACCACATATGGGGCATGGCGATAAATTGCACGCCATATGTATTATGTAGGGGAACACTCCCACCAACTGCGGACCCAGCGCCGCTGGCGCATCCCGGCGGTCGATGAGGAGTTTGTCGCCCGGATGGAGGACTTCCTGGACCTCTATGAGCGGCCGCTGGAGTCCGGGGAAGGGAAGGTCTGCGTCAAGGAGCGGCCATGCCCACTGCGGGCGGACATCCGGCCCGGCCTCCCGATGGAATCCGGACAGCCGGCCCGGGAGGACTACACCGATGAGCGGAAAGGCGCCGGTAATCTCTTCGTGGTGCTGGCCCCCGAGCAGGGGTGGCGAGCGGAGCGGTTCTGGCTTCATCCGACGCCCAGGCATGCCCGCTGGTTGAATATGGCTGAGATCGAAATTTCGGCCCTGGAGCGGCAATGCCTGGATCGGCGGATTAGGGGGATGGAGGCACGGCAGCGGGAGGTGGTTGCCTGGGTTCAGGCACGGAACGAGGCCCGGGTCACCGTGTATGGGCAGTTCACCTCACGGGATGCCCGTCAGAAGATGGCCCGTTCATATCCGAAAATCAAAAATGAATGAAGCACTAGCCAACCCCAGCCTCTTTTAGGAGATTGACGATGCGGAGAGGGATCTGGATCGGTCTGGCATGGATTTTCGGTTTGATTGGAAGTCTGCAGCGAGGGACACCCCCCACTCTGGCTCCTCAGGCGGTTTCCTGCTTCAACTCCGTCTGTCAGATCGCACATATTCCTGGACCTCCCACTCGCGCGTTGGCAGCGGTAGGCCATATCCTTTATGCGGGTATGGACCGGAAGGTGGTGGTGATAGACCTCACGGATCCAGCGCGGCCGATCCTTCAGGGCGAGAGCCCAGAGCTGCCTGGAATTGTCACCGGCCTCACCATCGTCGGCACCGTCGTCTATGCAACCGTCGAGGGCGCAGGGTTGTATGTCTTGGATTTCCGCCTTCCTGCCTCGCCTCGAATCCTTGGATCCGTGGACACCCCAGGCAAGGCGCATAGCGTGGCGATCTCTGAGGCTTATGCCTATGTGGCAGATGGAGATGCGGGGCTTCGGGTGATCGATGTCTCCAACCTCGCTTCTCCTCGGGAGGTGGGATTCTATGACACGCCGGGGATCGCCTATAGCGTGGTAATCTCTGGGGCTTACGCTTACATAGCTGACGGGTTCGACGGAATTTGGGTGATTGATGTCTCGAATCCCGCCGCCCCGCAGGAGGTAACAACTGTTTCTACCCCTCAACCCGCTCGGAATCTGAGGCTCATGGGTTCCTACATGGTTGTGGCCCTTGGATGGGAGTGGGGATGGGATCCTCAATTCGACGAGCCAGATCTTCTTCTCCTAGATCTTTCCAATCCGTCCTCTCCCCAGGTCGTCAGCCGCTTTCGGATGGCCGGCTCCGGTCAGGCGGTGGCCGTAGAGGGACCCTGGATCTATCTGGCCACTACCGAAGGGGTGGGGGGGATTCGGGCGGCTTCCTCCCCCGCATCTCTGCTGGGATGGTGGAGATGGGCCAGCTCTGGCGCGGTGGGACTGGCAGCCCAAAACGGCTACGTGTTTGTGGCCCTCGCTAGCGGAAACACGGGCGTGGCGATCCTGCGCCACGGAGCATGGGGAGACGCGCCAGTCCTGACCCCTATTGGACAATTCGGCGGACGGGCGTGGCAAGTGGTCCACCAGGGCTCCCAGATTTATCTGGCGGTCCGTCCCTTTAAAGTCTGGCGGGTGGATGGCTCGGATCCGGCTCAGTTGCGGGAGACAGGCCAGCGACTGCTCCCCGGGATCGTGTGGGATCTTCTCGTGTCTGGAGATCGCCTGTATATTGCCGCCGGGCGAGCTGGCCTGCGGATCCTAGATGCGGCGAATCCCTCCCTCCAAGAGATCGGAGAAGTGGACACGCCTGGGGAGGCTGTGGGGCTGGCAGCAATGCCCCCCTATATCTTGGTTGCAGATGGACCAGGCGGTTTGCGAGTGATCGATTCAAGCGATCCTCAGAACCCGCAGGAGATAGCCCGCTGGCCTGAGGAGACCGACGCTGACATCCGAGAGGTGGCAGTCTCAGGGGCTTTCGCCTACCTCTTGATCGGCTCCAGGGCGATACAGGTTCTGGATTTATCATCGCCCTCAGCGCCCCATCCCCGAGGCGTTTATACCATGTGGGGCGCCCGGTCCCTCTCCATCTCCGGCAACTACTTGTATGTGACTGCTGGCAACACGCTCTCCATTCTGGACATTTCGGACCCGGATCGTCTACGGATCGTGGGGTCCATTGCCCTGGGCTCCGGCTGGCTATGGGATGTAAAGGCGAGCGGCGATCGGGCGTATGTAGCAGGAGACGGCCTGCATGTAGTGGACGTTTCGAACCCCTCAGCCCCTCGTTTGCTGGGAACCTTCCAAACGGAAGCCTACGGTGTGGACCCGGCCGGCCCCCTGGCTTATGTGGCGGCCGGGGGAGCCTTGCGGGCGATCCGCGTCGAGGATCCTTCCTCTATGACAGAGGTTGGGACCCTGAGGATGGGCGCGCTCGCCTTAGGGGGCGGGGCAATGGCTGTGAGCCATGGCGTTCTATATATCACAGGTGGAGACCTTTTCTACAGCCCGGCGAGTGATCGGATGACGATCGTTGATGCCCGGGATCTGGATCATCCGCGCCGGCTTGCAGAATATCGCCCCGATTGGAGCCGATGCGCCGCCTTGTCGAGCCCACAGCCCTCCATATCCCTGCCGGCCGTCGATGGAGGCTTGGTGTTTTTCACCAGTTCTTGCTTTTTTCATAGCGAGTTCCGCCAGTTTGAGGTCGTCGAGGCCTCCGATCCGGCCGACCCGCTTCCTGCTGATTTCATGTCGCTCGACGCCTATGCCGAGGATCTGCTGGCGCGTCTGCCCTTCGTGTATATAGCGGATGGGGAGGATCTATGGGTGATGGATCTTTCCAGCCCTTCCATTAAGGGGAAACGCCTGTCTACGCCGGGGAAGGCGATGAGGCTGGCCATGGCCGGCTCGCGACTTTACTTGGCCGACGGGCCAAGCGGTCTGCGAATCATGGACCTTTCCCGCCCTGCTGACCCGGTGGAGCTCGGATCCTATTCCTGGGATGCCGGGGAGGCAAGGGCCGTTCTGGCTGATGGACGGTTCGCCTATGTTTTGCTCCAACGAATGAATGGAGGGATCCACTGGGATCTTCGGATCCTTGATCTCGCGCAACCGCATGCCCCCCAGGAGCTGACGGTCTATCCCTTGAGCGTGGAGTCGGAAAGAAGTTTCGCTCAGGCAGGTCATTATGTGTTTGTAGCGGAGCGTCATGCCACGGATCGGACACTGCGGGTGATCAATGTGGAGGATCCGAGCTCCCCGCGCGAGGTCGAATCCTGGCCTGAGCTGTCCGGCGTGGCAATCGTTGGGGAAGGCGATCGCCTTTATGTGTTGGATAGGGAGGGCCACCTCGTTGTCTTTCGCCTCCCGCATGTTTCTCCTCCGGAGGGGCCTTACCGGGTTTATCTTCCAATGATCGCCCGCTCCGATCCCATTGACTTCTCGATAGCTCAGGCAGAGGTTCTTCAGGGCACGGCCATGAGCCCTCCCTATACGGTATTCATCGCAGGGCGTTCCACGATCGTCCGGGCCGTCCCAGTGGTCCAGGGGGCGCTCTACCGGCGAGTGACCGGGCGCCTGACATGTTATTGGGGGGATTCTCCGATCGCGACCGTTGAACGACAAGCAGTGGCCCGGCCGTTCGCAGAGGCCGCCGCCTTCGGGCGAGATCTAGGCAGCCTGAGCTTCAAGTTG
This sequence comes from bacterium HR08, assembly GCA_002898775.1. Taxonomy (GTDB): domain Bacteria; phylum Acidobacteriota; class Blastocatellia; order HR10; family HR10; genus HR10. The sequence goes on along the minus strand of BEHK01000116.1, from coordinate 1,696 downwards.
CCAGAGGGCTGCCGCGAGCCAGGCTCCTCCTTCATCGTGGAGCTAGACCCTGGAAACCAGGTTCCGGAGACAAATGAGGGCAACAACCGCAGCCCCGCTTCCGGCCGGCATATGCTAGACTTCCAAATTTCTTCACCCATGCGTGTGATGATCGTACCTGTCCGCTATCAAGGAGCGCTGCCCCCCGGCGCTGAGGATTTAAGTCGTCTGGATTATCTCACTTGGTTTCCTGTGCGTATATTCCCTGTCTCTTCAGTGGAATACTCCCTTCACTCCCCTGTAGACTTCGACGACGGAGGCTGCACTGGCTCCGATTGCTGGAGGCGGCTATTGGATCAAATTACTGCCATCCACGATCAAGAGCCTCAGGGAGCCGGGATGATTTACTACGGCCTGGTGGATGCGGTATGGGGCGGGATCGCCGGGATAGGATGGCTGGGTCGGCCCACCTCCGTTGGGTGGGCAGGATGGCCTGATGATCGTCCGCAGGCCTCCTTGGTGGCTGCCCATGAAATGGGTCATAACTTTAATCGCCTGCACGCACCCGGATGTGGAGCGGACTATGTGGATCCTAATTTCCCCTCTGCTTACCTTGATCCCGCTGGACGGGCCACAATCGGGGTGTGGGGATTAGATCTGTGGGAGATGCGCTGGAAACCCCCGTGGGAATATTATGACCTAATGAGTTATTGCCATCCTCAATGGATCTCGGACTACACCTATCGGGCCATCTTCGATTTCCGGAGGAGCGCCGGTTTCGCGCCGATCCCATCCGCCCCGTGGGGGAAGGTCCTCTATCTGCGAGGATGGATCGATCCTCAAGGACAGGTTTTCCTGCGCCCGGCTTACACGCTGGAAGCGCCCCTTGAGGCGGAGGCGTCCGGCCCCTTCCGGGTGGAGCTCCTGGGTGCTGATGGGAGCCTCCTGGCGACCCGGCGCTTTGCGCCGACAATCATCCCTGACGATCCTGAGAGATGGCAAGGTTTTACTCTTCGTATGCCTGCAGTTCCTGAAGCAGCGACCCTACGCATCTATCACGGTGAGCGCTTGATCGCGGAGCAGCGGGTGAAGGGCCCCCCGCCGTCCCTCGAGTCTCTTCAGCTACGACCAGAGCCCTCTGGAGCCATCACCCTCCTCGCAGTGCCCCGGCCCGGACTCTGGCATCGGGTCAGAATTTCCCGAGATGGAGGCCGAACCTGGGAAGTCATCGTTGTGGATAGCGCGGAGCTACACGCGACCATGGAATTGCCGGATTGCGGAATGCTTATTGAAGTGCAGGTTAGCGATGGTCTACGCACAGATACTCGAACGTTCACAGGTTGCGAGACGCCGCCACTAGAACGCCCACAAAATCCTTAAATCGGCCGCCTAGTGCTTCATCCATTTTTGATTTTTGGATATGAGCGGGCCATCTTCTGACGGGCATCCCGTGAGGTGAACTGCCCATGCACGGCGACCCGGGCCTCGTTCCGTGCCTGAACCCAGGCCGCCACCTCCCGCCGCAGTGCCTCTATCTCCCCAATCCGCCGATCCAGGCACTGCCGCTCCAGGGCCGAAATCTCGATCTCGGCCATATTCAACCAGCGGGCATGCTTGGGTCGGATGGAGACAGAACCGCTCCGCCCGCTGGCGTGCCTCCTCCGGCGGCAAGACCAGATACAGGGCTCCCAGGGTGTGCGTGTTGAGATTGTCGCAA
>BEHK01000115.1 GCA_002898775.1 bacterium HR08 | reverse complement strand
GGGGACGATGCGCGGCATTGGCAACCAGACGCCCCATCTCGCGCAACGCCTTCTCGCTCTGGGCCATCAGAAGCAGCTTGTGCGTCGTGTGGAAGTGAATGAGCGCTGCCATTGAGTCGGCTTTCGCCATCTGACGAAAGCGCGCCAACGTGAACAGTTGCGTCAAAAAGCGCTCGCGGATCGCTTCATCGTTCAATCGCCCCTCATCTTCTACGGCCAGACCGGGAAACCGATGCAGCACGGCGCGCGCGAAAAGACCCGCCTCTCGTCCACAGGCCACCTCGCTCTCCAGCATCGGGAAGACCTTCGCATCCCGAATGCCGCATGAGGGCGATCGGCTCTTCAGGATGAAACCGTCTACCTCGGGCAAGGCCTCCAGGAACCGATCAGCGAACTGCGCGAGCCGTTCGGTCACATCCTGGCCCGTCGTCTGAACGGCCCGCACCTCGGCGCCATATCGGATCAGTCGGATCGGTTCGCGCGGCACGCCGAGCCCGATCTCGACCTCTGGGCAGACGGGAATGAGCGTCGCGTGGGCCGCGAGTCGTCGGATGAAGGCATTGGGGATGACCTGTCCGTTGTATCGGCACGCCTCCAAATCCAAACATCGGCTGACGACGACGATGGGACGCGCAGCCTCCACGGGATTCGCCTTCCCGCTAGCGGCCTTCGCAGACGGTGCATTCACGGTGCGCTCCCCGAATCCTCCACAGGGACGACTTCAATCCAGGCCATAAAAATCTGGAGCCGGCGATCGGATTCGAACCGATGACCTGACGATTACGAATCGTCTGCTCTACCTGCTGAGCTACGCCGGCTCCCACACTTCGGATCGCAGAGGCCCTTTGGAGTCACTCCCTTTTCGCCTCTGCCTCCGCCGCATGACGTTCGGAATTTTAGCCGAGTTGAGGAGATTCGGCAAGCCCATCGCCTCCTCCGACCTCAGCGTCTGCCAGGAGCGCGACCGACCGTCTGCTCCCGGCGACGATCTCAGATTGTACGGACAGGACCCGCTGTTTTGAACCGAGGTGTCATCGGGTCGGTGCCGGATGGAACACGAAGAAATCGTGCACGGCACGGGCGATCTCGGCGATGGCGCGTTCGCGCGTCGGGACGTCCTTATCTGAGGATTTCACGAACACCGCGATAGCCACGTGTCCGGCATCCCCCGGCAGGGTCAGGATGCCCACGTCATTCGTCGTGCCGCCGATCGTCCCCGTCTTATGCGCGACTTCGGTTCCCGGAGGAAGCAAGCCCTTCAACCGCGCTTCTCCCGTTCGGCAGCGCCGCAGGATGTCGAGCAAGAGCTCGGTCGTCTCGCGCTTGAGCGCCCGCCCGCGATAGATCTGTTCCAGCAGCGCGACCATGGCCTCGGGGGTGGCCGTATCGCGCGGATCTTCGTCAAAGCGTTTGGCCGCCACCTCTCGGTGCTCCGGCTTCACCGCGCGCGCGAGTTCCCGAAAGTGCTCCAACGACCACACTGCCGGTCCCGCAATCCCCATCCAATCGGCGATCACGTGTTTCGTCGGCCGATCCACCCGCATCTCTTCGATCCCCAACTCCCGCAGGCGGGCCGTCACGGCCTCCGCACCCCCGGCCACGCGCAACAGGACGTCGGTCGCTGTGTTGTCGCTGATCAGAAGCATCAATTCCAGCAGGTTTCGCACCGAGAGCGCCACGCCCGGCACGCGGAACAGGTCCGAGAGTGTGCCGCTGCCCGGACTGAGATCAGCCGGCTCCAGCGTGATCATCTGATCCAGTGCGAGTTCGCCGCGATCCACCTTGGTCAGGACCTGCACGGCAATCGGGACCTTGTAGGTGCTCGCCATCGGAAAGCGCTCCGCACCGTTCAGCGCTACCCGCCGACCGCTCTCCAGATGCCGCGCGGCGACACCGACGACGCCACCGGCGATCCGGGCCAAACGTGCGATCTCCTGCTCCAGCCTCGCGAGCGCCGGGTCCGCCGCCGTCCCAGTCGGAGTTTGCGCCCACGCCTCGATGCTCGTCAAAATAAGCCCCACGGCAAGGGCCCATGCGATGGTCCATCGGGATGACCTCATGGACGGCCGAGTGCCCTTCACATTCATACGCCCTCCCCCTCGCGGGCATCACCTGCAGGCGTTTTACAGTAGTGCTCAAGAGCGCGGCCGTCAAGGCGCCTCTCGGCCCAGCACTATCCTCCCCACAGGGCGACCGGATCGTCCGAACCGCCGCGCCTTCGATCTTGACGACCAATCCCGATTTCGTGTATTCTCTTCACCGAACGCGGTGGGGCTATAGCTCAGTTGGGAGAGCGCGTGAATGGCATTCACGAGGTCGCCGGTTCGAATCCGGCTAGCTCCACCAAACGACCTTTTTGATCGCCCCTGATCATAGGCCGCTCGAAGCTCGCGGCTCATCTCGGTTGAGAGCCTCTTGTATCGGCAGAAGGCTGCGCCTGCAGGGCCGCTCTCGGCGTCGGATCCGCATCCGACCGCGTCAGGACGATACTTTCTCCTTGATTTTTCACCAAGCCTGGATTAAAAATCCCCCCGCACGCATTTCCCGCAGGAAAAGCGCAGGCCGATCTCGTCCAGAGAACCTGCGCTCGGGAAAAAACACGCACGGAGGGAAGGAGCCATGACCCTGACGAAGTGGTTTATTTTGATCCTCTTGAGTTTACTGATGGGGAGCTCATCTTGGTTCACGCGAGAGCCCGATCTGCGGACGCCCGGTCAGGTGACGACGGCTAGCGACAGTTTGTGTTGCGCGGTGGGAGCCCCCTGCTGCTCGACCCCGCCGAAGTAAATCGCACCTTATGCTGATCGCGCGCTGAGCGCCGAAGCTAAGGGGATCCGATCACGATAAACGGCGCCCAGTAGAACGGAGCGAGCCCGCGCCGGATGAGCGCGAGTTTCGCCAGGCGAAGGGCGTGTGCCGTTGTGAGGTTGCGCGCGAGAAGACCTTCGTAAAATTTTGTCATCAGCACCTGTGTCGTCGCGTCCTCGACTTTCCAGAGCGAGCCGCAGACGCGGCGCGCTCCGGCCAGCAGAAAAGCGCGGCCGAGACCGATGACCGACTCCGCCGCTGTCCTTTGTCCGGCTCCGGTCTCGCATCCGCTCAGGACAACGAGATCGGCATCAAGTCGCAGGCGCGCGATCTCGGCGGCGGTGAGGATACCGTCGTCGTCGTTGCAATCCTCTTTGAGACGAGCCCCTGGCTGGCAATTCCCACTGACGAGCGAGAGGACGATGGCCGAGAGCTCTCCATCCTCCGCATCGGCGACGGCATGCGTCGCCAGATGCAGGAAGCGATAGGCCGTGAGATCGCGACGCTTCACGTTCCCTTCGCTCGCTTCAAATCCGAGCCAGACGGTCGGACGGAGCCGATAGCGCGCGCTGAGGGCGGCGATCTCCCGCACTTCGCGCTCCGTTGAAGGGAGCCGATGCAAGCCGCTGCGGAGACGTCCACCGGCAGTCATCGCGATGAGCGCAGGGGCGTTCTCTTGTTTCTCCTTGGCCCGAGGATCGTCCGCGTTGAAGACGGGATCGCCGACGAGGAGAAGGCCGTTCTTCCGAACCGTTTGTTTGGGACGCCCGGCGACCTCGACGAGCACGGAAGCTGAAGGGGCATACGCGATGGTATGCTCTTCGACGAGATAGCGCGCCCGCATGTCTGCATCGGGTGGGTTCACGACCAGCGCCTCGAAGGCCAGATTGTAGAGAGCGGCATCGGGGATGATGATCAGCTCGCGGCCGCGGATCGCAGAAGCCGCCGGTTGCACAAGCATCTGGTAGAGCCGATGAGCGGCATGCGCGTAGGCGCGAAGGGCTTCCGGCGTGCGCCCGACCGGCGTGGCCTGCCGCCGAACGTGGGCGCGCCATTCAGCAACGGCATCGCGGATCACCGTCCAATTCGGCAGCTTGAAGAGCTGAACCGAGTCTCGGGTGAGGACGATGAGGAAGCTCTCTTGAATGCCGAGTTGATAGAGGAGGATGGCCGTGTCGGGTCGCGCGGCCAGGTACTCGCGCTGCACGCGCTCGGCCGTGAGTGGCGCGATCCACGCCTTCTCCGCGCGCTCGGCCGCAGCGCGACGAATCCGGGCTTCCAGGCGAATGCGCTCGTTGAGCAGTCGAGCGCGCTCTTCTTCCAAACGATCCAGTTCCGACACATCCACTGTTCCACCGGCGCGCGCGAAGACGATCTGACGACTGAGCGCCGAGAGGCGATCAAGCAGCGCGCGCTCTTCCTCGAAGAGTTCGACCGCGCTTCGAGCCGAGGGAGCGATCTTCAAAGCCGCGAGCTGTTCCAGGAGCGAGCGGCTCCGGCTCCGCTCGGCGATGTCGAAAGCCTGACGCGCGTATTCATCGTGAGGATGGCGCGCGTAGAGGGCATGGAGGCTCTGAACGATCTGCGTGGAGATCGCCTTCGCTTGCGCGAGGAACCGTTGCCGCAACTCCTCGATCGTCGCGCGCGCCCAGGCGCGCTCCATCACGCGCAGGGCTTCGGTGCTGAGTTGCAAGGCCGTCTCATAATTCCCCCGGAGGGTCTCTCCAGCCGCCTGCATCTGCAACGCCATTCGGTAAGAGTTCGGATCATCATTCGGATCAATTAAGGCGAGGGCCTCGCGGGCTGAACGGATGATCCCTTCGGCATCTTTCAAGACGAAATGTCCTACGCTCATCACGATAAGGAGTGCGCTCTCCTGGTCCCAGCACTCGAGACGGCGGGCGAGATCGCGGGCTTCGGCAGCGACGGCCAAGCCCTCTCGGACTCTCTCCGACATGATATATGTTTCGGCGAGTCGGGAGGCGACGAGCAGACGAAGCACGGGATCGACGCCATTGCGAAGCGCGTAGGCGCGTTGAGCATATTCGAACGCGCGTTCTCTCTCCGAGAGGCGGAGGAACTCCGACAGCGAGGCGTAGAGTCGGGCAAGCGGCGTGGGGTGTTTCAGGCGTTCGGCTCGTTCAAGCGCCTGGCGATAGTACACCGTGGTCGCATCATTGCGATCCAGGGAGCGATAGAGATCACCAAGATGGGTGAGCGTGAGGGCCTCGGCGTATTCGGCAGCGCGCAAGCTCTTGCCGAGGGCGAGCGTCCGCTCCAATTCGGCGATCGCTTGCTCGTAGTGCATGCGGCGGGCCAGAAGCGCCGCGCGTTCCATACCGATCGCCCATTGCCCGTAGCGGAAATCGGCGGCTTTCGCCGCGGCTAGGCCCTCGGCATAATGGGCTTCGGCTTCGGCCCAGCGCCGATGCTCGCGCAGATACCGGCCGAGCGCCAGATGCAACCAGCTCTGCGCGCGCCGATTCTGCCGGCTCTCGGCCCACTGAAGCCCACGCTGAAAGTAGGCGAACACATCCGCTTCGCGCCAGAGGGGTTCCTCATCGCCCGCGCGCAGCGCGATCCAATAGGTGCCGTATTGATCGGCATTCGTCCCGCAGACGACGGCTGTGTAGCGGCCGCTTGTGGGCAACGTGGTGCGTATGCGGGCAGTGAGGAACCAATCGTCGTCTTCGCTCCAGGCGATTGGGCGGCCCCAAGGGCCGAGAAGCTGCAGCGAGGGATCGAATTCGTAGGATGTGACCGTGAGGGTGATGCGCTGGCCGGCCTCGGCCTCGAAACTCCAGAAGTGCTTCGGCCCGCAGATCCCTCCTGGGGTGAACGAATCGTCGGGGTGAAGAACTCCCTCCTGTTGTTCGCCGAGGCGGATCGGTCGCGCCAGCGGGGCGCGCCAGCCGAGAATGACGGCGAGGGTCAAGAGGCCGACCATCACGCCGAGGATGAGCATGCGTCGCATCGCGCGATCCCTCATTTCACCATCCCGGAGCGAAGGAGCTGGCGTTTGGTCTGTTCGGCGTCACGGCGATAGACGCTATTTTCCGCGATGAGCATCTCCAGCTCGCGAAGGGCCTCCTCGCGTTGACCCGCGCGCGCATAGGCGAGCGCGAGATGGTACCGGCTGCGCTCCCGTTCCACGCCCACGCTGAGTTGCACGGCGCGACGCAAGGGGCCGATGGCTTCCTGTGGGCGACCGAGTTGAAGCCAGGACGCGCCTAGGTAGAAGTGCGCCTCGGCGTTCTCCGGCTCAAGCCGCACAATCGGCATGAGCAGTTCGATAGCTCGCACGAAGTCACCTTTCTCATAAGCGGAAAGCGCGCTCTCGAAGGGCGTCCGGGTCTCCGCGCTGCGCAGTCGGGCGATCTCTTGAGGGGAGAGGGAGGATTTCGGGCCGGAGGGCGATGGCCTTTGGGGAGGAGCCGTGGAGGTCACTTCAGGTGGCTTCTCAGGCCCGCGCGACCACAGCACCGCAACCAGCGTTGCGCTGGCGGCGATGAGGATCGCGGCCGCCCACGCGACGCGACGCCGCTCAAGATGGGCCAGAAGGTGCAGAGGCCACAGGAGCCTCTTCGCCCGCGAGGCGCGCTCTCTCACGGCCAGGGCGGCCTCGCGTTTGGCGCGCAGCAGGTCGGTGACGGGCTCCAGCGCGTACAGCTCGGCATGGCAGAAGTCGCACTGCGCGAGATGGTCCAAGAATGCTTCGCGTTCCGAATCCTCCAGCATGCCCAGCTCGTATCGCGGGAGCAACTGCCCGACTCGGGGATCTGTACACCTCAGCTCAGACATATTCGCATCCTCCTCCGGTGGGGGTCACCACTCGATCCCCCACCTCTCCTTGAGCAGGCGCCGCAGGGTCCGGCGACTGCGGTAGAGCAAAGCATCGAATCGGTTCGAGGCGATGCCCAGGATTCGACAGAGCTCCTTCTTGCTCAGTCCGTTGCAAATTCCCCGAAGGACTGCGGCGTACTGAGGGTTGATCCGGTACAACTCATCGAGCGCTTGTTCGAGGATCCGCTCCAGCTCGGTCGTCTCCGGATGCACTTCGACTCGACAGGAGCGGACCACTTCCTCCAGGGGAACCTCAAGCGGATCGCGGGAGCGGCGATACCGAGCGTGAACGCTGAGCTGGTTCCTCAAGACCCCCCGCGCGAGTCGCAACGCGTCCTCCCACGTCCGGAGCCTCGGGAGATGCTCGTGAACGGCGAGCATCGCCTCCTGAACGACGTCTTCAATGTCCGCTGCGCGCAGGCCGAGGCTTTGCCTTCGCCGGGCGAGCACGAGCATCCGTTCTCGCAGGAAGGCGAAGAATTCCTCCAACGCTCCAGGCGATCCCTCTTGGGCTCGCCGCAGCAGCTCCGTCAGCTCGGTCCTCGTATATGCTCGAGCGGCTTTCTCGACGGCTTCCATAATACAACCCCTTCCCCGACCGAGCGATTCGCGCGTTAGAATACCACATGCGGCGAGGGCGTGACAACAGAGGATTGTCACGGGGTGCTTCAGATAGGGTCACTGGCCATAGGGGCGAATCCGGATGGTTCGCCCATCGGTCATGAGGGTGATCATCCCCTGCTGCCCGGTGTGGAAGAGGGAGATGTTTCGGCGCTCGTATCGCTCTCGAACCTCGGGATGAGGATAGCGGAAGCGCCCGCCAGTTATGGGATCAGCCGCCGAGAGGATCGCCCATCGGGGGCGAACG
>BEHK01000114.1 GCA_002898775.1 bacterium HR08 | reverse complement strand
CAGAACGCGGAGGAAGCGGTGCGCCTCCTCCAACTCGAGCTGCAGGAACTCCGATGGGGAGCAGAGCGCCAGGAGTCGGCCCTCGGCCAACAGGGCGATACGCGTGGCCAGGGCGAACGCTTCCTGGACATCGTGCGTGACCAAGAGCGTCGTCTTGCGCAGGCGTTCGTGAAGTCGGTGGAACTCCGCGCGCAGCTCCCATCGCGTGATCGGATCGAGTGCTCCAAACGGCTCGTCCAGCAGGAGAATCGGGGGATCGGCCGCGAGCGCGCGCGCCACGCCGACACGCTGGCGTTGTCCGCCACTCAGCTCATGAGGGTATCGGCGGGCGAAGGTCGCAGGATCAAGCCCCACCAGGTCGAGCAGCTCGCGCACGCGCGCGGCCGTGCGCTCAGGGCTCCACCCTTCGAGCGTCGGCACGAGCGCGACGTTCTCCGCGACGGTGAGGTGGGGGAAGAGACCGACTTCTTGGATGACGTAGCCGATGCGGCGGCGGAGGCGAATCGGATCCCAGGCTGTTGTCGGACGCCCTTCGACGAGGACTTCGCCTTCGGTCGGCGTGAGCAATCGGTTGATGAGTTGGAGCGTCGTGGTCTTCCCCGCCCCGCTGCGACCGAGAAGGACGAGCAGCTCGCCGCGCCGTACCTGGAAAGAGAGCGCCGTGATCCGCGGCGGCTCCCCCTTCGGGCGATAACTCACGTTCCGGAACTCGATGATGACGTCGTCGCCTGAGGTCATGCCAGTTGGTCTCTTGGCGCTGCGAAGCGATATTCTAGAAGGTCGAGGGCGCCAGGGGCAAGCGAAGCGATTGAGCAGACCGAGATGAGCATGCTAACGTTGAGGGAGATGAATCGGCGAGCGTGGAACGAACGAATGCTCGATCTCCGGCTGCTGGAGATCTTCTGCGCCGTGTACGAGGAGCGAAGCTTCTCGCGGGCAGCGGCGCGACTCTATCTCACGCAACCGACCGTGAGCGGGCACATCAAGGCGTTGGAGGCGAGGCTCGGCGCGCGGCTCTTTGATCGGCTGGGGCGCGAGATTCGACCGACGGCCATCGGGGACGTGCTCTATGAAGAGGCGCGACGGCTTCCGGAACTGCGGCGCGCGATCGCCGAACGCGTGGGCCGATTCCTCAATCGCCTGGAGGGCGAGCTGCGATTGGGCGCCAGCACCATCCCCGGGGAGTATCTGCTGCCCGACGTGCTTCGACGCTTCCGGCGCGCGCATCCGCAGGTGCGCGCGACGGTGGTCATCGCTGATACGGCGAGCATCATCGAGGAGGTCGAGCGCGGGCGCGTGGAGGTGGGATTGGTCGGCGCGCGCCGCGAGCAGCGCGATCTGGACTTTCAGCCCTTCGCCTCCGATCGCCTGGTCCTCGTAGCGCCCGGCGATCGGCAGTGGAGGCGCGTGAAGGCGCTCTCGCTCGCCGAGTTGCGCGATCTGCCGCTGCTCATCCGCGAACGCGGATCGGGCACGCGCACCGTCTTGGAGCGCGCGCTGGCGGAGCTGGGCCACCGGTTGACCGAATTCACCATCGCGGCCGAGCTGGGGAGCACGAGCGCCCTCAAGCAAGCGGTGATCGCGGGCCTGGGCGTCGCCTTCCTCTCGGCGCGCGCCGTCGAGCACGAGGCGAAATGCCGCCTGGTGCGCATCGTGCCGGTGCGCGAGCTTCCGGTCATCGAGCGCGAGTTCTTCATCGTGCGGCCTCGCCGGCGCGCCCTCTCTCCGATGTCGGAGACCTTCCTCGAGTTTCTCCAAAAGTCGGACGAGGGCGAAGCCTGAACGTGAGCTCGACTTGGAGACTCGCCCTCGAGGATGCTACACTCACTTTGCTTGGGATCATCGGGGGGGCTCGATCACCGTCATGCACGCGGTCATTCTCGCTGGCGGGAAAGGAACGCGCATGCGTCCGCTGACGGTTCACCTGCCGAAGCCGGCGGCTCCGGTGGTGAACCGGCCGTTTCTCTTCTATCAACTCGATCTGCTGCGCGGGACGGGCGTCGAAGAGGTGATGGTCTGCCTCGCCTATCAACCGCAGCGCATCGAACATGCCCTCACCGAGAGCGCGGACTACGAGTTCTCCCTTCGCTATGTCGTGGAGCCGATTCCCCTGGGGACGGCCGGAGCGTTCAAGAACTGCGAAGCGTATGTGCGGGGGACGACCATCGTGCTGAACGGGGACATCCTGACGGATCTCGAGCTCTCCGACGTCCTGAGGCATCACCGAGAGACGGCGGCGATGGCGACGATTGTCCTCGTGCCGGTTGAGAATCCATCGGCCTACGGGGTCGTCGAGATGGCCGCCGACGGGCGCGTCACGCGCTTTGTCGAGAAGCCGCGCGCCGGCGAGGTGACGTCGCGGTTGATCAACGCGGGCATCTACGTCCTGGAGCCGCGCGTGCTCTCCTACATCCCCGAGGGCAAGACGTTCTCGTTCGAATACGACCTCTTCCCACTGCTCCTGGAACGGGGGGAGCTGGTGCAAGCCTACGTGTGGGAGGGGTATTGGCGGGACATCGGGACACCACGCCATTATCTGCAGGCGAATCTCGATGTGCTGGCCGGCAAGGTACGGACCTATTCCCCGGTGCGCCCGCCGCGCGGCGAACGCTTCGATGACGCCGCGGGAATTGATCGGCTCTCGGTCGTGGATCCGAGCTGCACGGTGAAGGCGGGAGCCGAGATCGTGAATGCTGTCGTGGGGCCGCATTGCTTCATCGAGGAGAGGGCGCGGATCGAGGATTCCGTCCTGTGGTCAGGAACGCGCGTGGGCGCGCATGCCGAAGTGCGCGGATCGGTTCTGGGACGCGGCTGCCACGTCGGGCGCGCGGCCCAGATCGCCGCGGGGACATTCCTCGGAGACAAGTCGGTCGTGACCGACTACAGCATCATCGGCGGAGAGGAGAAGGCGTGATGCCGACGTCCATTCGATTCGGGACGGACGGATGGCGAGGACGTATCGCCGAGGACTTCACCTTCCGCAACGTGGAGATCGTGGCGCAAGCGTTGGCCGATTATCTGGAGACCTCCGAAGCCGGGACGGACGCGGATCGGCCGGTGCTCGTCGGCTACGATCGGCGATTCCTTTCGGAGCACTTCGCCGCGCGCGTGGCGGAAGTGCTCGCCGGAAATGGCCTTCGTGTCGGGCTCTATCGGCGGGATCTGCCGACGCCGCTGGTCTCCTTCGACGTGCACCGGCAGCAGGCGCGCGCGGGCGTGGTCATCACGGCCAGCCACAATCCGCCGGAGTTCAACGGCTTCAAGATCAAGGAGCCGTTTGGTGGATCGGCGCGCCCGGAGGTGACACGCGCCGTGGAAGCCCAACTCGGGCGATCGCAACCCCGCCGACACCCGCTTGAGCGCGCTCAAGCCGAGGGGCTCGTGCGATGGATAGATCCCCCGGATGACGCCTACATCCACCGAGTGCGCGCGCTCGTGGACGTGGAGGCGATCCGTCGCTCCAACTGGCACGTCATCGTGGATCCGATGCACGGCACGGCCGATCGCTATATGGAGCGCATGCTCGGCGGGGGACGCTGCCGCGTGGAGACGATCCGCACCGAGCGTGACCCGCTCTTTGGAGGCGTCCATCCGGAGCCGATGCCGCAGCATCTGGGCGCACTCTTCGACGCCGTGCGCGCCGCGCAGGCGACCATCGGACTGGCCCACGATGGCGATGGCGATCGGCTGGCCGCCGTCGGCGAGGATGGCCGGTTCATCACCCCACATCAGATCTTCCCGCTGCTGGTCTGGCATCTGGTCCGCGAACGTGGGGAGCGCGGGATCATCGTGCGGACGTTCTCGCAGAGCGTGCTTGTGGATCGCCTCGCGGACGCCTTGGGCTGTCCCGTGCGCATTGTGCCGATCGGATTCAAGTATATCGCCGATCTGATGCTCACCGAGGACGTCCTGATCGGTGGGGAGGAATCCGGCGGGATCGGCGTGCGCGGCTATTTGCCGGAACGCGACGGGACGTTCGCCGGATTGCTCCTGCTCGAAGCCCTGATCGCGCGGGGGCAACGGCCCTCGGAGGCGGTGCGCGCCCTCTGGCGCGAATTCGGAGAGTTCCAGTATCGGCGCGAGGATCTCCACATGCCCGTCGAGCGCGGGAAGGCGATCGTCGCCCGCTTGACGGCCGATCCACCGGACCGACTGGCCGACGCGCGCATCGTGGACATCCAAACCCTGGACGGAACGAAACTTCTGTTCGAGGACGCCAGTTGGATCCTCTTTCGGCAATCGGGGACGGAGCCCGTCCTGCGCATCTACGTGGAAGCGACGTCGGCGGAGAAGCGAGATCGAATCATGGACGCCGGTCGGGCGCTCGTGCGCCAACTCGCGGCGCACCTCGCAGACGAAACTCCAGTGGGGGAGGGAGACGCATGAAGCGCGTCATCTGCACCTATTGCAACACGCACATCTACACGTACACGGGGCCGGATGATCCGATTCGGTTCAAAGCCGAATATTTCATCCCCACGAGTCCGGCCTACCTGCGGCCACAAAAGGGGGATCGGATCAAATGCCCCGAGTGCGGGATCGAATTCGTGGCCTTCTCCAACCAGTTGAGCACGATCCAGATGCTCTCGGACTGGCCCTTCCAGGGCACGGGCATGCAGGAGTGGAAGAAGTGAAGGGATGCGCGCCCGACGCGCGGCGAGGTCATCTTCCCCTCCCCGAGGATGAGGAGAGCCCACATCGCATCAGAGCGATCGGCGATCACATCCGAGCGCGAGCGCCGTCCGCTGAAGCGGGTTTTTCCGGACGTGTTTGACAAGCCGAAGGGCCAAGGCCTAAAATCTCCTTCTGGTTTGGAGCTGAGGGACCGGACGGTGTTGAGGGGCGCTCGTGAACGTCGGCACACCACATCGTCGCATGGGGCCCGCTCCCCATTGGTCGAAGGGCGTGCGAGTCGCCCTCATGCTGCTTGCGCTTCTCGGTGACAACGGAGCATTCTCCGGCCTCGCCGCACCGCTCCTTCCTGAAGAATCCCCTCGATCGAACGCGATGCAATCGGCCGGGCGGCGGTATCGGCAAGCCGAGCGCTTCATGCGCGAGGGGGATTACGAGAAAGCGGCCCAGGCCTATCGCGAGCTGGTGACGAAGAATCCCAAGGATCAACCGGCGCGGCTGGGACTCAGTCGGGCGCTGTTGAAGCTCGGGAACCTGAACGAGGCGTTCGATCATGCGGCCGAAGCGCTGCGACAGGATCCGCAGAGTGCGCGCGCGCGCGCGTTGGTCGGCCTGGCGCTTCTGCGCTCGGGCGTCTTTCGAGAAGCGAGCGAAGCGTTCGCCGCAGCGCTCGTCCTGGATGAACGCGAGGCCATCGCCTGGGCCGGATTGGCCGAGATCGACTTCTTCGAGAATCGCGCCGAGCTGTCGTACCAACGGCTGCGACGGGCGACGGCGCTCGATCCGAACGAACCCGACTACTGGATCGCCTTAGGCAGAGCCGCCGCTCGATTGGAGAAGTTCCGCGAGGCAGCCGAGTACTATGAGAAATTCCTGGCCGTCTCCCCCAGGATGGATGTGGAGCGACGGGAACGGTATCGCGGGTTGATCGCCTTCTATCGCGCACTGTCGCTCCTGGGGATCACGCATCTGCACCGCATCGAGGGGGAGCGCACGGCCCGCATCCCCTTCCGCTTGCAACGGGATCGCCCCTTCATTCAAGCGCGCGCCGGGAACGACGTGCTGCTGAACTTCGTCATTGATACGGGCGCGAGCATCTCCGTGCTCTCCTACGAGGCGGCGGAACGGTTGGGCATCCGCCCATTGGCGCGCGGGGGCGAGGCGCGCGCCGTCGGCGGCGGCGGGAAGTTCCCCATCGTCTACGGGTTGCTGGATTCGCTCGATCTGGGCGAGATTCGCATCTTCAACATCCCGATCTACATTCGCACGATCCACCACACGGGGAATCCCGAGGGTGAAGGCGAAGTCGTGCGGGCCGACGGCTTCCTCGGACTCTCGGTCCTGGCGAACTTCCGGTTCACCATTGACTATGCCGCGCAGACGATCATCCTGGAGACGGAACCGGTATCGGCGATGACTCCAGCGCCGACAGCAGAGGGTTCGGAGATCCCCTTCCGCACGACCAACGGCGGCCTGGTCAGCGCCGAGGTCAAACTGCATAACGGCGAGATCGTGAACTTCCTGATTGATACCGGAGCCAGCGCCACCGTCGTCGGCGCCCACGTG
Organism: bacterium HR08; assembly: GCA_002898775.1. Taxonomy (GTDB): domain Bacteria; phylum Acidobacteriota; class Blastocatellia; order HR10; family HR10; genus HR10. The sequence continues at coordinate 1,404 of BEHK01000114.1, read as the reverse complement.
GTGAAGAAGTACAACCTGGAGAAGCATATCCTCCCGTCTCCCAAGATTCGCGTACTTGGCGCCGCAGGCGTCATCGAGAACGTGGACCTGATCCTGCTGCCCTCGCTCTCGATGAACAGCCTGGAGCAACGGAACATTCGCGCACCGGTCCTCGACCTGGGCGCGGTGAACGAATCGGCGGGATTCATGCAAGCGGGGATTCTGGGCGGGAGCTTCCTCAAACATTTCCGCGTGACGTTCGATTTCTCCCGCGCGCGGATTCGGCTCGTGCCGCAGACCGATGCCATCCGGTCCACGAACGAGCGACCTTCGGAGGGATGAACGTGGCCAAGATCAGCATCTACCTGGAGACATCGGTCATCGGCGCCTATCTGGATAACGAGGACCCGTTCCGCCGTGACCTGACCATTCGCTGGTGGGAGCATGAGCGCCCGCTCTACGACGCCTATATCTCGCCACTCGTCGTGCGCGAGCTGGAACGGATGCGCGAGCCCCGCCGACAGGCTTATTTGAATCTCATCCGCGATATCCCCCAACTGGAGATCACTGATGAGGTGGGCATCCTGGCCGAAGGCTATATCGCGCGCGGTATCTTCCAACGCAAGTACATGGCCGATGCGCTCCATGTGGCCGTGGCCTCCTTTCACAAAATTGACTTCCTGGTCACCTGGAACTTCGGCTACCTGGCGAATGTCTACCGACAAGCGCGCGTGCGGCTGTTCAACGTCACCTCAGGTTTCTTCGTGCCGACGATCATCACGCCGGAATTCCTGGTCTCCGAGGTCGGATGACGATGTATCGCAAGCCAAAATTCCTGGAGATCCTCCATGCCGTGCGCGAACAGATGGCGCGCGAGTGCGACTATGACATGGACCTCTTCATCCAGATGATCCGGCGTGAGGCGAAGCCCAACGAGAATCCATCGAAGCCGGTGCCCTCAGAATCCCCGTCACCAGCTCCTGCCCCCCGGAAGGCGAAGCGGAAGTCGTAACGTTCCCGAAGAATGGAAGCCCCCGCGCCCTCAGGCGAGGGCGAATGCTCAACTGGGGGAGGTCTCCAAACGGGGGCTCCGTCTCGGATCAAGAGGGGTTGCGCCTCTTGACCCTACAGGCGATCCGCACAGCGGGCCTCGGATCGCCCCGGTTGTGCTCGGCCGCTTCGCTGTGTTGTGGCACCGTCTTCACGCCAAAAAGAGAATGCAACCACCGTGCCAGAGCGCGCGCCCAGACGGGGATCAATGATAACCCAAAGTACATGAGCGTGTTCCCGCCAACACACACGCCCGCGATGAGGACGCGAACCTGTCGCCACGCAGCGACAGAAGGGTCTTCAGAAGCCGTTCCTTTGAGGATCGGCCACGTCTTCCCAGCTGCCCCACCAGCAGCCGAATGGACGAAATATGTG
>BEHK01000113.1 GCA_002898775.1 bacterium HR08 | reverse complement strand
GGCGCGCACGGTGCGGACGATCGCCGGGACGGGGTATCAATCGCGTCGGCCGTTTCATCCGGGAGGACCCGGGCCGCAGGTGGATTTGAATTCGCCGTGGGATCTCGTGCTGCTCGATGATCGGCTCTATATCGCGATGGCCGGAGCGCATCAGCTCTGGGTCCTGGACTTGAAGACGCAAGTGGTGACGCCCTTCGCCGGAAGCGGCCACGAAGGTTGTCATGACGGTCCGCGGCTGGAGGCCTCGCTCGCCCAACCGAGTGGATTGACGACCGACGGTCAACGACTCTATGTGGCCGATAGCGAGGCGAGCGCCATTCGCGCCGTGGACCTCGATCCGCACGGGCGCGTCGAAACACTCGTCGGCGAAGACCTCTTCGTCTTCGGCGATCGCGATGGGCCGAGTCCTCGAGCGCGACTCCAGCATCCGCTGGGCGTGGCCTTTCACGACGGCGTCCTCTATGTGGCCGATACGTACAACAACAAGATCAAGAAGCTCTTTCCGACCGTGCGACAAGTCGTCACATTTCTGGGAACAGGGGAAGCCGGATTGCGCGATGGCGAGCGCCCGCTCTTCGATGAGCCTGGAGGGGTCAGCGTCGCCGAGGGGAAACTCTATATCGCCGATACGAACAATCACGTCATTCGCGTCGCCGATCTGCGGACGGGGCAAGTGACGACGCTGGAGCTCAAGGGCGTGGAGCGATTGCGCCCGCGCGCTAGGGTCGCTCCCACCTTCGCCGGCGACGTGATGACGCTGCCTCCGCAGCCGGTGGCGCCGGGCCCCGGCGCGCTCATCCTCTCCTTGCGTTTGCCCAAAGAGCACAAGCTGAACGAGCAAGCGCCCTCTCAGGTCGTGCTGCGCGTCGAGGGCGATCCCGTCGTGCGCTTCGACCAGGATCAGGTGACGGTGACGCTCCGCCGTCCGAGGTTTCCGCTCGCGCTCCCGGTCGTCTTTCAGCACGGGCAGGGCCGCCTTCTCGTGGAATGGACACTCTACTATTGCCGCTCCGACGTCACCGGTCTCTGCTACTTCGCCGAAGTCCGTCAAGAACTCCCGTTAGACGTGAGGCCCGGTGCCGCGACATCGCGCCTCTCGCTCGCATATGAAGTGAAGTGAGCGGGGATCTCTTGAGGGAGCCGCCTGGTGCTCTCCCATCTCCGCAGGCTTTCCCCATGGGCAAAGCGTCGGGGATATCCGAAGCTCGTGCGTGTAGATCTTCGTCAGACCGCCGGGTTGGGAGAGCGTACGAGGTGGTCTTGACAGACAGACGGTATAATTCCGGTCGCCAGTAGAAATTGTAAGGAGGTGGCATATGAAGCCTCGCGGTACCCAATCCTGGCGGGAGAAGAGATGGCCCGCTGTGCCTTTCGCCGTTTTGCTCCTCACCCTCTCGGTCCCTTCGCGGGGGGCTCAGACCTCACGAGACGTGATGACCATACACCCCGCGAGAAGAACCCACTCGATAGATCAACCTCTGGGGAAACTCAAATGGGATAAGAACGGATACCTCATCCACTATCAGCGAGGCGCCCACCCACAACCGCTGATTTGGCTTTACACGGCTGACGGGGAGGTCGTGAGTCAGCTTTCTCCGGCGAGTCACCTCACTGGCGTTCGGCGGATGACGATCAAAGACGTGGCCGTCACGAAGAGCGGCGCGCTCGTGGTCGCCGCGGTCGTGCGGAGCACGAACGGCGCGTTGGCTTCGGCTCTCCTCGCGTTTGACATGAAGGGTGTGCTCAGGAAAGTCATCAAGACGGATCCGTTCACCCCGGATAGGATCGCTCTGGATGCCGACGACAATATCTGGATACTCGGGTACGATTGGCAGCAACTGGGCGAGAACGACGACTGGGCTTTGGTTCGTAAGCTTTCTCTCGACGGAAGGGTTCTGACATCAACGCTCGCCCGCTCGGCCTTCCCGAAGGAGGGAGATCCCCTCGATGTCTCCGGCCCCGGAATCGGGGCTTCGGATAAGTATTTTGAGAGCGTCGGGGACAAGGTGTACGCTTGGCTCCCAGGGGTTCATCACCTTGTGGTCCTTGCGCTGGATGGGCGCGTGCTTCGGTCGGTGAATCGGCCGTTCGACGGCCTGTTCGAGAAGGACGCGCGGTTTCTGGAGATTCACTCCCTCGTTTTCTTGCCGGGGGATCGCGTGATCGTTCAGGCCGCGAGCCTCGGCCGGGGGGTCGTGCTCGGATACGGGTGGTTCCTCTCCACCGATCTTGGCCGAACGTGGTCTTCGGTAAGACATCGGTTCGACGATCCCTGGGCATATTCTTTGATCGGAGTGACGAGGTCGAAAGAAGCGATATTCCTGAGGCTGGTCGGCCCAGATGCCGGGATTCTAGAATTATGCCCCGTTGCGTTTTAGGCACGGGTCAAACCTGGTTCTTCGGAGGAAACGATGGCCGTTCGAGCCTCAGTGATCTGCTGTGGCGTTATTCTCGTGTGGAGAGCGATGGGCGTTGCGCCGCCTCCTGAGACCCTCACGAACATCACGCCGCCGATGCTGGTCGCTCCTTTCGCTCATGGCTCGAAGCCGCGGACGCTTTTCGATGAACCGGTCTACCATTCGATGTCGCCTCCGGTCATGGGGACTTCGGCGGATCAAGAAGCGAGGGGATCCGATGTGCTCTTTTATCTTTGCGAGTTGGAAGGGCCCTTATGACTCGATCACATGCCCGGCGTGACTCGCCGCTGTTGGCCGGAGTGGTGTCCGCTTCAGCAGCGTTGCGATGAAGAAGCCCCGGGGAGGCGGTGTCGAGAGAGCAGATGGAGCGACCCATGTTTCCACTGTTCGTGCGCGAGGCGGGCGTGAACGGTGATCCGCTGGCGTGAGGTCACCATTTCATTCTACCGTTCCAAGCCCAGCTGCGTGAGCAGGGCATCATTCTCGCGCCACTTCTCGCGGACCTTGACGTAGAGCTCCAGGAAGACCTTCTTCCCGAAGAGGAATTCGATCTCCTCGCGGGCGAGGGTGCCGATCCGTTTCAGGCGCTCACCCCCTTTGCCGATGATGATCGGCCTTTGCGACTCGCGTTCGACCAGGATCACGCAATGGATGCGAAGAAGGCCGTTCTCCTCTTTGAAGCCCTCCGTGTAGACGGCGGTGACGTACGGGATCTCCTCGCGCGTGACCATGAGGAGCTTCTCGCGCACGATCTCGGCCACCAGGACGCGCTCGGGTTGATCGGTGATCTCCCCCTCGGGGTAATACAGCGGGCCTTCCGGCAGGTGTTCGAAGAGGCGCTGAAGGAGCAGGTCCACGCCCTCTCCGGTGAGGGCGGAGATCGGGAGATATTCGACGAAATCGTACTCGCGGCGATAGCGGTCAATGAGGGGGAGGAGCTGGCGCTTGTCCTTCAGCCGATCGATCTTGTTCAGGAGGAGGAAGGTCGGTTTCCCCGCGCGCTTCACCATCTCCAGCACGAAGCGATCGCCGCTGCCGAACGATTCGGTCACGTCCGCCATCAGCAGCAAGAGGTCCACGTCGGCGATGGCGGCTTCGACGGCGCGCATCATGCGCTCGTTCATGCGATGGATGGGCTTGTGAATGCCCGGCGTGTCCACGAAGATGATCTGCCCCTCCGGACGCGTGAGGATCCCGCGGATCCGCCATCGGGTCGTCTGCGGTTTGTCTGAGACAGCCGCGATCTTCTGACCGATGAGGCGGTTCAGGAGCGTGGACTTCCCGACGTTCGGTCGGCCGATGAGGGCGACGAACCCCGATTTCGTCATGCGCTCGGCGACGTTCTCCGACATGGGCGGATCACCTCCCGGTCGCGGCCGCGGAGGGCGTGCCGCCGCCCTCTGGTGGAGGAGGATGCACGCGCACGGTCCGAATGCGGCGAGCATCCGCGTCCACGACCTCGAACCGAAAACCCTTGTATTGGACGCTCTCTCCGACGGCGGGGAGATGATCCAGATGTTTGAGGATCAAGCCGGCCACGGTCGTGAAGTCATCGCTCTCGATCTCCGTCTGGAAGAAGAGCTCGAGCTTGCGGACGTCGGTCGTCCCTTTCACGAGAAACGTCCCGTCCGGTTGTTCGAGGATCTCCGCGGGTTCGGTTTGTCCTTCATCGTGGATCTCCCCGACGATCTCTTCCAGGAGATCTTCCAGCGTGACCAGGCCCGCGATCCCCCCATATTCGTCCACGACGAGGGCGATGTGCAGATGCGCGCGCTTCATCTCATGCAGCAGCTCGGCCGCGCGCTTGGTCTCTGGCACGAAGTAGGCCGGTCGCATCATGGCGGTGACGCGCTCTCGCATTCGACCGGAGAGCGAGGCGGCCACCAGATCGCGCAAGGTGACGATGCCCTCGATGTCGTCCAGGTGCTCGCGATAAACGGGCAATCGCGAATATCGGGTCTCGACCATCAGGCGCAGGGCTTCCTCCACGGTCGCGCGCGCGGGGATCGCCACGATCTCTCCCCGCGGCGTCATCACGTCGCGAACGCGCCGGTCGCCGAGCTCCACAATGGATTGGATGAGCTGCCCCTCGGCGGCTTCGATGATGCCTTCTTGTTCCCCGACGTCAATGAAGGCTTGAATCTCCTCACCGGAGCTCTCCTGGTCCGCGGGTTCGGGCGCCCGAGCTCTCAGGGCTTGGAGCGCGCGATAAATGGGATAGGCCGGAGGCCAGAAGAGCGTGTAGCAGGCGGAGAAGGCCGGGAGCAGGCGCAGCAGCGTCCGCTCCGGATCGTTCTGCGCGAGGAGCCGCGGCAGGAACTGCCGGAAGATGCCGATGACGACGATCATCGCGACGAGACTGGCCATGAGCACGGGCTCGACTCCCCATCGCTCGAAGAGCGAGACGGCGATGATGGCCAGTCCGACGATCATCAGTTGGATGCCCATGCTGAGCGTCAGCAACAGGCGCTGCCGGTTCTCGATCAGCTCTCGCAAGAGGCGGGTGTGGAGGCTCCGCTCCTGCTCCGCCAGGAGGACGCGGAGCTGCACCTCGCTCAATTGCGTCACGGCGCTCTCGAACGTCGCCAGGAGCACGAGGATCACCAGACACGTGAGGCTCAGAAGGATCAACATATTCCTCTCCGGGGGCGATCACGGGATGAGCGCGCGCCGGAGGCGGCGTTCCAATCGGCGCATCTCCCCATTGTCGGTCTCATGATCGTAGCCGCAGAGGTGCAACACGCCATGAATGATCAGATTCCGAAGCTCCCGGCGGAGCGGGATGCGCCATCGCGCGGCATATCGTCGCGCCGTCTCCAGGGAGATGATGACGTCGCCGAGATGGATCGGGGCGTCCGGCTCCAGCGGTTCACCGAGAGGGAAAGCGAGGACGTCCGTCGGACGATCCACACCCCGAAAGTCGCGATTGAGTTGACGCATCGCGCGGTCGCCGACGAGCGCGATCGTGACGGTATGCCCATCGCTGCCGATGGCGCGCAGGACGCGCTCGGCGAAGCGCGCCAGCGCGCGCGCGTTCACCCGATATTTCCGCTGGCGATTCACGACGCTGACCATAGAGCCACTCGGGCGCCCTTCCGTTCGCAGAAGGGGATGAGGGCTGCGATTCACTCCATCACCGCCCTCTTGTTCCGCTCTTCATAAGCTCGAATGATGGACTTCACCAGGGGATGTCGAACGACATCCTTCTCCGTGAAGTAGACGAACTCGATGCCTTCGATGCCGGAGAGGATCTCTCGGGCTTCGACCAATCCCGAGCGCTTCCCCGGGGGCAGATCAATCTGCGTGATGTCGCCCGTGACGACGACCTTGGAATCGAGGCCGATGCGCGTCAGGAACATCTTCATCTGTTCCGAGGTCGTATTCTGCCCCTCATCGAGGATGATGAAGGAGTCCCCCAGCGTCCGACCGCGCATGAACGCGAGGGGCGCGATCTCGATGATGCGCCGCTCTAAGAACCGTTCGACACGATCGTAGTCCATGATGTCATAGAGCGCATCGTAGAGGGGGCGGAGGTACGGATCCACCTTCTCCTGCAGATCGCCCGGGAGGAAGCCGAGTTTCTCTCCGGCCTCCACCGCCGGACGCGTGAGGATGATGCGGTTGACGCGCTTGGTCATGAGCATCTGCACGGCGACGGCGACGGCGAGGTACGTCTTCCCCGTCCCCGCGGGCCCGATGGCGAAGACGAGATCGCTGCGCTCCATCGCCTGAATGTATCGGAGCTGGTTCGCCGAGCGCGCCGTGACGACTTTCTTCCCTGTGGGATTCAACGTGCCGATGCGAAAATGCTCCCGCAAGCTGTAGGAGCGGTCCTCGGCGATCTGTCGCAGGACGAGCTTCAGGTCCCGTTCCGATGGGGGGCGTCCTTCCTGCACGAGGGTGGCGAAGTCATCCAGGAGGCGTTCGAAAGCCTCGATGTCTTCATCCGCGCCATGAATGATCAGATCACCGCCACGGGCGTCCACGCGAACATTAAGGACGGATTCTAAGAACTTGATGTTCTGGTCGTTCGGGCCGAAGAGAAGCTCCAGGCCCTTGGGCGCCACGACGACCTTCTTCAACGCTCTCGCGTCACCTCCTTATGGTGTGATCTCAGCATTGGAGAAGCTAAGCGTACAGGACCTCGGCATGCGTGTCAATGCGGGGCCTCGGCCTCGTGCGGCTCTTCGGCGAGCAGTCCGGCCAGGGGCATCAGCTCGGCGCGCGGGTTCTCGGGATTGAGCCGTTCGAACTCGCGCATCAATTCCCGGGAGCGTTGGTCAATGAGTCGAGGGATGACGACCTTCACCTCGACGTATTGATCCCCGCGGACGTCACCACGGAGGCTCGGCGCCCCTTGTTCTCGGAGTCGAAAGATCTGCCCCGATTGCGTGCCCGGGGGGATGCGCAGCGTGGCTTTCCCCCACAGGGTGGGGACTTCGATCTTCGCCCCCAGGATGGCTTCGGTGATCGTGATCGGAACGGTGCAGTAGATGTTATCGCCCTTTCGGACGAAGAAGGGGTGCGCTTGCACGTTGGGGACGATGTAGAGATCACCGGGAGGGCCGCCGTAGAGACCGGCTTCACCCTTGCCCTCGACGCGGACGCGCGAGCCGGTATCCACGCCCGCCGGGATCTTCACCTCCACAGATTCCTTCACGGGGATGCGCGTCTCCCCGTGGCAGACGGGACAGATGGGCGCGCTTCGCCCTGTCCCCTCACACTGTTGGCAGCGCATGCTCAGGCGGAGCGGACCGCGCGTGGTCGGTCGCCGTCCCGTTCCTCCGCAGCGGAAGCACGTGCCGACCGGACCTTCGATCTCGCCTCGCCCCTCACAGCGCGGGCAGGTTTGGCGGCGAGCGACGGTCACGACGATGGTCGTCCCCCGCAGGGCCTGCTCGAAGCTCAAGGCGACAGGGACTTCCAAATCGGCTCCCCGTTGAGGCCCCTTCGCGCGCTTTTGCTCGGACGATCCGAACAGCTCCTCCAGGAAATCGCCGAAGGATTCCTCGGCGCTGAAGTCGAAGCCCTCGAAGATGATGTCCGTCGTCTTCTTCTCCCGCGCCTCCGGCATCTCGTCCCGGCGCCAGCCGTAGCGATCGTAGAGCGCGCGCTTCTTCGGATCGCTCAAGACCTCATACGCTTCGGCGATCTCCTCGAAGCGCCGTCGCGCCTCCTCATCGCCGGGATTCAACTCGGGGTGATATTTGCGCGCGAGTTTCTTGTAGGCCCGCGTGATCTCCGCGCGCGTCGCGCGCCGCGTCACGCCGAGGATCTCGTAATAATCTCGCCGCGTCATCGCCGCGCTCTCATTCGCGCTTCCGA
>BEHK01000112.1 GCA_002898775.1 bacterium HR08 | reverse complement strand
GCGAATCCCGATCGAGCGGCGCGTGCTGAAGACCTTGCGGAAGGTCGAGATGGGAATGATGACGAAATTATCCTGCGGCTGGCCGAAGATCGTCCCCTGCTCCTCGGCCACGCCGATGATGCGGAACGGGAGACCGGCCAGGCGAATCTCTCGACCGAGCGGGTCCACACCCGGAAAGAACTCCTTGACGATGTCCGCCCCGACGATGCAGACGGTGCGACTGCGCTCCTCCTCCTCCCGAGTGAGGTATCGGCCCTCGGCGATCCCCAGCCGATCAATCTCCCCCATGTTGAAGGAGACCCCCATGATGCGCACATCCTGCAGTGTTTGCGCGCCGTACTTGACCTGTCCGATGGTCGTCACTTCAGCCGCCGCATCCCGCACGTAGCGTCGCCGCGGGTTCTCCAGGATGGCCTGCAGGTCGTCGAAAGTGATGTCCTTGTTCCGCTTGCTCTGCTTGATGAAATCCTCCCAACTGGTGATGAACCCGAACTTGCGCACGGCGAAGGCATTGGCCCCCAAGTCCGCGATGCGATCGTTGAAGTAGGCGTTGAACCCTTCGATCCCCATCACGACGAGGATGACCGTGGCCACGCCGATGATGACCCCAAGCAGCGTCAAGAAACTCCGCAGCTTATGTGCCCAGATGGCATCCAGGGCCACCTTGATGGCTTCCGTCATTCGCATATCACCTCGCACATCATAGCCGCGTCGGAAACTCCCGATCAAGGATCCCACAGGCGAGAACGAATCCCCCTCCGCGAAAGTTCCCGATGCGCTCGCTCCCTTGACTTCACCGCCCGATCGCGCACAATCACCAGAGCGCGAGCTCGCGGCTCGCGTCCCGTCAGGGCCAATGAGGACGAAGGAGATGGCACGGTATGGCGAATAAGGAGCTGCCCGAGATTCTGCAAGCGTTCGCGACAAAATATCCACAGGTCTGGGAGGCCTACAATCGGTTGGGGGAGGCGACGGCTCAGGCCGGACCGCTCGATGAGAAGACGCAGCGACTGGTGAAGCTGGCCATCGCCATCGGGGCCGGTCGCGAGGGCGCCGTGCACGCGCACGCCCGTCGCGCGCTGAAGGCCGGGATCACCCCCGAGGAGCTGATCCACGTCGGGCTGCTGGCCATCACGACAATCGGATGGTCCGGCGCCTTCGCCGCGATCACCTGGATCATGGATGTCCTGCCCAAAGAACGGGCGTGAACGAACCGATCGCGCGCACCAGGACCGGAGTGGGCGGAAGGACAAGGGCCTCTCCCCTACGGCGGTCACTCCAGACGAAGCGGACCTCGCTCCGGGAGGAATCTCGGGTCGCCGGAGCGCCCGCGAATGCCGGAGTCAAGGAGTCATCCTCCGATCCAAGCAGCCCGCCAGAGGGGATCCTTTCCTCAAAGCAGATGGCGCTCACCGAACTCACTTCGCGGAGCGCCTTCGCTTCGCGGGAGCGACGCGGACGCGGAGAGAGTCCGTGACGAGCGTCTCTGGGGGCTCAAGGTTCAAGACGCCGTGCACGAGATATTCCCCAGCAGGCACGCGACGGCCGCGTGCATCCACCAGTTTCCAAGTCGCTTCGAAATGCAGCTCCTCTCCGGGATCGAGGCTCCGATATTCAAGGATCTGCTGCACGATTTGCCCTCGCTGCCATTCCCAGATGAGCGTCCCATCCGGGCGCTTCACGAGGACGTTATACGCCGGACGCCCGCCGAGAGCGAGCGTGAGGCGGTGCCCGCTGTCATTTCTGACCCTCAGCTCGAAGAGGATGGCGCGAGCCGTATGCTCCCTCACCTCGATGCGCGCAGAGAGCGCCTGGGGATTTGGCCTCGCGCCGGCCTCCTGGAGGCCTCCCATCAAAAGCGCCAGCAGAAGCATCCCGCCTCTTCTCGGGCGACGGCCTTCGCGCTGCTCAGCAACTCCCGGTGGCGCAAGTGCGCAGCGAACCCAGCTCATCGCTGCGCTGGATATTCCCAATCGGGCTGTAGACGAAGCTCGTGCCGGAAGAATTCCCCCCCCAGAGCAGCCCATAGAGGGTGACGTCCCCATTGGTGCCGATCTTGAAAACGGGTGAGCCACTGTCGCCGGCTGCGACGGTCGCTCGGACGAAGTCCTGACAGAGAAGCACAATGCGCGTGCCGGTGACGCCCACATTCACGCACGTCTGCGTGATCGGACCTTGAGACCACCCGGTCGTGCGCCCGACTTTGTTGAGCGTGTCTCCGGTGACTCGCCGCGTGGCCTCGGCCGTGATCTGAAAGCTCCCCGCGATGACGAGCGATCCCAAGCTCTCGGTTCGAGCCAAATAGCCGAGATTTGCGCTCACACCTGGAGCGAGCTGCACGAACGCGCTGTCGCTGTAGCGACAGATCCGGCCACGTGGGCAGCCGAGCCGCCAGGTATAGAGCGGATCGGCGATCTCCGTCCCGATGAACGTATCCTCGGCTTCCAGTGGCTGCCAATAGGGCGTATTCTCGACCCCACCTTGCACCTCCGTGCAGTGCGAGGCCGTCACAAACCCCGCAATCCCCGAACGCACGGCGTTGAACCCATAGGTGCACAAATAGCCGGGGAAGTTGATCTGCAGTCCGCCAACAAGTGGCCGCACTTTATCCCGCAGCGTCGTCATGGGGAGGATGGGTTCGACCTGCTCCACCACCACCGCTTCGCGCGGAATGCCCGCGGCGGCGAGCGCTGCCAAAACTCGCTGGCCCGCCTCCTCGTTCTCCACCCCAATCCGGAGCCGATTCCGCGCCTCGTCAATATCAGTCAGCGTCACCCCTTCGATCTCGAAGACCTGAGGAGAGAGCTGATCGTGCCACTCCTTGAGCTGGAGAAAATTGTACCGCGCCGGGAGCACCCGGATCGCGCCCGTGCGAAGTCGCGGGTCGTCCCACGCGAGCGTCCGCGCGATCGCCGCTCCGATCTCCCGCTTCGAAAGCGTCGTCACTTCACCCTGAACCAGGTAGACGGCGATCCGCCCGTCCTCATCCAGAAAGATCCCGCCAAATCCCGGAATCTGTTCGGCAATACGGGCCAAGTGATCGTCGAGCGTCTCCTCCGGCAGAGGCACCATTGCCCCTGGCGATGTCACAGTCGCGCTCCAGGCGCCGAAACCGGAGGTGAGGATCAGACCGAGGAGAACGCTCATGACCAGGACAGAGCGTCTCGGTGTGCGTGCCATACGCTTCTCCTTAAACTGCCGCTCGTCTCACCAACTCAAACCGACCCGCATTCTACCCTTCACCTCAGGCACGGTCAAGCGGAAAAGGCCGAAGGCTCTTCTGACCCGCCGAATCCGCCGCTGGCTCCCGGCCGCCCATAGACGGCGGATGCCAGGAGCAAGCGAGGGCGCAAGAACCTTCCGGTGGCGATTCGGAACTTCGATATTGCCAAGTGGACCGCCGTCCTGATAGATTACGGGCGCATGGCATGGGGAGGACACTCACGGGAGAGGGAGGCTATGAGACGAAGCATCAGCCCACGGAGGGAGAACTCGTCCATTCGCAGGAGAGGCGCGTGGAGCGTTCGAGGGGTCGCGATGCTGCTCTGCGCGCTCATATTCGGCAGGCCCGGCTTTGGTCAAACGCCGGCCGTGTATGCCATCAAGGATGCGCGCATTGTGACGGTGAGTGGGCCGGTGATCCCCAAAGGCACAGTCGTCTTTCGGGATGGGATCATCACGGCCGTGGGGGAGAACGTTCCCATTCCCCCCGAGGCGCGCGTGATTGAAGGGAATGGCCTGACGGTGTATCCGGGGCTCTTCGACACGCAGACGGATCTGGGATTGCCGACGGCGCAACCGGGGACCGGACCGCGTTCTGGGGCTCCGGCTGCAACTCCGCAGGCTCAAGCTCAGGCTCAGCCGCCGCCTCCTCCGCATACGCAGCCGGAATGGTCGGCTGCTCGACATCTTCAGATTGGCGGACAGCGGTTCGAGAGCGTGCGCAGCGCGGGGATCACCAACGCGCTCGTCATCCCATCCCGCGGCATCTTCATCGGCCAGAGCGCGCTCATCAACACAGCCGGCGATTCCCCGCAGCGCGCCGTGGTGAAGTCGCCCGTCGCCGTGCACATCGGCTTCACGCCGATGGGGGGCGGCCTGGGGGGGCGATTCCCCGGCTCGCTCATGGGCGTGTTCGCGCACATCCGTCAGACGCTGCTCGATGCTCAGCATTACGGGCAGCATTGGGAGTTGTATCGGCAGAATCCGCGCGGCCTGCCACGCCCCGAGTACAACGAATCCCTGGAGGCGCTGCAGCCGGTCGTGCGCGGCGAGCTGCCCGTCATCTTCCACGTCAATTCCGAATCGGAGATTCGGCGAGCCATTCGCCTGGCCGAGGAATTCAACGTGAGGGTCATCTTGAGCGGGGCGATCGAGGCGTATAAGGCTGTGGATGTGCTCCGCGAGAAGCGAATTCCGCTGCTGGTCAGCGTGAATTTCCCCGAGCGACCGCGCGATGCGGATCCTGAAGCCGACGAGCCCTTGCGCATCCTGCGCCTGCGGGCGGAAGCTCCGCAGAATCCCGCGCGGCTGCACCACGCCGGTGTGAAATTCGCGTTTCACTCCGGAGGCTTATCCAACCCGAGGGATTATCTTCGAAATGTCGCGCGAGCCATCCAAGCGGGATTGCCGGAAGAGGTCGCGCTGCGCGCCCTCACCCTTCATGCGGCGGAGATCCTCGGCGTGGCCGAACAATTGGGGAGCATCGAGGTCGGGAAGATCGCCAATCTCATCATCGCCGATGGCGATCTCTTCGCCGAGCGCACGCGGATCCGGCACCTCTTCATTGATGGGCGCGAGATCGAGCTGAGGCCCAGCGAGCCCGAGCGTCCGTCCGCGCCCCCTTCTGCTGCAGCGCCCCCCGTCGCGGTGACGGGCGCATGGAATCTCACGGTCGAATCCCCGCAAGGGATGGTTCCGGTCACGGCCGATCTGCGACAGGAGGGGGACGCGCTCTCGGGCACAGTGACCAGCCCCTTCGGGCAATCGAACATCTCCAGCGGGTCCATCTCCGGCCATGAGGTGCGGTTCACGCTCTCGGTGGAGATTCAAGGAACACCCATGCTGGTCACCTTCGCCGGCCGCGTCGAAGGGGACCGCATGAGCGGAATGGTGACCGTTGAAGGGATGGGATCCTTCCCCTTTTCGGGGACGCGACCTCGAGGATGAAGCAGGAGGGAGCTATGAGGAACGTTCGAGCATGCACTGTCGCCGCACAGGCTTTGGGGCTCATCGCGAGTCTTCTTGGGTTCGGCTTCTTCTTCCCGGGTTCCGCGCAGACGCTGCCGGGTGGCGCTCGGGACGAAGTGACGCTCATTCGCGGCGCCACGATCCTGACCGTCACGCGAGGGCGGATCGAGAACGGTGCGATCCTCATTCGCGGCGGGAAGATCGCCGCCGTCGGGCGGAATCTCGAGGCGCCGCCCGGGGCGAAGGTCATTGACGCGACGGGCAAGTACATCATGCCCGGCATTATTGATTGCCACTCGCACATCGCCATAGACGGCGGAGTGAACGAGGGCACGCTCGCGGTCACCTCCATGGTGCGCATCGAGGACGTGCTCGATCCCACCGACATCAACATCTATCGCGATCTGGCCGGAGGGGTGACGACCGCCAATATCTTGCACGGGAGCGCGAACCCCATCGGGGGCCTGAATGCCGTGATCAAGCTCCGGTGGGGGAAGACGGCGCGCGAGATGCTCTTCGAGGGCGCGATGCCGGGCATCAAGTTCGCCCTGGGGGAGAATCCGAAGCGGTCGAATTTCACCCCACCGCCGGGAACGCCCCGCCGCTATCCGGCCACGCGCTTGGGCGTCGAGTCCGTGATCCGCGAGGCGTTCACGCAAGCGCGCAACTACATGCGTCAATGGGAGGAGTACGAGCGCCGTCGGAAGGCCGGGGAGAACGCCGTCCCTCCGCGCCGCGATCTGAAACTGGAC
Source organism: bacterium HR08 (assembly GCA_002898775.1). Classification (GTDB taxonomy): domain Bacteria; phylum Acidobacteriota; class Blastocatellia; order HR10; family HR10; genus HR10. The sequence goes on along the minus strand of BEHK01000112.1, from coordinate 1,917 downwards.
CCCCTGGTCGAAGTCCTGCAAGGAAAACGGCTGGTTCACGCGCATGCGTATCGCGCCGATGAGATCCTGATGCTCATCCGCTTGGCCGAGGAGTTCGGCTTCAAGGTCGCGACCTTCCAACACGTGCTGGAGGGGTATAAGGTCGCCCGAGAGATCGCCGCTCATGGCGCGGGCGCCTCCACGTTCTCCGACTGGTGGGCGTACAAGGTCGAAGCCTACGATGCCATCCCCTACAACGGGGCGCTCATGGCGCGCAAAGGCATCGTGGTCTCCTTCAACTCCGATAGCGCCGAGTTGGCCCGCCGCTTGAATCTGGAGGCGGCCAAGGCCATGAAGTACGGCGGCCTGAGCGAGGACGAAGCTCTGGCGCTCATCACGATCAACCCGGCCAAACAGTTGCGCATTGATCATCGGGTCGGCTCCATCGAGGTCGGCAAAGACGCCGATCTGGTGATCTACAGCGGGCATCCGCTCAGCGTCTATTCGATCGTCGAGAAGGTGTTCATTGACGGTCAGCTCTATTTCGACCGCGAGGCCGATCTGGCCCGGCGCGCCGAGATTCAAAAGGAGAAAGAAGCGCTCAAGGCGCGCGAACGAGGCGGCGAGCGTCGCAGCGAGCGTCGCGGACGTCCGCCGGAACAACCGTGAGGGAACAGATGGCGTCTGCCGGAAGAGAGTCCTGGGAGGTTCTGCCATGAGGAGGAGAGCCCTTTCGCTCATCGTCGTTCTTGGACTTCTGCTGGCGCTCTCGCGACCGGACGCGTGGGCGCAGCGCGGGGAGACCTATGCCATCACCAACGCGCGCATCGTCACGATCACCGGGCCGGTGATCGAGCGCGGCACGGTGGTCATCCGCGACGGGAAGATCGCCGCCGTCGGGCGGAACGTCTCGATCCCGGCGGGCGCGCGCGTCATCAATGCGCAAGGGATGTGGGTCTATCCCGGATTCATTGATTCGGGAACAACCATCGGCTTGACCGAGATCGGTCAGGTCGCCGCCACCGTGGACGTCAATGAGATCGGGGACCTTAATCCCCACTTGAGAGCGATCGTCGCCGTTCACCCCGCGAGCGAGATCATCCCGGTGACGCGCGTCAACGGCATCACGACCGTGCTCACGACGCCGCGCGGCGGCATCCTCGCCGGACAGGCCGCGCTCATCAACCTCGACGGCTGGACGTGGGAGGAGATGCTCGTCAAGGCGCCCGTGGGGATCTATTTCAACTTTCCCTCCATCGCGTCGGGTCGCTTCTTCGATCCAGAGACGTTCCAACCGCGCGAGCGCAGTTTTGAAGAAGCTCGTCGCCAACGCGACGAGCGCCTGCAGCGCGTGAGGCGGCTTCTGGAGGATGCGCGCGCCTATGCGAAGGCGAAGAGAGCGGCGGAGATGGGCGCGCCTCAGGGGAACGCCGCCAATGATGGGAATGGGCACCCCTTCCTGGTCAACCCCGTCCTGGAGTCGCTGGTTCCGGTCGTCGAGGGGGCGCTGCCGCTGATCGTCGCGGCCAACGAGGCGCGGGACATCAAAGCGGCCATCGAATTCGCGGAGGAGCAGAAAGTCAAGATCATCCTGAGCGGTGCGCTCGACGCGCCGAAGGTCGCGTCCGTGCTCAAAGAGAAGAACATCCCCGTGCTGTTCGGTCCTGTTCTCAGCCTCCCCCGAAACGAGGACGATCCCTACGACAGCATCTTCACGGCCGCGAAGCACTTGTACGAAGCGGGAGTGAAGTTCGCCTTCCTGACCAATGATGCGGCGAACGCGCGCAACTTGCCGTATCATGCGGCGATGGCCGTCGCCTTCGGCCTACCGCGCGAGGTGGCGCTGAAGGCGTTGACCATCTATCCGGCGGAGATCTTCGGCGTCGCCGATCGGCTGGGGAGCATCGAGGTGGGCAAGATCGCCAATCTCGTCGTCTG
>BEHK01000111.1 GCA_002898775.1 bacterium HR08 | reverse complement strand
CGAGAAAAAGCTCTCCGACTATTCGAAGCGAGAGTTGCTGGAGCTGCTGCGCGATGTCGAGAGCAGCGTGGGGGAATATCGCCGGGATGGTGATCGGATCCACCTCATCCCCATCTTCTCCCTCTTCCCGGAGATGACGGGCGAGCCGCAGACCTTCGAGAACGTGCGGCTTGAACGGGATCGGCTGAGCGTGGAGTGGGAGGTGCGGGGACGGCGCCTGCTCGCCGTCTGGAGGCGCATGGAATGAAGCCGGTGAGTCAGCGGCGATCTCCTGCAGATCTCGGCGCGCTCGGCGAGCGCTTCGCGCTCGAATTCTTGAAGTGGCGCGCGGGCTATCGGATCGTCGCCACCCATGTCGTCCTTCCCATCGGGCGGAGCGATCGAGGGGCGCGCGTCCTGGGGGAATTGGACATCGTCGCCTATGACGGCGACGTGCTCGTCTTCGTGGAGGTGAAGACGCGCACCTCCGAGGACGTGGCGCTCGCCGAGGCGGGCGTGGATCGGCGCAAACAGCGCGCGCTCTCTCGCGCCGCGCGCGCGTATCGCCGGTGGTTGCATCTGGAGGCGGCGCCCTATCGGTTCGATCTCGTCACCGTGGTCTTCGGCGATCGGGCCTCGCCGGAGATCACGCTGACGCCGGGCGCTTTCGAGGATCCGTTGATCTCCCCCGGGAGGCCCCGTCGGTGAGTCCGGGACGCGCGGTGGTTTGGTCTCTTCGAAGGTCTTGTGATACATTGAATCGCTCGTGAACAGGGCGCACGGGGGCTTCGATGACGCGACGCGGAACGGATGAGGGGATCCGAGCTTCCCGATCGGAGGCGTCTTCGATGGCGGAGATCTTCGCCTTGATCCGGGACGAATTGGTCGCCTTCGAGCAGGAGTTCGCTCGCCAGATCGCCTCTGATGTGCCGCTGATCGCGGAGATCGGCCGGTATGTGAAGGACGGTGGGGGGAAGCGCATTCGGCCGACGTTGCTGTTGCTCTCGGCGAAGTTGTGGGGGCATCCGGTCACCCCGGCGACGATTCGGCTGGCCGTCGTCGTCGAATTCATCCACACGGCCACGCTCGTGCACGATGACATCATTGACGGCGCTCAGATGCGGCGGGGACGCCCCTCGGTGAACGCTCGGTGGGGGAACCAGATCACCGTGCTCATGGGAGACTGGCTCTACATGCGCGCGTTCGAGATGGCGCTCGAGGAGCGCAGCTTCGAGATTCTGGATCTGCTCACGCGCATCACGCGGAAGATGACCGAAGGGGAGCTGATCCAGCTCGGACATATTGGCGATCTCTTCATCACCCGCGAGCGCTATTTCGAGATCCTCCAGCGGAAGACGGCCTATCTCTTCAGCGCGTGCGCGGAGATCGGGGGGATCTTGGGCGGAGCTTCTCCGGCGGAGAAGCTCGCCCTGCGCGAGTACGGGATGAACCTGGGCACGGCCTTCCAGTTGATTGATGATGTGCTCGACTTCGTCGCCGATGAGGCGAGCTTGGGCAAACCGGCGGGCAATGATCTGCGCGAGGGGAAGCTGACGCTCCCCCTGATCCTCTTGGTCGAACGCGGTGAGCCGAAGCATGTGGAGATGGTTCGCGCCGTGCTCCGCGATGGCGATTATACGCGAGTGACGCGGCAAGAGTTGGTCGCCGTGCTGGAGGCCGAGGGCTTCTTAGATCAAGCGCGGGAGGAAGCCCGCGCCTATGCGCGGCGCGCCTCGGCCTGCTTGCGCGCCCTGGCCCCATCGCCCTATCGAGATGCCCTGGATCGAATCGCGCACTTCACTGTGGAGCGCACGCGATGAGGAGACCCTCTCTGGAGGAGCGATTCGATCATGCGGCCACTTCCTGAATTGAAGGCGTGGCGGGGGACGCGCGCCGAGCGCGCGTTCGTCGAGCGCGTGCGCACCTGGTCGGTCCTCGATCCCGAGGCGCAACAGGGGGCCGCCGTGGCACATTGGAGCACCTGCTGGTTCCAGCGCGCGGCGCTCGATGTCTATTTGGAGCTTCTGGACACGGAGGTCCCGATGCCCGGAGGGGGGACCTTCAGCGCCCTCGAACAGAAGATGTGGAGCTTTCTGCAGTTGGCGAAGGCGGCCCTCGACGCTCTGGCGCGCGAGATCAATCTGGTCTATTGGCATCTGGATCCGCGCCGCCGCTTCTTCGATCCAATGGGGCGCACGCGGTGGGTGACGTTTTACACGGTGCGCGAGCGGTTGCTCTCGCTGGAGGACTTTCGAGACGATTCGCTCGCGCGCCTGCTCCAGGCGCGGACGCGCGCGGAGACGGCCGATCCGATCTATCGCGATTTGAGCCACCTGGCCACGGCGAGCCTGACGGCTCCGCAGTTGATCGGACAGTTGGAGCTTCCCGCATCGAAGCGCTCGGAATCGGCGCCGCGAGCGAGCGAGGCGCGCATCCTCATCCCGGACGATCCCCGGCAATGGCCGTTCACCTACGAGCGCGGCTTTGAAGTCGGTTCCCTGTTCCCCGCGATCCTCCGCTGGCTCGAACTCTTCACGGACGAGGTCTACGAGAAACTCGACCTCCGCTTGAGGGGGGAAGCGCGATGAGCCGGTCGAATGGATGCCGGATGTCGCTCGAACGCGTGACCGCGAGCGTGCTGCTTCTGTGGAGCATCCTCGGGGCGGAGAGGAACGCGCAGTCGTGGTACGGTTCGGGCTTGCGCCGCGTCGAGCGCTTCGCGCGCTATGAGGTGAAGGTCGAGGATCAGGTGTTCGTCCTCTATCCCCTTGCCGTCGGCTTCGATCTGGAGCGTCAGGAGACGACCATCTGGCTCTATGTTGGATCGGAGCGCGATCCGGGGAAGAAGCGGTACTTCTGCCCGCGCGGCGCGCTTCTGCGCGATGGCGTGAGCGAGCGGCGCTTTGCGCTGAGCCGCCTGGAAGGACTCTCCATCGTGAGGCGGAGAGGGGAATGTCTGGAATTCCTCGCGCAAGGCTCAGACCTGGACGCGCGCGCGCGTGCCCTCTTTGAAGCCGCCGGTGAGCATCGGTGGGCGGGGGCGAAGAAGCTCCCGCCGTCTCCGGCTCAGGTGGGGCTGGTCTTCTTCGGACTCCCTTCGCCGCGCGCCTCGCATCTGGCCCTTCAGCTCCCCTTCGGGGAGGAGATCCTCATCGCGACCAGCGACCTGCAGTGATGACGCGGGTCGCGCTCTTGTGCTACATTATTGGCGGATTTATGAAGCACAGGCGCTTGATCGTACAAGCCGGATGCCTCACCGTGCTCCTCTGCGGCATGGCGCGCGCGGATGTCCACGTCGTGACCTTCGATGACATCGTGCATCCGGCGAGCGCGCAGCTGGTCGAGCGGGCCATTCGCGTGGCCGAGCAGGCGCAGTCGCGCGCGCTCATCATCACGCTGCGCACCCCGGGAGGGCTCGTCTCGGCCATGCGAGAGATCGTCGAGCGGATCCTGGCCGCGCGCGTGCCCGTGGTCGTTTATGTCTCGCCGAGCGGCGCCAACGCGGCTTCGGCCGGGTTCTTCATCCTCATCTCGGCGGACGTGGCCGCCATGGCGCCGGGGACGAATACGGGAGCGGCTCATCCGGTCGCCGTCGGCATGGAGCAAGATCGCACGATGTACGAGAAGGCGGAGAACGATGCGGCGGCTTACATCCGTTCGCTCGCCGAGAAGCGCGGACGCAACATCGAGTTGGCGGAAGCCGCCGTGCGCACGAGCCGCTCCTATACGGAGACGGAGGCCCTGCGCGAGGGGTTGATTGACCTGGTCGCGCGCGATCTGCAGGACTTGCTCGCGCAATTGGATGGGCGCACGGTTCGCCGTCTGGGCGGGGAGACCGTCACGCTCCGCACCAAGGGGGAGCGGGTCGTGCGCATCGAGCCCACGTTGCGCGAGCGCGTGCTCAGCTTCCTGGCCAATCCGAACATCGCCTTCGTATTGGGCGCCATCGGTCTGCTCATGATCTACTTCGAGCTGAACAATCCGGGGGCGATCATCCCGGCCGTCGTCGGCACGATCGCGCTCGTGCTCGCGCTCTATGGCTTTCACCTGCTGCCGATCAGCTTGACCGGCGTGCTCCTGCTCATCATCGCGGTCGCGCTCTTCATCGCCGAGGCGAAGATCCAGAGCTTCGGCGTGCTCGGCGCCGGGGGGATCGTCTCGATGATCATCGGCGCGCTGATGCTCGTGGATGCGCCGGATCCGGCGATTCAGATCCGTCGCTCGATCGCCTTCGCCATCGCGATTCCCACGGCGGTGGCGATGATCGTGATCCTGCGGCTGGCCATGAAGGCGCGGGAGCAGAAGGTCGTCACCGGGGATCTCGGCATGGTGGGGTTGATCGGGACGGCGGAGACGGAATTGAATCCCGAGGGACAAGTCTTCGTGCGCGGCGAGCTGTGGAGCGCCGTCGCTTCCTCGCGCATCGCTAAAGGAGAGCGCGTGCGCGTGGTGGGGATCGAGGGCTTGAGGCTGCGCGTGGAGGCCGTGCAACCGCTGGAGCCGCCGCGTCAGACGTCCATTCTGGATGTCGCGCGCAACGAGGAGCGCTCGTGAAGCCATGCCGCTGAGGCGACGATGTCTCGGATGAGCGAACAGAGCGGACGCTCACCGGCGTCGCGCAGATTGAAGCCGAAGGGAGGAACTTATGCCGGAGCTCTTCACCGGATCCACCATCGCCGCGATCATCCTTCTGCTCTGGGTGTTGAGTTGGATCAAGATCATCAATGAGTACGAGCGTGGCGTCGTCTTCACCTTCGGTCGGCTGCGGCCCGAGCCGAAGCCGCCGGGCATTCGTCTGGTGATCGGCCCCTTTCAGCGCATGGTGCGCGTGAGTCTGCGCACCGTCGCCATGGACGTTCCCCCGCAGGACGTCATCACGCGGGATAACGTCTCGGTGAAGGTGAACGCCGTCGTCTACTTCCGCGTCATTGATGCGAACAAAGCGGTCGTCGAGGTCGAGAATTATCTCTACGCGACCTCGCAGCTGGCGCAGACGACCTTGCGCTCGGTCTGCGGTGAGGTTGAGCTGGACGATCTGCTCAGCAAGCGCGAGGAGTTGAACGCGCGATTGCAGCGCATCCTGGACAAGCACACCGATCCGTGGGGGATCAAGGTGAGCATGGTCGAGATCAAAGCCGTGGACCTGCCGCAGGAGATGATCCGCGCCATCTCCAAGCAAGCGGAGGCCGAGCGAGAGAAGCGCGCTAAGATCATTCACGCTGAGGGCGAATACTTGGCCGCGCAGCAATTGACCGATGCGGCGCGCAAGCTCTCCGAGGAGCCGCTCTCCATCCAATTGCGCTATCTGCAGACGCTGACCGAGATCGGCGCGGAGAAGAATTCGACCGTGGTCTTCCCCTTGCCCCTGGAGCTGCTCTCCGTTCTCGTCCCGAAGCCGACGCGAGCAGCGGTGACCGATCAATCCTGACGCGAGGAGATCTATGCGGGATAGCATTCGAGCCAGAAGTCGGCGCGCGATCGTGCTCTTCATCGGTTGTGTGACGTTGGCCTTCGCGATGTTCGCCATCGGGTTATTCATCGGGCGGTGGTCTCGGATGATCGAGCCCCGGGCCGGATCGGCGCCCGTGGCTCCCGACGTGCCGCCGCGGGCGGCCGTCCCGACGGTCGCTTCGGAAGCCTCGCGGGACGAGCCGGCGTCCTATCTGATTCGGGCCGGGAGCTTCCCCTCCTCGGCCGAGGCTGAGGATTTCGTGGCCCGTCTGCGGGAGCGCGGCTTCGATATGGCCTTCACGCGCTCCCGGTCCGCGCCGGATGGGACTTCGAGCGTGGACGTTCTCCTCGGCCCGTTCGCCGATGCCGCGGCCGCCGCTCAGGTCCTGCGCGAGCTTCGCAATAGCGGCGTCTCTGATCTCCAACTCATTCCCACTCGATGACGCGGGCTCGAATCGGAACGGAACGTGCGGGCCTCAGCCGTATCTGCTGAGAGGCGGAGCAGGAGCGCTCGGCGAATCTCCGAAGCGGAGCCTCTCACCCTTGGCGATGGGGTGTGTGCTGGCGCGACCGGACTCGCGCTCGCCCTCTCTTTCCCCTCACCCTTCGGGAGAGGCGTGTGGATCCTCGCCTGGGGAGCCTGGATCCCCCTCCTCCTTCGCCTCGCGACGCGGTCGGCGCTCACGCCCCGACAGACTTTCCTCCTCGGCCTCGGCGTCGCGCTCATCTTCTTCTACGGCAGCTTCTCCTGGTTGACCTTTCCGATCATTCACTATGGGGGCGTGCCGGCCCCGCTGGCGTACATGCTCTTGCTCATCCCGGCGCTGGTGCTCTCGGTGTTCGTCTTCGTCTTCCTCCGACTCGCGCGTTGGGGGATCGCTCGATGGGGAAAGAGGGGGGTGTTCGCAGCGCCGCTCTTTTGGGTCGCCTCGGAGTGGGCGCGCGCGGAGGCGACGCGACATGGATGGAATCTGCTCGGATACAGCCAGGCTCCTGTCCCTGAGCTGATTCAAATCGCGCGCTACACGGGCGTGTGGGGCGTGAGCTTCCTCGTCCTTTTGGCGAGCGCGCTCGGGGTTTTCTTGGCGATGAACGCCGCGCGGCGTCGGATGCGCGCCATCGCCATCATCGGCGTGCCGCTCGCGCTTCTGGGCATCGTCTTCCTCTTGGGGAGGATGGCTCGTCCGACGGAGGAGAGGGCGCGCGATGCCCCAGCCGTGCGCATCTTCGCCGTGCAACCGATGATCCCGGTCGTCGGCCGGGGAGCCGGATTGCGCGCTCCGGATGTGATCGAGAGCCTGAATCGTCACCTGCGCCTCTCCGAGCGCGTCCTCGCCGAAGATGAAGGGGACCAAGAGCCGCGCCTGCTCATCTGGCCGGAATCCCCGATGAATCTCTCCCTCGATGAAGATGAGGCCATAGCGGCCTATCTGGCCGAGTTCTCGCGACGACATGGCGTCTATCTCCTCCTGAATCACTTGGGGAAGACGGCGCGCGGTTGGCACAACAGCGCGGCGGTGATCTCCCCGCGCGGGGAGCGCATCGCCGACTATCACAAGATTCGGCTTCTGGAATTCGGCGAGTATGTCCCCGGACGTCGGCTCTTCCCGTTTTTGAAGAAGATCCCGGCTCTGGCGGGCGATTTCGTCCCAGGGCGCGACTACGTGGTCGCCGATGTGGGCCCGGCGCGCATAGGGACGTTCATCTGCTTTGAGTCCGCGTTCCCGGAGATTCCGCGCGCGCTCGTGCGACGAGGAGCGACGCTGCTGGTGAACATCTCCAACGATGGATGGTTTGGCCCAACGGCGGGAGCGCGACAACATCTGCAGCACGCCATTTTTCGCGCCGTCGAGTTGGGGCGTCCGCTCGTTCGCGTGACCAACAGTGGCATCACGGCGTTGATCACCCCCTATGGGGATGTGCGCGCGGAGACGCCGCTCTTTCAGGAAGCGACACGCCGTTGGCGCCTGGGATACCCGTCGGCGTCTCCTTCCCTCACGATGTATGCGCGCTTTGGAGATCTCTTCGCCTGGCTGTGCGTGGCCGTGAGCCTTGGCCTTCTGGCGTGGGGGCGTTGGCGAGAAGGGACGGCGTGAGCGCCGCTGCTATCCTCGGCGCTCGAGGACGAGTTGTGCCAGAGCGACGAGCCGCTCCGAGCGGGGCAGGGGTCGGATCGCCTCCAGGGCTTCGCCGATGAGGGCTTCGGCCCGACGCCGCGAGGCCTCGACGCCATAGAGGCGCGGATAGGTCGCTTTCCGAGCCGCCGCATCTTTGCCCGGGGTCTTCCCGATCTCCTCCGGCGTTCCCGTCACGTCGAGCACATCATCAATGATCTGGAAGGCGAGTCCGAGGCATTCTCCGTAGCGCGTGAGCGCGCGCATCGGTTCCGATCCCGCTCCCCCCAAGATCCCGCCGACGCGCACCGAAGCCGTGATCAGAGCCCCCGTCTTCGCGCGATGAATCGCCCTGAGCGCTGTCTCATCGAAGGATTTTCCTTCCGCCAGCAGGTCCAGGACCTGGCCGCCGATCATCCCCTCG
>BEHK01000110.1 GCA_002898775.1 bacterium HR08 | reverse complement strand
GGCGAATCAGGAGCAGATTGACACGACGCACATCCTCTTCATCTGCGGGGGGGCGTTCGAGGGATTGGAGAAGATCATTCAGGATCGGATCTCGAAGAAGGGGGGGATCGGGTTCACGGGGCGTCCGCCGGGACAGGATCAGCGCATGGAGGTGCTCACCGAAGATCTGCTCAAATATGGGCTCATCCCGGAGCTGATCGGTCGGCTGCCGATCATCGTGACGTTGGATCCGCTGGATGAGGATGCGTTGGTGGACATCCTGGTGAAGCCGCGCAATTCGCTCATCAAGCAGTTCAGTCGCTATTTCGAGATGGAGGGGGCGCGCCTGACGGTCTCCGAGGAGGCATTGCGGCGCATCGCGCGCGAAGCCTTGGCCAAGAAGATCGGCGCGCGCGGCCTGCGGGCTATCCTGGAGCGCCTCTTCGAGGATGTGTTGTTCGAGCTGCCCGGGCAGGGGGCTGGAAGCGTCTATCATCTTGGAGAGGATCTGGTCGTGCGGCGCATCGAGCGCGCGGCTTGAGGTCTCCGTCTTGACAGAGGCGCCGCTGTCGGGCTACATTTCCAACCTCCGGATCTTTGAAACGGTGGGCCGTTAGCTCAACTTGGTAGAGCAGCGGACTCTTAATCCGCGGGTTGGAGGTTCAAGTCCTCCACGGCTCACCACGTGTCTCACTTTCTGCGAAAGTGGCGGAACTGGGAGACGCGCCAGACTTAGGATCTGGTGGCCACGGGCCGTGGGGGTTCGAATCCCCCCTTTCGCACCAACCGAGAGATCCCTTCTGTGATACGATCCAGGTGACCGACCGGGGAGTGCAGTCGGCGTCGCTCTCGATGAAGGGGAACGCCCCGGGTGATCCCATCAGGGCGCGCAGGAGCGAAGGGGGAGCATTTTCGCCATGACGCCGAAGGTTGAGGTCCGAGACCTCTCCGAGTGCCGAAAGGAATTGTTCATCGAGCTGCCCGTGGAGGACGTGCGTCGGGAGCTGGAGCGGATCTACGGTGATCTGGCGCGGCGGCTGACGGTCCCCGGATTTCGGCCGGGCCGCGTGCCGCTCTCCGTCGCGCGGCAGCGGTTCAAGCGGGAAGCTCGCGAGGAATTACAGCGTCGGTTGGTGCCGCTGTTGATCGAACAGGCGCTCTCGACCCATCGGTGGCGGTTGGCGGCTGGGCCGGAGGTCACGGATCTCGTCCTCTCGGAGACGGAACCGCTTCGGATGCGGGCGAGGATCGAAGTCTTCCCTCACGTGGACGTGCGCGCGTATCGCGGACGACGAGCGGTCAAGCGCATTCGTCCGGTGACGGAGTCGGAGATCCGGCGCGTCCTCGAACGGCTTCGGGAGGCGCATTCGGTCCTGGTCCCCGTTGAGGGGCGAGCGGCAGCCGTTGGCGATGTCGTCACGCTCCGCGTCACGGCCGAGGAGGTGGATGAGCGCGGCGCTCCCCTCCGTCGTGTGTTCGAGCAGCAGGAGATGACGCTGGAACTGACGCCGGAGGAGGCGGAAGGAGATCCGTTCGCGCGAGAGATCATCGGGTGCGCGGCGGGACAGGAGAAGACGTTCCTGCTCGCCGGGGATTCGGGACGCAGGATCCGTTACGTGGTCTTCGTGAACGACGTGCGGCGCAAAGAGGTTCCGGAGTTGGATGACGAGTTCGCTCAAACGGTGAACCAACGGGCGGAGACGCTCGAAGAGTTGCGCGAGCTGATTCGACAAGAGCTGGAGCGGCGGCATGCGGAGGAGGCGGAGGCCGAGCTTCGGGAGCAGCTTCTGGATCAGCTGGTGCGGGAGCATCCGTTCGAGGTTCCGCCCACGCTGGTGGAGCACGTGGCGCGCGAGCGCATGCGGCGTTTCGCCCGAGCGCTCGCCCGCTCCGGAACGGAACCCGCCTCGGCCTCTCTCGATTGGGAGCAGATCGCGCGTCGAGGCGTCGAGGAGGCGGCTCGTGATGTGCGCGCGATGTTGATCCTGGATCGCATCGCCGAGCAGGAGGGGATCGAGGTGAGCGAGGCTGAGATCGAAGCGGAGATCGCGCGGCGCGCCGCTCAGTGGCAGATGTCGCCCTCGGCGGTGAGGAGCCGCTTGACAACGGAAGGGGGGCTCGATACCATCAGAAACGAGATTCGGCGGCGAAAGGCCTTGGATATTGTCGTGGCCAGCGCTGAGGTGGAGACCGAAGAGGCTCCGCCGCAGGGGGAATGAGTGAGATGGGGGGTATGAAGCACGGAGCGTACGATGCGTTGATCCCCATGGTCGTTGAGCAAACGAGTCGTGGCGAGCGCGCCTACGACATCTTCTCTCGGTTGCTCAAGGATAACATCATCTTCATTGGCACGCCCATTGATGATACGGTCGCGAACCTGGTGATTGCTCAGTTGCTTTTCCTGGAGGCGGAGGATCCGGATCGCGACATCTCGCTCTACATCAATAGTCCGGGGGGCTCGATCACGGCTGGGCTGGCCATCTACGACACGATGCAGTTCATCCGTCCCGATGTGCAGACGATCTGCGTCGGGCAAGCGGCGTCGATGGCGGCGGTGCTCTTAGCCGGAGGCGCGAAGGGGAAGCGATTCGCCCTGCCGAACTCTCGCATCCTCATTCATCAGCCGCATGCCGGGGGGATCTCCGGGCAGGCGACCGATATTAAGATCGCCGCCGAGGAGATCCTGCGCATGCGACGGTTGATCTCTTCGATCCTGGCGCGGCACACGGGCCAACCCTTGGAGGTCATCGAGCGGGATGTCGAACGGGATCTGATCATGACGGCGGAGCAAGCCGTCAGCTACGGCATCATTGATCACGTCATCACTCATCGGGGGCAATCCTGAGCAGAGGCCTCGCGGAGGATCACGCGGACCGACCGCATCAGAGGAGGGAGGCGGTGGCGCTCGCGCGGATCCGGAGACAGTCCTGAGCGGAGGGGGAACCCATGGTGCGAAAGACGGAAGAGGTGGCGCGATGTTCCTTCTGCGGACGCTTCCAGCACGAGGTGAAGAAGCTGATCGCTGGGCCGAATGTCTACATCTGCAATGAGTGCGTCGAGATCTGCAACGCGCTCATGTCCGAAGATTCCGTCGTCGAGCCGGCCCCGGCCCCGCGACCTCGGCTGCCCAAGCCGACGGAGATCAAGGAGTTTCTCGATCAATACGTCATCGGCCAGGAAGAGGCGAAGAAGAAGCTGGCCGTCGCCGTCTACCAACACTACAAGCGCGTCCTGATGAATCGTGCCCCGGGCGATGTGGAGATCCAAAAGAGCAACATCCTGCTCATCGGGCCGACGGGGACGGGTAAGACCCTGCTCGCGCAGACGCTGGCGAAGATGCTCGATGTCCCCTTCGCCATCGTGGACGCGACGACGCTGACCGAGGCCGGCTATGTGGGGGAGGATGTGGAGAACATCCTGCTGCGCTTGATCCAGGCGGCTGATGGCAACGTCGAGCGCGCGCAGTGGGGCATCGTCTACATTGACGAGGTGGACAAGATCGCCAAGAAGGACGAGAACCCCTCGATCACGCGCGACGTCTCGGGCGAGGGGGTGCAGCAGGCGCTGTTGAAGATCCTCGAGGGCACGATCGCGAACGTCCCGCCTTACGGAGGCCGCAAGCATCCGCATCAGGAGTTCATCCCCGTGGACACGACGAACATCCTCTTCATCTGCGGGGGGACCTTCGTCGGGTTGGAGAAGATCATCGAGCGACGCCTGGGCAATCGCTCCGTCGGATTCCGAGCGGAGATTCGCACGATGGCCGAGCGACGCCGCGACAACATCCTCGCCCACGTGCAGCCGGAGGACCTGATTAAGTTCGGACTCATCCCGGAGTTCGTGGGACGGCTGCCGGTGGTCGCCACGCTGCAGGAGCTGAACGAGACGGCGCTGGTGGAGATCCTCACCAAGCCCAAGAATGCCATCATCAAGCAATATCAGAAGCAGTTCGAGTTCGACAATGTGAAGCTGCGCTTCACCGAGGACGCGCTGTATGCCATCGCGCGCGAGGCCTTTCGACGGAAGGTCGGCGCCCGTGGTTTGCGCATGATCCTGGAGGAATTGATGCTGGATGCCATGTATATCCTGCCGGCGCAGAAGAAGATCAAGGAGTTCGTCGTCACGCGCGAGATGGTCGAGAAACGGTGCGTCATGTTCCCCCTTCTGGAGAAGAAGGCGGGATGATCAACTGAGGTGGACAGCGATCGGGTTCCGCGAGCTCCCGTATGCCCGAGTTCGGCGATCTGATGGCGAAGGACGTGACGCGTCACCCCTTGGTTCCCCTTCGAGATCTGGTGGTCTTCCCTCGCACGCCCGCCGTTCGATTGCTCATCGGGCGACCGTCCTCGATGGCGGCCGTGGAGCGCGCGCTCGCTGTGGATCGGCTCGTCTTCCTGGCGACGCAACATGAGGCCACCGTGGAGGATCCGACGCCGGATCAGCTCTACACCGTCGGGACGATCGCGGTGATCCTTCGCTCATCGCGGCGCTCCGATGGGGCGATTCACATCGAGGTGGAGGGGCGCGAGCGGGCCCGCGCGCTGGCGATCGCTGAAGACGAAGGCTGCTTCATGGCCACGTTGCGCCGGCTGCAGGCGGAGCCGGAGGATCCGGCGCGTCTGAAGGCGCTTCTGGCGCGGCTCGCTGTGGCGCTCGATCAGTACTGTCAGCACTATCCGGAGGCGGAGACGCTGCGCGCAGTCCTTCGCCTTCCGGATCCGGGGCAGATGGCCGACGCGCTCGCGCACGGGTTGAGTGTCGGGGTTGAGGTCAAGCAGCAATTGCTGGAGGCCGTTCGCGTCTCGCATCGCCTGGGGCGCGTGATCGAGCTCCTCGAATTCGAGATGGAGAAGAGGCAGCTCGATCGTGTCATCCACACCCGGGTCAAGCGGCAGATGGAGCGGGCGCAGCGCGAGTATTATCTGCAGGAGAAACTGAAGGCCATTCACAAGGAGTTGGGGCGGGCGGACGAACGGGCGGAGGTGGAAGAATGGCGTCGGCGGATCGAAGCTTCGGGGATGAGCCCGGAGGCGCGGGAGAAGGCGCTGGCCGAGCTGCGGCGCCTGGAGCAGATGCCGCCGATGTCGGCCGAGGCCGCCGTCTCACGCCACTACCTCGAGTGGTTGCTCGCCGTCCCGTGGACGCAGCGCTCGCCGGAAATTCGCGATCTCGCGTATGCGGAGGCCGTGCTGGAGGCCGATCACTATGGTCTGCAGAAGGTCAAAGAGCGCATCCTGGAATATCTGGCCGTGCGCCAACTGGTGGAGAGGCCGCGCGGTTCGATCCTCTGTTTCGTCGGTCCGCCGGGCGTCGGGAAGACGAGCCTCGGGCGCTCCATCGCGAGGGCGACGGGACGAACGTTCGTGCGCATGAGTCTGGGCGGCGTCCGCGACGAGGCGGAGATTCGCGGGCATCGGCGCACGTACGTCGGCGCGTTCCCCGGTCAGATCATCCAGATGATGCGGAAGGCCGGGACGATCAATCCCCTCTTCATGCTCGATGAGCTGGACAAGCTCGGCGCGGACTTCCGCGGCGATCCGGCCGCCGCCCTGCTCGAGGTGCTTGACCCGGAGCAGAATCACGCCTTTCGCGATCACTATCTCGACGTCGAGTATGATCTCTCGCAGGTCTTCTTCATCGCCACGGCGAATGTGACGCACACGATCCCGCCGGCGCTCTTGGATCGCTTAGAGGTCATCCGGATCCCGGGGTATACCGAGCGGGAGAAGGTGGAGATCGCGCGCCGACATCTCATCCCGAAGCAGGTGCAGGCGGCTGGGTTGAAACCGGAGCAGGTGAGTTTCTCCGAGGAGGCTGTGCAACTGCTCATCCGCGGATATACGCGCGAGGCAGGGGTGCGGAATCTGGAGCGCGAAATCGGCGCCATCTGTCGGAAGGTGGCGCGGAAGGTGGTCGCTTCTGGCGCGAATCGCGAGGCCTATCGGGAGGCCATCACGGCCGAGAGCGTTCGAGTCCTCTTGGGCCCGGAGCGATATCGCCCGATGGGCTTGCGCTCGCAGAGTGAGATCGGCGTCGCCACCGGCCTGGCGTGGACGGAGGTGGGAGGAGAGGTTTTGCAGATCGAAGTCACGGTGATGCCCGGAAGCGGGGAGCTCACGCTGACGGGGAAGCTCGGCGAGGTGATGCGGGAATCGGCGCAAGCGGCGATCAGCTATGTCCGTTCGCGCGCGCGCGATCTGGGCTTGCCCGCGAACTTTCACAAGGAGCAGGATATTCACGTTCACATCCCCGAGGGCGCGATTCCGAAAGAGGGGCCTTCGGCCGGCATCACGATCGCGACGGCGCTCGTCTCCGCGCTGGCGCGCATTCCCGTGCGTCGGGATGTCGCCTTGAGCGGGGAGATCACATTGCGGGGGAGGATCTTGCCCATCGGTGGCGTGAAGGAGAAAGTCCTGGCCGCGCATCGGCTGGGCATTCCGCAACTCATCCTCCCGAAGGAGAATGAGAAAGACCTCATGGATCTCCCCGAGGATGTCCGGGCCGCCTTGCGCATCCATTTGGTGGAGACGATGGATGAGGTCTTGCCCTTGGCTCTGGAGGGCGCTTGGCCCCCTCATGCGGAATCGGCGGGGATGCCTCCGATCTGGTTGTCTTCGACATCTTCGGGAGCCAATCTGAATGCGATGGCGGAGTAGGCTCGATCTCGTCCTCCGCCTGTGATCGAGGGGGAGACCCCACGCCGTCGCAACACGCGCGTTATGAAGATCACATCCGCGCGCTTAGAGGCGAGCGTCTATCGGCTCGAGGACCTCCCGCGAGAGGAGAAGCCGGAGATCGTCTTCCTCGGACGGTCGAACGTGGGGAAATCGAGCGTGATCAACAGCCTGCTGCGGATGCGGAACCTGGCGCGCACCAGCTCCACGCCGGGGCGGACGCGTGGTATCTATTTCTACGCGATCAACGAGCGCTTCTACTTCGTGGATCTGCCGGGATACGGCTACGCCGAAGTCCCGCACGCCATGCGTTGGGCGTGGCGGATGCTGATCGAAGGGTATCTGGCGAATCGCCCGCAGATTCGCCTCTCGCTCCTGATCGTGGACGCCCGCCACGGGCCCACTCCTTTGGACCTTCAGATGCGCGAATGGTTGGATTTTCATCATCGGCCTTATATTGTCGTGCTGACCAAGGCCGATAAACTCTCGGCCAATGAGGTGAGGCGCTCGGCCGAGCGGGCGGCGCGGGTCTTTCCGGAGGTGACGATCATCCCGTATTCGGCGCGGACGGGGCTCGGGCGCGAAGAGGTATGGCGAGCGATCGAACGCGCCTTAGCCCACTCGCCCTCTCGCTGAGCGGCGACGGAGGAGATCCTGGGGGGAGGGAGGCGACCGATGGCACTGGAGATGAGCGAACTGAGGGAGCTGAGCTTGTCGCGGCTCGCGCGGATCGCGCATGATCTGGGGATCGTGGACGCGATGCATCTCCGCAAACAGGAGCTGATCGTCCGGATCCTGCGCGCGCAGGCCGAGCGCAATGGTTTGCTCTTCATCGAGGGGGTGCTCGAATGCCTCCCGGAGGGATTCGGGTTCCTGCGCTCGCCCGAATACAGCTATCTGCCCAGTCCCGAGGACGTGTACGTCTCTCCCTCGCAGATCCGGCGTTTTCACCTGCGCACGGGTGACGTCGTCGCCGGGCAGGTGCGCCCGCCGCGCAATGGCGAGCGGTATTTCGCGCTCGTCAAGGTGGAGGCGATCAATGACGAACCTCCGGAGCGGCACCGGGAGAGAGTCCCCTTCGATCACCTCACCCCCCTCTATCCCTGCGAGCGCATTCGGATGGAGGTGGGACCGGGGAATCTCTCCGCGCGCGTCCTGGACCTGTTGACGCCCATCGGGAAAGGGCAGCGGGGATTGATCGTCTCCCCACCGCGCGCGGGCAAGACGATGCTCCTGCAGAACATCGCGAATTCGATCGCGCGCAATCATCCGGAGATCATCCTCATCGTCCTCCTGATTGACGAGCGGCCGGAGGAGGTGACCGACATGATGCGCTCGGTGCACGGGGAGGTCATCA
>BEHK01000109.1 GCA_002898775.1 bacterium HR08 | reverse complement strand
AAAAGGCCCCTGGTGGCCAAGCCATTTTGTGGTGAGGTCTTTGTGGAAGGCATGCAAGGCGAGGTCGGCCTGCGCCACCAGGACGGCCGGTGTCAAAGATCCAAGGATGATGTCCATGGTTCAAGGATGCAAATAGCGTTCCAGAAGGGGGCGGGAAGTCTTCTCATCCTTTTAGCCCTGATTTCGCAGGACTTAGTGTGGGCCCCGGATGGCCGCTCTCCTTTCACAGGGGGAGAGACCTTGCGCGAAAATCAACACCTCGGTGGGGCTTTTCCCCCGCACCTTCTTCCCGCGGGCGAAACGCGCCGGGCAGTCCCGTCTGCTGCCGCCAGAGGCGGCACTTATTCCCCTTCGGCCTCTTGCTTCAAGCGCTCGAGATCAAGAATGACGATCGTGCGACTTTCCACGGCGAGGAGGCCCTGTTGCTGAAACCGACTGAGCGTTCGGGAGACCAACTCGCGCACTGTCCCGATTTGTGCGGCCAACTCCTGATGGGTGAGGTCGAGCGAGAATTCAAGACCGCGCGCCGTCGGCCGCCCCTCGCGCAGCGCCTTCTCCAGCAGCCATCGGGCCAGGCGTTGGCCGACTTCCAGGAAAGCGAGGGCTTCGATCAATCCAACGAGCCGCCGGAATCGCCCGGCGAGCGAACGAATGATGCCGAAGGCGATCTCCGGATGTTGGCGACAGAGCCGATGGAAATCGCTCTTGGGGATGAGCAGGACCGTCGTATCCTCCACCGCCATCGCTGAGGCCGGATAGGGACCTTCATCCAGGACGGCGAGTTCGGCGATCGGACGCCCTGCGGATTCGACCGTCAGGATTTGCTCGCGCCCTCCGGGAGATGTCTTGAAGATCTTCACCGCGCCCGAATGCACGATGAAGAGACCCGGGCACGGCTCCCCCTCTAGGAAGAGGATCTCGCCCTTCCGGTAGTGCTTCGGCCGGCATGCTTGGGCCAGATCGCGCAACATCGGTTCGCCAAGCGTCGAGAAGAAGGCGACCTTGCGCAGCGTGCCCATCCGAGCCGGAATATCCACCTCCCCTTGCATGGCCGGTGAATTATATCACGTCTGCCGGGGCGACAGGGATGAGGGGACGTGGTCAGGCGAACGGCTTCTTGATACCATTGGAGGAGGCGGGCGTCGTGGGAGCGATGGAGGTGGATGATGGGCAGCTCGAGTGATCTTGTGATCAGCGTCAAACCGCATTCGCTCTCGATCATGGATGATGGCCGGCTCGTCTTCTCCTTCGATCGCGCGGGACGGTTGTACACCGCCTATCGAGAGGGTCGCACCTTCGTTCGCGGATTGAGCGGGACGGTGGTCGAGAAATGGCATGAGCGGGGATGGGCGCCGAAGCAGGTTCGAGTGCTCACCGAAGAGGAGAAGCGCGCGTTTCTGACTCAGCTATGGTCGGACGTGCGGGCGATCATCGCCGCCTTTCGACGCGGGGGCGCGCGCGTGCAATTCTTCGGCGAAGGGGCGTCGGCGTCGGACCTCGACCGGTGGCTGGAGCGCCTCCTCGCCTGGGATGCCCAGGCGTACGCCCGCGATGAGGAGCGATTCCTCTCCGTCTACAAGCCCATCAGCATCCTGCCGCCGGATCAATATCTCGCCCTCGTGCTTCAAGTGACCGAGGGATGCCATTGGAACAAGTGCACGTTCTGCGATTTCTACCGGGATCGTCGGTTTCGGATCAAGACCGATGAGGAAGTGCGCCGACACATCGCGGCCGTGAAGGAGTTCTTGGGGGACTCGATCACGCTTCGACGCTCGCTCTTTCTGGCCGATGCGAACGCGCTCATCATTCCTCAGGAACGGCTCCTGCGCATCCTGGAGATCATCCACGAATCCTTCGTCTTCGATGAAAGACGCGTGGCAGGGGCGTTCGAGGGCATCTATTCCTTCCTCGACGCCTACAGCGGGATGCGGTGGACGACGGAGGACTTCGCCGCGCTTCGCGAGCGACGCGTCAAGCGCCTTTATCTCGGCGTCGAGAGCGGGCATGACGAGCTCCTGCGATTCGTGAATAAACCCGGCACGGCGCGCGAGGCGCTGGAGGTCGTCTCCCGCATCAAAGCGGCGGGGCTCGCCGTGGGCGTCATCATCCTCATCGGCCTGGGCGGGGAGGCGTTCTTCGACCCTCACGTCCGAGAGACGATCGCTTTGCTCAACGAGATGCCGCTCGGACGTGAGGACCTCATCTATCTCTCACCGCTCTACATCCACCCGGGATCGGATTATGAGGAGAAAGCGCGCGCTTTTCACATCCGAGCGCTCGCGCCACATGAATTGAAGCGGCAGATCCACCTCATCCGCGAGGGGCTCCGGTTCGCCTCTTCCGTCGAACGGCCGAGGATCAGCATCTACGACGTGCGAGAGTTCGTCTATTGAGTCGGCGACGGATCGGGCGCTCCTTCGGCGATCGTTCCTTGTGCGTCGCGCACGAACGCTTGGAGTCGTCCCCTCAGGCGATCCTCGTTGCGGCTCGCATGCGCGCCCACGTGAACGAGGAGGCGGGAACCCTCCGGTTCCAGAACAGCCCAAACCCGTTCGTGGGAGGAGAAGAAGACGAGCAGCAGCGACAGCGTCAGCAGCGCGAATCCCACATAGAGAGTGGTGACTCCGGGATCGTACCGCACCTGCAGGATGTGCTCGAAGCTCACTTTGTCGAAGTCCTTCAGGACGAGTCGGTATCCGGGGATATACGACTCCGGCGGCGTCATGCGCGACGCTCCCGCCCGAAGCCGCTCAGTGACTCGCTCATCGAAGACCCAGAGGGTGTGCTTCTCCCCCGATACGGTGACGAGCTCCAGCTCGGCCGCTGGATTCTCATAGCGGTCGGGCCTGGAGGCGAGTGATCCTGTGGCTCGAAAATCGCCGGTGAATCGAACGAAGCGGATCTGGCCGAGTCCCGGCACGCTCGCCGTCTGATTCTTCGCGAGGGAGATGAGGCGTTCCGGCCCATCCTCGGCGCGAATGGCGAGCGTGATGCGGCTGGCATCGCCCGAGCGCCCCGTCCCCGATTGGAAGAAGCGATACCCGCGGTAGTCGAAGGGTCTGTTCACGGCGACGCTCGCTCGTCGTCGGATCGCGCCGTCCTCAATGACGATGTCCGTATACCAGTTGATCACATTCTGCGGGATGAGCGGGCCGCGCGGATTCTTCAATGCCGCGCGCAAGGCCTCGCATCGAACGGTGAAGGGAAGCGGGAGAGAACGCTCGGGGAGGCCGCGCCACCGCGATCCCGGCAACGTCAGCGCCGTAGCATGTGCTCCTGGAGAGAGCACCATCGTCCCTTCGTACCCCCATCGCGCGCTCACGAAAGCCGCCCCCAGGATCACGAGGATCGAAGTGTGGACGAGGAAGAAATTCCATCGGCTCCACGCCCCACGTTCGCCGAAGACGGTCGTGACAGAGGAGGTGACGGTCGAGCGAGGGCGCCATCCATACTGCGCGAAGAGACGGTGAAGATGCTCGAGGACTTCCGCCGCGCTTCGAGTCGTGCGGAGCACAACATAGAACGGTTGAGAACGCGCGAATTCAGGTGTGGCGGAGACTTTGGGGTGGCGGACGTACTGAAGGGTCGCTGGAAGACGATCGATCGAACACAGCACGAGGTTCAAGGCGAAGAGCATGACGGCCGTCGTGAACCACCACGAGTGGTACACGTCGAACACCCCCAGATGGCCATAGAGCGCGCGCTCGGCCGGCGTCAACTGCGCGTAGAAGCGCTCGAAGTCCTCCATGGTGTGCTGCGGGATGAGCGTCCCCACGATCGCCGCGGCGATGAGGATCAACATAAGGGCAATCCCCACCTGCAGCGAACTCAACCATCGGAGGATTCGATCTACGGTTCTGAGGATCGAGCCGGGACTCTCTGTCGCCTGAGCCTCCGGTGGGAGACCCTCCTCCGGCTCGATGGTCTCCTTCGTCCGTTCGTTCATCGTGAGCACTCCGATCCTACGGGGTCGAGGACCTCACGACAGCGTCCGCTCAGCGGCTCGCCTTCTCGTACAGGGAGAGGGCTTTCGCGTCACTCGAGAGCTCACGCCAGAGTCCCTCTTGCACACACGCGAGCGCCAGGCGGTCCACCACTGACGGGAGCAGTTGCGTGCGAATCACCCGTTCCTGCTCGGGCGCCAATTCGCGCAGCCATCGGCGATGACGCCGAAATTGCTCTTCGGCGATCTCCGCGAGCCACGTCCGAAAGTCCTCGATCGCGATGCCGGTGCCGGTTCGCATCACCATCGTTCCCCTCCACGCCCGATGTGCTCGCGTGATGTTTGTGCAAATCCCGTGCCGCGGGAGCGGGCATGCGCGCGGTGGAGGCTCCACACCCGCGGTTCGTCGTTGCCCTCGAAGGAGATACCGGTTCAGGAGTCTTCGGCGGGTGGGAGGAACGCGGCGATGCCTGCGGTGGGGCAAAACCCCCGGTGTGGGCGAAAGGGCAAAACGCGTTCGGTGAGAACAGCGGAACATCGAGTGGAGGGGATTGAGAATGGCGGGGCGGACGGGACTTGAACCCGCGACCTCCGACGTGACAGGCCGGCGTTCTACACCATGCTGAACTACCGCCCCGCGTGTTCTCAAAGATCCTCAGCGGCGAACCGGGGATCTGCTTCTGCTCCGGCCTCGCCTGGTGGGCGGTACCGGACTCGAACCAGTGACCCCCTGCTTGTAAGGCAGGTGCTCTGCCACTGAGCTAACCGCCCGCTGACCGAAGTGCAAATGGTAAAAGGCGTGCGCACCATTTGTCAAGAAGGCCGCTCGGGGAAGTAGCTCACCGACGCCGCTCTCTGTGGGCGGCCTATTGCGGACGAGGGCGGGGCTACTTGAAGAAGGCGAGCAAAATCCCTAACAGGGCTCCGATCTGCCCAGCCCAAAAGATGAACATCCACCGAATCAAAGTCGCCTTGGTCTCTGCCAACTGCACCCTCAGGGCAGCCGTCTCCTCGTTGATCCGTCCCTCGAGCCGAGCGATCTCCGCCGTCATACGGTGATCTAACTCTGCGACTCGATCGCCGAGCTTAGCCACCTCTTCACTCAATCGTCGCTCGAACCGCTCGCTCAGCTCCACCTGCGCCTCCGCCAGTCGCCGCTCGAACCGCTCTACCACATCTGTCAGGCGCCGTTCGAACCGCTCGCTCAGCTCCACCTGCACCTCCGCCAGGCGTCGCTCGAACCGTTCGCTCAGCTCCACCTGCACCTCCGCCAGTCGTCGCTCGAACCGCTCTACCACATCTGTCAGGCGCCGTTCGAACCGCTCGCTCAATTCCACCTGCACCTCTCCCAATCGCCGCTCGAACCGCTCCCCCCATTCCGCCAATCGCCGCTCAAACCGTTCCTCCATCCACGCTCCCATCCCCTGCCGCGCCTCCTGCTCCACGGCCTGCAGCAATGCCACCAGGGCCTCGGTTCCCTCCTCCCCCAATCTCTCCCGCAACGCATTGGGTACTACGATGACCGCCATCGCTCCTCACTCTACCATCGGCCCATCCCCCTGGGCAAGCCGCTCGCTGCTTTTGGACTGCCGAACGGTCACTCGGGCGGCCGGAACGCGACGCGATCCGAGGGAGGCGAGAAGCACTTGTTCACCTTCCTCCGCGAGGAGGCGCTTGTTCACACGATCGGCGCCTCGCCGGTACGGGGCCGAGCGAGCCTGTACTTCTTGATCTTGTACCGGATGGCATCGCGCGAGATACCGAGCAGGTCCGCGGCGCGCGTTCGATTCCAATTCGCCACTTCCAGCGCCTGTCGGATCATGTCGCGTTCGACTTCTTCCAGCGTGAGCTTGCCCACGAGCTGGGCCAGGAGCGCCGAGGGATTCTCCGGCCTGCGCATGAGGCTGAGCGGTTGAGCGGAGGGGCGCAGGATGCGCTCGTGCAGATACCTCGGCGTGAGATACGGCGAGTCCTCGAAGATCATGGCGTGCTCGATCGTGTTCTTCAACTCGCGGACGTTGCCCGGCCAGTGGTATTCGAGGAAAAGGCGTTTGGTCTCCGGAGCCAGGCCGAGGATGTTCTTCTTCATCTTCACATTGAAGCTCTTGATGAAGTGCTCGGCGATGAGCACAATGTCTTCCTTTCGCTCGCGCAAGGGGGGGATGGTGATCTGCACGACGCTCAGCCGATAGAAGAGATCGGCGCGGAAGCGTCCCTCTTTGACCTCCTCTTCGAGGTTCCGGTTAGAGCTGGCGATGACGCGCACGTCCACGCTGATATTGCGCACCCCGCCGACGCGTCGGAACTGTTGCTCTTCGATCACGCGCAGCAATTTCGCTTGAAGTCCGAGCGGGAGCTCACCGATCTCATCGAGCAGGATCGTCCCCCCGTCGGCCAGTTCGAAGACGCCCTTCTTCTGCGCCCGCGCGTCCGTGAAGGCGCCCTTCTCATGGCCGAAAAGTTCGGTCTCCATGAGCGTCTCCGGGATGGCGGCGCAGTTGACGGCCACAAAGGGGAAATCGGCGCGGCGGCTCTGGTAGTGGATCGCCTTCGCGATCAGATCCTTGCCCACGCCCGATTCCCCTTGCAGGATGACGCAGGAGGCTTCGCTCTCGGCCACGCGCTTGACGATGGCCAGCAGCTCCTTCATCTGGGGCGATTCGCCCACGATCATGTCGAAACTGAAACGTTTCTTGGGGAAAGCTTGAACGCGCCGCAGCGTATCGCGCAGACGGCTGGTCTCCAGGGCGTTTCGAACGGCTGCTTCCAGTTCGCCATAGTTGATCGGCTTGCAGATGAAGTCGAAGGCTCCGAGCCGCAGGGCCGCGATGGCGTTATCCACCGTCGTGTTGGCCGTGATGACGATGACCTGAGCGTTCGGGTCCTGCCCTTTTATCCGCTGCAGGACATCAATGCCGGAGCCATCCGGGAGCTTGATGTCCAGAAGGACCAGGTCCGGGGCCTCTTCGGTGAAGAGCCGAAGGGCGTGCTTCGCCGTCTCGGCTTCGAGCGTCTCGTATCCCCATTGCTCGAGCTTCGTGCGAAGCGACCATCGGAGCAGGTCCTCGTCATCCACAATGAGAATCTTCGATCTGGCCATGATCCCCTCCCCTCGCGAAAGTCCGGGCTCCTCAGGAGCGAGGCGGTTTCGCGCTGAGTGCTCCGCAGGTTCCCCAGGGAGCGTCGCTCATCCGAGCGTCTTGACTCGGTTTCTCCCGGCGCGCTACTATTGTGACGACCTCTCGGGTTATGGTGGTGAAGAAAGCCAGAAGGCGGCAAGGCGTCTCCCCTCGTGGGACTGTTCCCCCGTCGGTCGAAGGCCGAGCGCGAACTGCGCGAGATTCCCCCGATCGCTCGGGATGTCCTGAGGACGTTCAGCGGACGCTTCGGAAGTTGACAGCCCTCAGCTCCCTGGCCGCTGCTCTCAGTCGCGCGCGGGAGTTGGATCCGCTGCTGCAGGAAGTGTTGCGGACGATCACCGAGTTGCTCTCGACCGATATGGCGTTGATCATGCTCTTTGACGCAGAGGCGGGGGAACTGCGCGTGCGCGCGGCCCAAGGGGTTTCGTCCGAATACGTCCAGGGCGTGGATCGGCTCAAGCCCGGTGAGGGAGTCGCCGGGCGCGTTTTCGCCAGCGGCGCACCCCTGGTGCTGCGGGATGCGGCCACCGATCCGCGCATCACGCGCCCGATCGTGCGCCAATTGGGCCTCCATGCCATGGCTTGTGTCCCCTTGATCGCCCACGCGCGGACGATCGGCGTGCTCGTGACGGCCACCTACGATCCTGATCGCGAGATCACCGACGATGTGGATCTGCTGGTCGCCATCGGGCATCAACTGGGCATCGCCATCGAGAACGCGCGTCTCTTCGATGAGAACCTGCGCGTGCGGAAGCTGTGGGAGAGCACCTTCAATGCCATTCGGGATGGCATCTCCGTTCACACGCGTGACTTGCGCGTGATTCAGGCCAATGAGGCGCTCGGCCGCTTGCTCGGGGTGCCCCGCGAGCAGCTTCTGCAGAATCACTGCTGCATGGTCATGCTGGGCCGAGACACGCCCTTGCCCAACTGCGCCGATCTCCGGGCGACC
>BEHK01000108.1 GCA_002898775.1 bacterium HR08 | reverse complement strand
CAGCGGTGACCTTCCTCTTCATCGCGCGCGAATCCGTGCTCGCCTGGTGGCGGGCGCGCCGTCGCCGTCAGGAAGCGACACGAGCGCGCACGGTGATGCTCATCTATCTCGCGCTGGCGCTTGTCTTCGGCGCGCCGCTCCTTCTGGAGCATCATCGCCGGGGCGTGATCCCATTGGCGCTCGGCGCCTTCGGCTTACTTCTCGTGAATGCGGCGCAGGCGGCGCGGCTTGAGGATCGCACCGTCCGAGGAGAGATCCTCGCCATTTTGGGGCTCACGATGACGGCTCCGGCCGCGCACTATGTGATCCGCGGGGAATGGGAAGCGGAGGCGTTCGTGCTCTGGGGAGTGAGCGCGCTCTACTTCGCGAGCAGCGTCTTCTACGTCAAGCTGCGCATGGCGGCCGCGCATGGGCGATCGCCGGAGCTGCGCATGCGAGCGCGGCGACAGTGCGCGCTCTATCACTCGTTTTTGATCGCCGCGCTCATCGGCCTCACCCTCACGCATCGCATGGGCGTGTTCCTGACGCTCGCCTTTGCGCCGGCCCTGGGACGAGCGCTCTGGCACGTCGTCCGACCGGCCGAACGGGTCAATCTGCGGCGCGTGGGGATCGCGGAGATCGTCAATGCCGTGGTCTTTTTGATCTTCGCGGCCTTGGCCTTTCGCCACACGTGACGCCCCTTCGCCCCGGCAGCCAAGCACGCGCCGCGATGCACCATTCCATCAGGAAGAAGCGAGCGCGCATCGTTTGGGACGAACGCCCTATTGAAGTGCTCCCTTCCGCACAAAGCCCACGCGGACAAGTGTCCGAGTGTCGCCCGGGGCGAGCCGCATGGGGGCCCTCTTGAGATGACATCCTGCCGCACCAAGCCCGCGTGAGCGGGCGTGCGAGTATAGGGCGAGCCGCAGGCGGGGCTTTTTTGACATGCCGCCTTCCGCATAAAGCCTGCGGAGCGGGCGTGCGAATATAGCCCAGGGCGAGCCGAAGGTGAGGAGACGACGCCTTCCGCCTAAAGCCTGCGAAGCAGGCGTGCGAATCTAGCCTAGGGCGAGCCAAAGGCGAGCCCTAGGACAGAAGGGGGCGGCCCATCGGCACGATCACACGCCGTGTTCATCCCGACGACGTCACGATCGGCTTCCACATGGGCCGCCCGCTGGCGCGGGCTTGGAATTTGGTTGGGGGCCTCTCCTGTTCCTAGGGTTCGCTTCGCTCACCCTAGGCTAGACTCGGTCGCCCCCTTCGGGGGCTCGCGTGCGGAATAGGGATTGGATCTCACAATGAGGGTTCGCTGCGCTCACCCTAGGCTACACTCGAACGCCCGCTTCGCGGGCTTGCTATGCGGAAGAGTTCGGTCCCACAATGAGGGCTCATTCCGCTCGCCCTAGGCTATATTCGGTCGCCCCCTTCGGGGGCTCACGTGCGGAATGAGGTTGGATCTCACAGTGCAGGTTCACTTCGCTCACTCCGGGCTAGATTGATTGCGGAATGCGGATTGCGGAATGGATGGCGCTCGCCCTGGGCTATATTGCCCGTATGCGGCGCCTCTTTCGGAATCCGTCGCCGCGCTTCACCGTGGGCTGTCTACGCTCCGCCGATGAGGACCAACTAAGGCGGCGAGATTCTCCGCAATTTGCGAGAGCTTGCTGTCTACGCTTCGCCGATGAGGACAAACGGTGCCCAATAGTAGGGATGCACATACCGACCTTCGCGGAGCAATTCCACTCCGAGAGCCCATCAAGTGAGGATTCCACTTCGCTCCGCTTTCTGGCGGGAATCGTCCTCGCCGGAGCTTGGGCTGTGGATTCCGAAGCTTGCGGGATCTCCGCAAAGGTCACAAAATACAGCCACAGATGAACACATCGGAGAAAAATTCGATACCTCTCGAAGACCTGATCGGTGAGGACCAGCGAGAGCTGGCTCTATTCCTCGTGTTGCGGGATAGTGTGGAGTATCGGCTCCTGCGGCTGCGCTCTCAAGTGCGCGCTTTCGAGGAGAAATATGGGATGAGCTTTGAGGAGTATCAAGCCCAGTGGGCCAGCCGCGAGCGCGAAGAGGATTACCAGTGGGAGAGGGAACGGGATTACCTGGAATGGGAAGCGCTCATCACCCGCAAGCGCCGGTTGGAGGAGATCGCCCGCTGGCTGGACGAATTGGTCCGTACATGAGCTCGACCTTGGGAGATACCCTCAATGAAAGGACAAGCACATGCTGAAGATCTTGCTCCTTTTGGAGCGGATTGTGACGGCATGCCGTCGGTCTCCGATCGTTGATACCTACACCGTGCTCACCCTCAGGGCTGATGTCCTCAAGCTTCGCGTCCATCTGGTGGATGGTTCGTTCATCGAGGTCTTCCACAACATCGCGACGGGGAAAAGCGCTTTTGCGTTGATCGCGGCCGAATCCAGGATATACGGGAAAGACAAAGACAACGCGAAGATGGGATGGCATGTCCATCCCGCGGAGAACCCTGAAACTCACAAGCCCTGTGATCCCGTTTCCTTCGAGGAGTCCCTCGCTGAGGTCGAAGCCTTGCGGTTCCGTTCTCCTCAAGACGGATGAGCCCGCGCGGGCGACGGCATCGAGCTTTCCTGATTCGGTCCGCCAGGGGTGGGCCGATTCCACCCGGTCGCGTTTGGAAAGGCAGGCCGCGGCGCCTCTTTCGGAATCTGTCGCCGCACTTCACCGTGGGCCTACGCTCCGCCGACGAGGACAAAAGGCGCCCAATAGAACGGATGCAGGTACCGACCTTCGCGGAGCAGCTCCAGCCGCGCGCGGCGCAACGCCTCGGCCTTTCCCACACCCGCCTTCATCTGGCGATAGAACCGCATCATCACCTCGGCCGTCGCCGGATCGGCCACTTTCCACAGGCTCACCACCACCGCTTGCGCTCCCGCGTAGAGGAACGCTCGCGTGAGTCCCACCATTCCTTCGCCTCTGACCTCCCGGCCCAATCCCGTCTCGCACGCCGAGAGCACCACCACGTCGGCCGTCAGTTTCAGGTTGAAGATCTCGTAGACCTGCAGCAGGCCGTCCTCGGTGACCTCTTTCGCCTGATCCCGCGCCGCGCTCGAGCCGGAGCGCGTCGCCCCCACCGTCAGCACGATGCCCGAATACTGCGGCTGTTTCTCGTTGAGCACGCCATGCGCGGCGAAGTGCACGAAGCGATAGCGCGCAGGCTCTCCGCTTTTGACGTTCTCCTCGCGGGCGTCGGTGCCCAGAAAGAGCGTGACCTCGGCGTCGGGATAGAGCCGGGCGATGCGCTCGACTTCCTGGCGACTGTAGGGCAGCCGGGGCAGCCGCCGCAGCTCCCCCCACATGCTCCGCAGCGCCTTCCCTACCGCGCTCGCTTCATCCGGCTCGCCGTAGACGGGATCGGCATAGGCCACAAGCGTCTTCTCCGGCTTCGACCGTTCCGCTTCCGGTCGCGACAGTTCGACCAGCACGCTCGCCGACGGCACATAGCCGACGGCATAGTCGCGCACCAAGTACGACAGCTCGCGCGGCTCGACCGTCAGCTCGCTCTTGGTCACCAACACCTCGAAGGGCAGATAATGCAAAATGCCGTCGGGCACGATGATCAGCTTCCGCTTTCCCGCCAGCCACTTCTCGGCCGGCTGGATCAGGTCTTGATAGAGCCAGCGGGCGTTGAGCACATAGTTGGAGAAGGCCGTCCACTGCGGCCCCTCGGCGATGGCCGCCCGCAGCTTCTCCACCCGCTCCCGGATCGTCGCCGGCGACGCGCCCAGCCGCAGCACCCGAAAATCCGCGCGGGTGATGACGAACAGCAGCGCACGCTCTCGCGTGAGGACGTATTCGAGCAGCGCCGTCTGCTCATCCAGCACCTCTTGAACTGCCGACACGCCCACCGGCACGGGATACTGCAACGCGGCATAGCGCGGATGCTTCCGCCGAATCTCCAGCTCCACCTGCTCGCGTTCGGCATCGGCCCGTTTCAACGCCTCTTCGAGCGCCGCGACCTCGGCCGGATTCGGCTTGGCTCGGGACATGACGCGCAGCAGTTGGCTTTGAATCCCGGTGATACGGGCATGAACGGCTCGCTCGCGCTCTTTCAATTCGGGCGCAATGCCCTGCCGCACCTCCATTCGGGCTTCGGTCAGCAGCTCGAGCAGGCTTCGGGCGCGCGCCCGCTCGCTCGCCTGAAACGCGGCGCGATCATGCCCCCGCCCCGGCTCCCGCTCGTCGAGCTGCACGAGCAGGTCAATGTAGAATTCGTAGTCGTCGCGCTTGGACGCCAGGAAGGTCGCCCGCAGTTCCGGTCCCGGCGCAGCCGCCCGCAACGATTCGATCAGTTCGAGCGCCGCTTCGATTCGGGTCCGCGCCTGGGCCAACTCCCCTCGATCCCGTTCGATGCGCGCGATGCGGCCGAGCGCGCTGGCTTCCCATTCTCGATCCCCAATGGCTCGGAAGATGGGCAGCGCCTGGCCGTAGTACTCCAGCGCCTTCTGATTCTCGCCCAAGGCCGCGTACACCGCGCCGATGTTGCTGAGCGTCCTGGCTTCCCCTTGGCGATCCCCAATGGCTCGGAAGATGGGTAGCGCCTGGCCGTAGTACTCCAGCGCCTTCTGCCGCTCGCCCAAGGCCGAGTATGCCACGCCGATATTGTGGAGCGTCGTGGCTTCCCCTTGGCGATCCCCAATGGCTCGGCGGATGGGCAGCGCCTGGCCGAAGTACTCCAGCGCCTTCTGCCGCTCGCCCAAGTCCGAGTATACCTGGCCGATGTTGTTGAGCGTCGTGGCTTCCCCTTGGCGATCCCCAATGGCTCGGAAGATGGGTAGCGCCTGGCCGAGGTACTCCAGCGCCTTCTGCCGCTCGCCCAAGGCCGCGTACACCGCGCCGATGTTGGTGAGCGTCGTGGCTTCCCCTTGGCGATTCCCAACGGCTCGGTGGATGGCCAGCGCCTGGCCGTAGTACTCCAGCGCCTTCCGGGTTTCGCCGATCAGGTGGGAGATGAAACCGGCCCAGTGAAGAGATTCGGCTTCCTTCCGGCGGTCATCCAGGGCGCGGTAGAGCCGAGCGGCTTCCTCGAACTTCCCGATCGCCTTGCGCAGCGCATCGGCCGTCTGTTGCGCATAGAGAAGCACGGCTTCGGCCAAGGCCCGATCGGCAGCGATGCGGGTTCGATCCTGCTCAATGGCCGGACGCAACTCCTCCAGGCGCACTTCATATCGTCCCGGCGGCGCATCCTTTTCGAGCGGCGCGACCTCGAGCCGATACGTTCCGGCTACTTCGGCGACGTGCGCCACCGATTCCTCTCCGTGCGTCCCCGTCGGACTGTCCATCTCCACGATCTGTCGGCCGTCAGGCCCGAAAAGCCGCACGACGACGTCTATGCCACGTTGCGCGACGACGACGCGCACGTATTGCCCGGCCTCGAGTGCCAGGCGATAGACGTGGACTTCGCCTCCCCGCAACTCGCGTTCGATCGGCGTCGTCGGGATGAGATCGCGGGGCTCCGCTTGCTGAGGCGAAGGGCGGACGCTCACCACACTCACGGCGATGGCCACGAAGGCGATGGCCATCTTCATGCCGAGGGACCAAACCATTCTGTTCATCTTCCACCTCCCCATTGAAGATGGCGAGGGATCAGTGCTCTTGGACGCGTATTTGCTCAGGCTTTTTGACCACGATCTGTGGGACTCCTCGATAGCTCCCGATCTCGCCTGTGACGCAAATGCGCTTGCCTTTATAGTCCACTTCAGGCTTGCCGAGTTTAACCCGATCGCTGCCCCAGATCACGACGGTGAACACTTGGTTGGGATAGGGGCGTTCGAAGTTCAAAAACGTCGGGCTGCCTCGACTTGCCGCAGCATACCGTGTGCTGACGACTGTGCCGCAGACGGTGGCCTTTTGCCCGAGATAGTCCTTCGCTTTCTCCGCCTCTCTAACGGGAGGGGCGGATTGCGGGTTACAGGCCCTTATGGCTCCAAGAGCCAAGATGAAGCATAAGCTCGCGGCGTACTTCCTCCTCATAATGGCCCCCAAGGAGGTGCGCCGTCGGCGCTCATTATCCCGCACTCTCGCGGCTGAGGCAATAGGGAAAATGCTGATGCCGCCCTCAGGCCCTTGGTGCGAAAGCGCGCGCCCGCGAGCCGGAGCGACATGGCAGCTCAGGACCGCTGGTGAGCGGATTCAATGCAAAAGTCCTCGACGATCTGATTCGGGACCACGTCGGCAGATGCCGGCATCGAGCGCATCTCAGCGCCTCCCATGCCGGAAGATTCGCACGATAGGATGGAGAGGCTGTGGCTCCGAGAGTCTTTCCGTTGGTGGTGGAGAAGTCGCGCCCGTTGATGATTGCGCCCCTAATTCGCGCGGTCGTTCGGCCCAGCGGAGTACCGTCGAGCCGGGCGAGGGCGGAGACGAACGAGTGTCGGGCTTGTCGTCACTCCGTGATGAGAGTGCGTAGCGCGACGGCACCGGACCCACCGACTCGCGGTCCCCGGAGCGTTCGGCCTTAATCCTCTCCGCCTCTCGGAGGACCTCCTCGACCAGGGGCTGCGGGGAGACCTCCTTGTTATCACCTTCACCGGCGAAGCGTCCGCGCGGGCGGATGCCCAGCCGGTCCAGCTCCCGCTCCACGCGCCGCATGGTGCCCTCGCGATCGCGATAGAATTCGGAGCCGCGAATGCGGATGAAGCGCCAGCCGAGTCGCTCCAGCACGGCTTGCCGATCGAGATCCTCGGGGATCTTCTCGATCGGATGGTATCGGTCGCCGTCGCATTCGATGGCCGCGCGACAATGCGCCTCGCCTTCGACGACGAGGTCAATGCGATAGGCTCCGACAGGATACTGCGCGCGCACGCGATAGCCCTTGTGCACGAGCCACTCGAGCACCTCCCGCTCGAACGGCGACTCCGTGCGTTCGGCCTCCGGAATGGCGATCACGTCCTCGGGGTTGTCGTAGGCCTGCTTGGCGAATTCAATCAAATCGCGCCGCAGGTCTCCTTCTTTGAGATCGCTCGTCGGATCGAGCGAGTAAACGACCCAGAGCTGATCGCGGGCGCGACTGGCGGCGACGTTGAAGCGCTGCTTGAATCGGTCGTCGTTGCGCAACGGGAGCGGTCCGTCCGGGCGTGGACTGTCTACCAGGGAGAGGAAAACGACATCCCGTTCGTCGCCCTGGAATTGCGCCGGATTGCCGCAGAGAAATTTTCTCTCCTCCAGCTCGCGCTCCAGCTTGGGATTGTCACGGCACCAGGTGCGAACCAGCCGCTCGATCTGTTTGGCCTGCTCATCGCCGACCATGGAGATGACGCCGATGGTCTTTCCGTCGTATGCCGGATGCTGCAGGATCGCCAGGATGAGCGCGGCGATCGTTTCCGCCTCCTCTTCGTTCACCTTCTCATGAGCTGTTCCCTTGACACGGTAGGGCACGACAGCCGGTTTCAGCGGCGTGCTGTTCGATTCGCGGAGCGGACGGATGCGACCTTGATAGCAGAGGCGGTTGCTGAAGGCGATGATTTCCGGCACGCAGCGGAAGTGTTCGGTCAGCATGAGTCCGCCGCCGAACGATTCCCGCGCGATGTCGTAGAGCGAACGCCTGCCGTCGTAGAGATGCGCATTGGGGATGTGGCCTTGCAGGAACTCCCGCTGCAGATGCTCCAGGCGGGCCAGTTCCTGTCCGACGCCTTCGGGACTCACCTGCTCGTGATCGCCGACGACGATCACCTGTCGGGCGGCGAAGACGGCGAGCAGGCCGAGGATGTCGCACTGGCTGGCTTCGTCCACGATGAGAACATCGAAACGCGTCCGGCCGGGATCTATGTGCTCGGCGACGCGCCCAAGCGGCATGATCCAGACGGGCACGGCGTCTCGGGCTTTGACGAGTAGCCTGGCCGCTTCTTCGCGAAGGCGCGCCGCCGAACGGCCTGTGCCTTTTCCGATTCGGCGGATGGTATTGAGCCAGCCGACGAGAGCTTGCCGGTGCTCCTGAGTCGTCTTCTCGATGCGATAGGCCCAGGCGCGGTGGTAAACGAATTCTTCGGTCACCTGACGGAGCCGTTGCATCTGCTCTTCGAGCCGACGTTGAAGCTCCTGCACGTCTACCTCCGCGCGGCGGACGAGTTCATCGCGCAGTTGCCGCCACAGCCAGGCATTGAGCGGATCGCCGGGGAGTTCGTCTCCGCCGTGCACGCCGCTTCGTGTGCGAATGGCGTCGGCCCAACCGGGAGCCACGGGGGTGAGACGCTGGAGCAGCTCATTTCGGCGCACGAGGTGAACGTGTTTCGCCCACACCGTGCGGAGGTGTTGGTGCGCCTTTCGATAGAGGTTGGCGTCGAGGCGTTCGAGCGCTTGCCGAAGCGCGGTGGCGATCGTGCTGCCGGTGAAG
>BEHK01000107.1 GCA_002898775.1 bacterium HR08 | reverse complement strand
TCCAGATGCACCGAGATGTAGCTCGCCCCAGCCCGCGCGAAATCCTCCACGTATCGGTCCGGCTCGACGATCATAAGATGCACATCCAGCGGCAACGCCGTCACGCGGCGAATCGCCTCGACCACCAGGGGCCCGACGGTGATGTTGGGGACGAAGCGCCCGTCCATCACATCAATGTGAATGAGCGAGGCGCCGGCCCGCTCCACCAGAGCGACCTGCTCACCCAGGCGTGCGAAATCCGCCGAGAGGATGGAGGGAGCGATGTGGATCATCGTTCCGACCTTCTCCGCAGAGGGTGTTCAGACGTCCCCTCAGGGCTCTGCTCGCGCTCCTGAGTCGAGCCCGAAGGCGATACGGAAGACGTCGGGGAGGCGCGCTCCTCATCGAGCCGGGTCGAGGGTGACCCTTCCGATCCCCCCCCCATCGCCGGAGCCAACTCGCCAGCAGATGGAGCGCCGCGTTCGGACGCTTCCGGCGGTCGGGACGGACCGGGCCCCAGGCTCACGCTGACGCGCAGCGGCTGCCCGCGCTTGACGGCCATCCCCGACGGCGGCCATTGCTCGACGATCACCCCCGCCGGATAGCGATCGTCATGCAGCGTGCTCTTCACCTCCAGGGTCAAGCCCGCGCGCTCGGCCCAACGTCTCGCCTCTGCAAGCGGCGTGCCCACCAGAGCCGGCGTGCGCACGATCGGTTGGCGCATCATCAGATACATCGTCACCGAAGCGCTCAGGGCGAAGACGACGAGCGCACCCGCTACGAGCGCGAGATGGCGTCCCACATTGAGAAGCCGCCGCATCGCCCCTCCCTTGCCCGGCAAGTGTAGCACGCCTCTCTCTTAAGAGGGAAGCGCCACATCCACGACGATCGGCGCGTGGTCCGAGACGGGACGCCCCTGATCCGTCACTTCAGAGACCGTCTGCGGACGCACGCTCGAAATCCCGGACTCCCCATCCTGAACCTCACCCTCGCCAAGCACCCGCAAGTTCCGCGCGGCGAACCAATCGAGTCGAAGGCCGATCCGACACCCGTAGGGTTGGTATTTGCGGATCACCCACGCGTGCGAGAATTTCGGCACATAGTGCGCGTCCTCTGCCACCTCGACCGGGAGGACGTGCGTGGGCGTCTCGTCGTTCCAGTCGCGGTAGTGATACCCCCGCTGCCGCAGCAGATCGAACAACGGCTCGCGCCCGTGATCGGGATGGCATAACTCGCGCTGCATGCGCTCGGCCGAGGAGAGGAGAATGCGCATCAAGCTGCAGAGGGCGCGCCATCGGGTGCCGCGCGCGAAGGTGCTCGTATTCCAATCCCCCGCCAGCAACACGGGAAGGTCCACCGACTCCGCATCGAGGGCCTCCAGGATCGCGCGCATCTGGCGCGCACGCCCCCGAGGCGTCGTCCGCGTCTCCAGGTGCGTGCACACGGCGCGCATCGTGCGCCCTCCGGGCAGCTCCACCTCCGCCACCACGGCGATCCGCCGACCGAAGCGCTTCTCGCTGAACTCGAAATACTCGAAGCACTGCGGCAGCGAGAGGATGCGCGCCGAACGGATGGGATGGCGGGAAAGAATGGCGTTCCCCTGCAAGGCCGTCGTGTTCTCTCCGGGCAGCTCGCGCTCCACCCCCACGCCTTTGGTCAATTCGAGATAGGCCGGCGCGAAAACCCCGTGCATCCCGAGGCAGCGGCAGAGGTCCGCGGTGATGTCGCGATTCCCCGAACGGTTCATCCCTTGATCCACCTCGTTGAGAAAGATCAGGTCGGCCTCTCGCAGAAGGGGGTGCGTCGTGAGCGCGCGCACCAGTCCGTCGAAATTCTTCCCCTTCTCGATGTTCCACTGCACGGCGCGCAGGAACGCGCGCACCCGTGGGCGCACGCCGTCGTTCACATACCACTGAACCGTCTCCAGGAGAGCGCGCAGCCGCCCGACATGCCGCCGATAGAAATCGGAACGAGACAAGGCCCGCCGCGTCGCGAATCGCTTCAAGCCTCGGATGAGGTCCGCATGGGCGATCTCCCGCTCCGAGCACATATCCCGACATCCTCGCCCGAGGAATTCCCGATCGGCGGAGAGACGGTGAGGTCCACCCGCTCGGCGAAGAGCGCGCGAAAATTCTCGGCCGTCCATCGTCCGACCACCTCCGGAGATTCCCCCCAGATCTCAGCGAGCCGACGCGCCACCTCGCGCACAAAGAGCGGCTCATTCCGCTTCCCGCGATAGGGGACGGGCGCCAGATAGGGGCAATCGGTCTCGATCAGAACGCGCTCGCGCGGCAGCTCGCGCGCGATCTCCACCAACGCCGACGCGTTCCGGAACGTGAGGATGCCCGAGAAGGAGATATACAGCCCCCATTCCACGCAGCGGCGCGCCATCTGGCGACTCCCCGTGAAGCAATGCAGGACGCCGCGCACGCGACCCGCATGCTCCCGCAAGATGGCGAGCGTATCCGCCTCCGCTTCGCGCGAGTGAATGACGACGGGCAATCCTCGCTGCTCGGCCAGGTGGAGCTGACGGAGAAAGACTTCGCGTTGCACCGGCCGCGGAGAGTGATCGTAATGGTAGTCGAGCCCGATCTCCCCCCAGGCGATGACCTTCGGATGAGCAGACAGCTCCAGCAGCCACCGCTCCAGGTCCGGCGTGTACGTCTTCGCATCGTGCGGATGGACGCCGAGCGCCACGTAGATTCCCGGATAGGCATCGGCCAGAGCGAGCGCCGCCTCGAACCTGGGCTCCGGCCCGCTCACGGCGACGTCCAGGATCACGGCAACACCGCCGGCGCGAGCTCGCGCGAGCACGTCCGACCGATCCGCATCGAATTCCGGAGCGCTCACATGCGCGTGTGAAT
This sequence comes from bacterium HR08, assembly GCA_002898775.1. Classification (GTDB taxonomy): domain Bacteria; phylum Acidobacteriota; class Blastocatellia; order HR10; family HR10; genus HR10. The sequence continues at coordinate 5,591 of BEHK01000107.1, read as the reverse complement.
CCACGAAGAGACTCATCGGAGACGGCTTCCGCTAGGCACGTCCTCGGTGAATCCGGCCAGCACCGGGCGCTCCTCCGGCCCGACGACCGCCGCCAGCACCATGCCCCGAGACTCGATCCCCCGCACCGTCCGCGGCTGCAAGTTCGCCACGAGGATCACCTTCCGCCCCACCAGTTCTTCCGGCCGATAATAGGGAGCGATCCCCGCGACGACCTGCCGCGGCTCGGCCTCCCCGATGTCCACCAGCAGTCGCAGCAACCTATCGGCTCCGGTGACCTTCTCGGCAAAGACCACCGTCCCGGCGCGCAAATCCACGCGCGCGAAATCCTCGATGGTGATCCATGCGGATGAGGAAACCGAGCCCTCTGACTGACGTTGCTTCTCAATCTCGGCCATAGTCTTCTCCTTGTCCATCCTCGGGAAGAGCGGACGCACCTCACCAATGCGCACGCCCGAGATCGGCGCCTCCACCTGAAGCTCCTGGGGATTCACGCCGGCGGGCTCTCCCGAAAACCCCAGTTGTCGCCAGAGCGCGCGCATCGTCTCCGGGAGCACCGGAGCGAGCAAGACGGCGAGCACGCGCAGCACGCGCACGGCGAGCGCGAGCACCGTCTCCAGGCGCGCGCGCTCCTGGGGACGACGCGCCAGGTCCCACGGCTTCATGTCCGAGAGATATTTGTCCACGCGCGCGATCAATCCCCAGGTCACTTCCAGCGCTCGACTGAAGTTGTACGCCTCGAACTCGGCGACGAACGTGCGGATCGTCGCTTCGGCGGCCGCGCGCAGCTCCTCCTCATACCCTCCCCAGGCTCGTGCTGACGCCTCCGGGAGGCGCCCATCGCAGAACCGCTGCACCATCGTGAGCGTGCGGCTGGCGAGATTCCCCAACCCATCGGCCAGATCCGCATTGATGCGCTCAATCAGCGCCCCGTAGGTGAAGTCGGCATCCTCGCCGAAGACCATCTCGCGCAGGCAGAAGTAGCGCACGGCATCGCGCGCGAAGAAGCGACGCAGCACATCGAGATCAATGACATTGCCGAGCGTCTTGGACATCTTGCGCCCCCCCGAGAGCCACATCCCATGCGCGTAGACAGTGCGCGGCAGTGGCAAGCCCGCCGCCATCAGAAACGCGGGCCAGTAGACGGCGTGAAACCGCAAGATGTCCTTGCCCACAATGTGCACGTCGGCGGGCCAATATCGGTCGAAGACGGGCCCCTCGCTCACGCCCGCCGCGCGCAAGTGCGCCCCCTCATTCCCCCATCCCAGTGCCGTGATGTAATTCGAGAGGGCATCGAACCACACGTACATCGTGTGCTGCGGATCCTCGGGGACGGGAACCCCCCATCGCACGGAGACCCGACTGATCGAGAGGTCCCTCAACCCGCTCTGGACAAAGCTCACCACCTCGTTGTACCGCGCGGCCGGACGCACGCACTCGGGATGCTCGCGATAGAAGGCCAGGAGCCGATCCTGAAAAGCCGAGAGGCGGAAGAAATAGCTCTCCTCGGCCACGCGCTCAGCCGGACGACCGTGCAACTCGCACATGGGCGGACGTCCCGGCTCTTCCTCCTCCTTGAACTCCGCACAGGCCGGGCAGAACCACCCCTCGTACTGCCCCTTGTAGATGTACCCGGCCTCCCGCACCCGCCGCCAGAGCGCTTGCGCCCCGCGATGATGATATTCGTCCGAGGTGCGAATGAAGTAGCTCGGCTCCAGGCCGAAATCGCGAATCATGCGCCGAAAGGCTTCGGCCATCTCATCGCAATGGGCCTGGGGCGTCACCCCACGCTCGCGCGCGATGCGCTCGATGTTCTGCCCATGTTCGTCCGTGCCCGTCAGGAAAAACGTCTCGTAGCCGCACTGCCGCTTGTATCGCGCCAGAGTATCGGCCACCAGGGTCGAGTAGAGATGCCCCAAGTGCGGAAAGCTGTTGACGTAGTAGATGGGCGTGGTGACGTAGAACGTCTTCATCACCCCTCTCTCGCGCCGAAGCGCTGCCGGAACTCGACGAGCGCCGCCAGCATCACCTCGCGCACCGGCACCCGATGGCGCTCGGCCGCCTGTCGGCACGCCTCGAACTCCGGCGCCGCATTCACCACCTGGCCTTCCAGAGAAGCGACCTTCACGGGGATCGTCCCATAAACCGTCTCGACCGGGACGATCTCCCGCCCGAGCGCCCGTCGCTCGACCTCATAAAAACGCACGCCGAGCGTCGGCGTCTCGCGAAAGAGCAACGCCTGCAAGGCCTCCCGATCCTCCGGCCGGCACAGGAGGACGAGCAACGTCCCCGGCCTCCCTTTCTTCATCACAACCGGCACGGCGAAAGCATCCACCGCACCCGCCCGCAACGCTTCCTCCAGGACATATCCGAGAATCTGCGGGTTGGCATCGTCCAACTGGGTCTCCATCACCAGAAGGCGCTCCCGCCCGATCGCCCCGACGGCGCGCGTCTCCCCCAACATCACGCGCAAGAGGTTCGGGAAATCGGGGAAGTCCCGCGTCCCCGCCCCGTAACCGATGGCCTCCAGGCGCATCTCCGGCAGCGGACCGAAGGCCTCACAGAGCGTCGCCAAAAGAGCTGCCCCCGTGGGCGTCACCAGCTCCGCCTCCACGTCGCTCGTATACACGCGCGCTCCCTTGAGCAACTCAGCCGTCGCCGGGACCGGGACCGGATACCGCCCGTGCGCGCAGCCCATGAATCCTCGCCCCACATGAACCGGCGAGGCGAGGACTCGCTCGATTCCCAGAAGTTCGACCCCCACGCACGCGCCCACGATATCCACGATCGAGTCCACGGCGCCGACCTCATGGAACGTGACCTCTTCCACGGCGCACCCATGCGCCCGTGCCTCCGCTTGCGCCAATCGCCGGAAGACCTCCTCGGCGCGCTCGCGCACGCGCGCCGAGAGCTCCGAGGATCGGATGATCTGCACGATCTCCTCCAACCGCCGATGCGCATGTCCCGGCTCATGATGATGCGCGTGATCCTCCCCCTCGATCACCACGTCGAATTTCGTGCCCCGCAGCTGCGCGCGCTGCACCTGGCGTCGCCGCAGCTCGTATCCCCGAAGCGGGAGCTTGGCCAATTCCCCCGTGAGCGCCTCGAAATCCAGACCGAGATCGAGCAGCGCGCCCACGATCATATCGCCGCTGGCCCCCGCGAAGCAATCGAAATAGAGCGTGCGCACCATCACCCTCCTCCATGGCCCTCAGGGGAGAAGTGCGGCAGAATCTCTCCGGCGCGGCCGAGGATCGTCACATCAGCGATCCCCGTGACCGGCGTTGTCTCCGGATTCACCTCGATGACGAACGCGCGATGCTGCTTGGCCAGAACGGGAAGTACGGCTGCCGGATAGACGACAGCCGAGGTTCCGACCACGAGGAAGAGCTCGCATTCGGCCGTCGCGGCGACGGCCCGCGAGAAAACTGTTTCCGGAACGACCTCCCCGAACAGAACAACATCCGGACGCAAAATCCCCCCGCAGGAAGGGCATCGGGGGGGGATCTCCGGCAGTGGCACGCGCCGATCCTCCATGTTCAATCCGCACTGCAGACACCGCACGCGCCAGAGGCTGCCATGAAGCTCCAAGATCTTGCGACTCCCCGCGCGCTGATGCAGCCCATCCACATTTTGCGTGATCACCGTGAGCCGTTCGAATTGTCGTTCCCAGGCGGCGATCGCCCGATGCGCGGCATTGGGCTCCGCCCGCTCGATGACCTCCCGCCGATAGGCGTACCACTGCCAGAAGGTGACCGGATCCGCACGCCACATCTCGGGCGTCGCGATCTTCTCCACCGGCATCCCCCTCCAGACGGTCGCTCCTCCCCCACCACGAAACGTCGGCACGCCGCTTTCGGCCGAGATCCCTGCACCGGTCAACACAACGACAGCCCTCGCCTCCCGAAACCGCTCTTTGAGTTCTTCCGCAACGCGTTCGCAAATCATGCCCGACCCACGCCACCTCCCATCGTGCGCCGCGCGAAAGAAGTAATGTTACCGACGACCTCCTCGGAAAACAAGCGCCAAGGGATTCGAACGCTCTCGTTACTTATCGCCGAACGCCCTCGAATGCCCGAAGAAACTTGACAAATCAGTCAGGTTTCGCCAGACTTGAGCTTGGTAGCGTTCAGCGGGAGGATATGCGGATAACGGCGCAAGAGGAATATGGCCTTCGCTGCCTGCTGCAGTTGGCGCAGCAGCCCGAAGGGGAACCTTTGACCGTCCGCGAGATCGCGCGGCGCGAGGGGCTCTCGGCGGCTTATGTGGAGAAGCTCCTACATTTGCTCAGCCGCGCGGGCTTGACCCGAAGCGTGCGCGGACAGAGCGGAGGCTATTGCCTGAGTCGCTCCCCGCAGCAGATCTCGCTCGGGGAGATCATCCGCGCGCTCGGCGGCTTCGTCTCCGATGCTGAAATCTGCAATCAGTTCACGGGCAATTTGGACTGCTGCGTTCATGTGAACAACTGTGGCCTTCGACCGCTCTGGCGCGTGGCCTTTTACATCCAAAGCATGCTCGATCGGATCCCCCTCTCGGCCTTGCTCCACGATGAGCAGAAGGTCGAGCGCGATCTCATGGAAACGGGGCGATCGAGCCGCCTCATCGTCTGAGGTTTTTTTGCGCGCAATCATGACTTTTTAGTGAGGTTTGGAAGGAGAGGAGTATGGCGACACCGACGAACATCATTGAGGAGCTGGTCAACCGGGAATACCGATATGGGTTTGTCACGCCGGTGGAGGAGGAGCTGCTCCCACCGGGGTTGAACGAAGAGATCATTCGGATGATCTCGGCCAAGAAGAACGAGCCGGAGTGGCTGCTGGAGTGGCGGCTGCGCGCGTATCGGTATTGGGCGAAATTGGTGGAGGAAGGCGCGGAGCCGCGATGGGCGAACGTCAGCTATCCGCCCATTGATTATCAAGCGATCCGCTACTACGCGGCGCCGAAGCGGCGGCCGAAGAGCTTGGACGAGATTGATCCGGAGATCCGACGCACGTATGAGAAGCTCGGCATCCCCTTGGAGGAGCAGGAGCGATTGGCCGGCGTGGCCGTAGACGCCGTCTTCGACAGCATCTCGGTCGCGACGACATTTCGGCAGAAGCTGGCGGAGCTGGGCATCATCTTCTGCTCCTTCTCGGAGGCCGTGCAGGAGCATCCCGAGCTGGTGCGGAAGTGGCTCGGCTCGGTCGTGCCGTACACGGATAACTTCTTCGCGGCGCTCAACTCGGCCGTCTTCAGCGACGGATCGTTCGTCTACGTCCCCCCTGGCGTGCGGTGCCCGATGGAATTGTCCACGTACTTCCGCATCAATGCTTCGCAGACGGGGCAGTTCGAGCGCACCCTCATCATCGCCGACGAGGGGGCGTATGTGAGCTACCTTGAAGGGTGCACGGCCCCCATGCGGGATGAGAACCAGTTGCACGCCGCCGTCGTGGAACTGATCGCTCTGGACAACGCGACGATCAAGTACTCGACGGTGCAGAACTGGTATCCGGGAGATCGCGAGGGGCGCGGGGGGATTTACAACTTCGTCACCAAGCGTGGGAAGTGCCTGGGGCGCAACTCGAAGATCTCCTGGACGCAGGTCGAGGTCGGC
>BEHK01000106.1 GCA_002898775.1 bacterium HR08 | reverse complement strand
GCGCTCCGAAGCCTGCGGCGCAGCTTTTCGGATCAACCGTCGGACGACCTCCGTCGGTTGCGCGCCACATCGAACCCAATACTGGAAGCGCTCCCAATCCACGCGAATCTCCGCCGGTTGCGTCAAGGGATTATAGTAGCCGATGGCCTCGACGAAGGCCCCATCGCGCTTGGAGCGCTTCTCCGCCACGACGATGCGATAGAACGGTCGCTTCTTCGACCCCATGCGCGTCAAGCGTATGGCTAACAAGGCCCCACCTCCTCAAGAAAACGTAAATTATATCCGGCCCGCGCGAAAAGTCCATCCCCCACCGAGGATCGGCTCACCATGGGCAAGGCATTGTCAATGCCTCTTTTTCCGCCGAGGTGTCCCACCCCCCCAGAACTTTCCGAACGGGAGCTTCCCCTCCCGCAAGCGCTTCATCATCTGCCGCATCTCCACATACTGCTTCAGGAGAGCGTTCACTTCCTCGACGGTCGTCCCGCTCCCTCGCGCGATGCGTCGGCGCCGGCTCCCGTCAATGAGGCGATAGTTCCGCCGCTCCTCGGGGGTCATCGAGTTGATGATCGCCTCGGCGCGCTTCAACTGCCGCTCGAACTGCGCCATCTGCTCCGGCGTGATGCGACTCACGCCGACGATCCTCAACATCTCCGCCGGAAGCAACTCGAAGAACTTCCCCAACGAGCCGAAGCGCTTGGCCAACCGCAGTTGCTCCAGAAAATCCTCCAGCGTGAACTCCTCTCGCCGGAGCTTCTCCTGCCATCGCGCGGCCTCGCGCTCATCCACTTCCGCCTGGACGCGCTCGATCAGGCTGAGGACGTCCCCCATGCCGAGGATGCGCGAGGCCATGCGATCGGGATAGAACGGTTCTAAGGCATCGGGCTTCTCCCCCACGCCGATGAACTTGATCGGCTGACCGGTCACAGCTTTGATGGACAGCGCCGCTCCCCCGCGCGTGTCGCCATCCATCTTGGTTAAGATCACGCCGGAGATGCCAATGCGCCGATGAAATTCCTCCGCGCTCCGCACGGCATCCTGCCCGGTCATCGCATCGGCGACGAAGAGCACCTCCACTGGTTTCGTCTCCCGCTTGATCGCGTCCAGTTCCGCCATCAACGCCTCGTCCACATGCAACCGTCCCGCCGTATCCACGAGCACGGGATCGAACCCGGTCACCTCCGCATGACGGCGCGCCCGACGGCACAGCTCCACGGGATCATTCACTGAGGGATCCTCGAACACGGGACGGCGAATCTCCCGCGCGATCACAGCCAACTGCTCGCGCGCCGCGGGCCGATAGACATCCGCCGAGACGAGCAGCGGATTTCGTCCCTGTTGCGCCAGGTATCGCGCTAATTTCCCCGCCGTCGTCGTCTTCCCCGACCCCTGCAAGCCGACGAGCAGGATCACGTTCGGGATGCGCGAGGTCAACAGCAACCGCGTCGACGTCCCCCCCAGCATCTCCGTCAGCTCTTCGTAAACGATCTTGATGACCTGCTGCGCCGGAGAGAGCGAAGCCCAGACCTCTTGCCCGAGCGCCTTTTCCCGAACCCGCTCGATGAACTGCTTGACGACGCGGAAATGGACATCGGCTTCCAGCAGCGCCATCCGAATCTCCCGGAGCGCCGCCTCCACATCGGCTTCGGTCAGTTTCCCATGACCGCGCAGATCGCGAATGACCCGCCGCAGCTTCTCCGAAAGCGCGTCGAACATGCCTTCTCCCGATCTTCCGCCTCAGGCAAAGGGAATTAGGCTATAGAAGTCCCTCCCCCCTGTCAAGGGACAGAAAATCCCCCCCCTTGCGCCAGAGAAGCCGCCTCCGGGAGCTCTGGCCCTCCCACAGAAGAGCTACTTGGCCTTTTCGACCGTTCCTTCTTCGTGACCGTCCCTTTGATCACCACCCGTTCGGCGACAAAGGGGATCAACTTCTCGTTCTTGTTGGCCGTCCAGGACTCCCCGGCCAGTTTATCTCCTCCACGATCCCCAGCGGAGCTCCGGTCTTCGCGCAATTGATGGCGCATGCCCGATGGGCCGCCCCCTTATTCTTGACCTCCTTCTTGAAGCCGTTCCAATCCGCGATCTCGCCCACGATGGTGACCTCTTGGGCGAACCCCAAGGCTGCCCGCCCCATTCCCATGAGGCCCAGGGCGAGGCTCAACGCGATCGCTACCCAGATGTGTCGCTTCATCGCGTTCCCCCTCAAAATCGAGATGAAGCCCTCGCGGGATGTCCACGCCCCTCCCCTCCTCACCTTGCTCACGCTCCAAGAGCATAGCCCATGAGTGGGCAGTGGACCGAGGCGCTCTCGCCCTCCCCATTGGCGTGATAGAATTCCCCACAGCGGAGCGGACGATGCGTTCTGGGCCATTTGGGATTCGCTTCCGTGATCGCGCGGACGCCGGGCGTCGGCTCGCCGCGCGATTGCGCGCGCATCACGGGCTCGATGCCCTCGTCTTGGGGATCGCTCGGGGAGGGATTGTCGTGGGCGCGCCCATCGCTGAGGCGCTCGAGGCCGAGCTGGAGGTCATCGCCCCGCGCAAACTGCCCATCCCCTTCAACCCGGAGGCGGGTTTCGGAGCGATCGCCGAGGATGGAACGCTCTATCTCAATGCGGCTCTCGTCCGCGCCCTCGGACTGGCGGAAGAAGAGATTCGGCGGATCGCCGCCGAAGTGCTCGCGGAAGTGCGCCGCCGGATCGAGCGATACCGAGGCGATCGCCCACCGCCAGCGGTGAACAGCCGCACGGTGATCCTCGTGGACGACGGCCTGGCCACGGGATACACGATGCTGGCCGCGATTCAGAGCGTGAAGAGAGGCGCGCCGACGCGACTGGTCGTCGCCGTCCCCGTCAGCCCCGCCTCCACGCTTCGACAAATCGAACCGCACGTGGATGAGCTCCACTGCCTCGTCGCGCCAGAGACCGACGTCTTCGCCGTCGCCAATTTCTACGAAGACTTTCGCGATGTCCGAGACGAGGACGTGATCGCGCTGCTGGAACGCGCGCGTCAAAAGCGTCAGGAGAGGAGGGAGTCGTAAAGCTCTTCGATGCGGCGGATCTGCGCGCGCACATCGAAGGCGCCTTCCACCCAAGCGCGCGCTGAGCGCCCCATCTGCGCCGAGCGTTGCGGATCCTGCAGGAGCGCGATGATCGCTTCGGCCAAACGCTCGGCGTCCCCCGGGGGGACGAGAAGCCCCGTCTCCCCCTCGCGCACGATCTCTTCCGTCGCCCCACCGCGCGTCGCGATGACGGGCACACCGCAGGCCATGGCCTCGACGAGGACGCGCCCGAACGGCTCCGGATCGAGCGAGCAATGGACGACGAGGCTGAGCTCCCTCAGGATCGCTGCGACGTCCGCGCAGAACCCGGTGAAGCGAACGCGCGAGGCGAGACCGCGTCGAGCGGCCTCCCGCTCCAGTCTCCGTCGAAACCCTCGATGCCCCGTCGTGTCGTAAATCTCATCGCCGACAATGAGGAACTCCACACCGGGCAGGATGCGACTCACGCGCTCAGCCGCCCGGAGAAAGACCTCGTGTCCCTTCCACGGGGCCAATGCGCCGAGCATCCCCACGCGCCGTGGCCCATCGGCTCGCTGCAAGGGGGAGGGAGAGAAATGTTGAAGATCAACGCCATTGGGGATGACGAGGACGTTCCCCCAACCGGCGAATTCCCGAGCGACCGCGCGAGAGGGGACGAGCAGAAGGTCGGGGACACGCCGACCGAGGACCTGAAAGCCCCGCCAGAATCTCCGATGGCGAAGGAAGTCATGTACATGCCAGATGATCCGCGCGCGAACGAACAGGGCGAGTCCAGCGCTGAACGCTTGCGCCTTGATCCCATGAGCGTGGATCAGCTCAATCGGCGTCTCATTCACGAAGCGCGCCAGCGCCCGGATGGTCCTCGCGACATGAGGCAGAGAGAGGAGGGCGCTCGCATACTCTCGCCATGAACTGTAACGCCCCAGCCGATGCCCTCTTCCCCAGTATTCCACAACGAGCGTGGGGATGCCCGCAGCGCGGAGCGCCTCCGCGAGCCGTCCATGACGTGGAACGAGAACATGAACCTGAAACCGCTCGCGATGGAGCCCGCGCGCCAGGTCCAGGACCACGCGCTCGGCCCCTCCGAGCTCCCCTCCCGTGCTGATGTGCAAGATCTGGGACGCGCGTCCCGACATCTCGTCCTTCACCGAGGGTCCAAAGAGGCGACAGCGCGATAGACGGCGAGCGCGCGACGCGCGGTCTCCTCCCAGGTGAACGCGCGAGCACGCTCGCGCGCTCGCTTCACCAAGGTGTCCCTCAGCGTCCCGTCTTCGAGCACGCGCGCGGCCGCCATGGCGAAGGCCTCGGCCTCGTTCTCGAGCACGAGCAGTCCCGCATCGCCGAGGACCTCCGGCACGGCTCCGGCGGCGAGCGCCACAACAGGCGTTCCCATCCGCATCGCTTCGAGCACCGGCAAGCCGAAGCCCTCGTACGTCGAAGGGAAGAGCAGGAGCGCCGCCGCTCGATACACCGAGGCCAGCTGCTCCCAGGGGAGATCGGCGCGTTGCCGGACATATCGCGCGATCCCCCACTGGTGAATCGCTCTCCAGTGCGCGCGCGCGAATCGCCCCCCGACTTGCACGAAATAGAGATCCTCGCCCGTCAGCTCCCGAAGCCGGGAGAACGCGCGCAGCGCGGTCCCGATGTTCTTCCGCGCGTCACAGCTCCCCACGTGAAGGACGAATCGCGCCCCCGGTGGGAGATCGAGCTGACGAACCGTGCGCTCGAGGGCCTCTTCTCCTTCGGAGGGAGCGCCGATATGATCCCCCCCCAAGGGAACGACCGTGATGCGCTCCTCAGGATAGCCCAATCCGTGCACCATTTCGCGCTTGGTGAATTCGGAATCGGCGATCACGTGCGCCGCTTCTCGAAGCGAGGTCAGGACCCACTGCAGGACGGCGTTGCGAAGGCGGATGCGCGCGCCCGTCCCACCGACGCTCACGAGATGATACGGATAGAGATCGTGCACCGTGATGATCGTGCGTCGCGGATCGAGCCATCGCAGCACATGCGCATAGGAGTGATCGAGGATGTGGTGGAGCGCCGCCGGCTCCTTTCGGCGTGCGCGCGCGACGCGACGCGGGAGCAGCACATATCGCGCGGCGAATCGCAGCGGACGCGCCCGCCCCCACCTGGGCGTCGGCAGGCGCACGACCTCGAACGCCCAATCCGGAGCGAGCCGCGGCAGCCATCGCTCGAGCTGATGCGCGTACAGCTCCATGCTCTTCCATCCCTCCAGCTCCAGATCAGGGACGAGGACGACGCGCATCACGCCTCGCCGAGCAAGCGATCGAGAATCGGACGCAGACGCGCGACCAGCACATCATACTCGAAGTGCCGACGAGCGAGGGCGACGTTCTCCCGCCCCAATTCCAGCACGTGCGGGTTCCGGACGAGCCAGCGAAGGCGTTCGGCCAGAGCGTTCGCGTACGCCTCTCTCCCCTCGTACGGGATCAGCATCTCCTCGGGCAGAATCCGCGCGGCCTCGCCCACGCGACTCGCCAGCACGAACCGCCCGCAGGCCAGATAGAGCGGGAGCTTCCCCGTCGTGCGCGCCTCGCCGACGAGGTCGTTCGTCTGTGTCGAGAGGCAGACATCCATGAGGCAGATGTACTCCGGCAACCGGTCGAACGGCACGCGCCCCACGAAGTGCACGCGATCCGACACCCCCCCCGCGCGCGCCTGTTCCCGCAATCGGGGGAGCCCCGATCCGTCGCCGACGATCACCCCCACAATGGGAAGGTCCGTCACTCGCGCGAGCGCCTCAATGAGTTCCCAGCCGTAGCAGAAGCCGAGCGCTCGACTCCAGCGCAACGAGCCGACGACCCCGACGACGAACCGTCCCTCCACGCCCAAGCGCCGCCGCAACGCCGTGGCCTCGCGCGGACGGAACACGCGCGTGTCCACACCGTCAGGGATGACCTCGACGCGCGTGAGGCCTCGTCGCTGAAGCCACTCCCGGTGCCCGCTCCCCCGCACGATGAGGAAATCCGCGTGTCGAAGCGAGAGCCTCTCCAGAAGCTCCGTCAATCGCTGCCCCACCCATCCGCGCCCGAGGGCGCGCGCGAGCGCGGAGATGACATCGCCCGTGTCAATGACCACGCGCGCGCCGCCGAGCGCTTTATATGCGAGAGCGGCCAGGACTCCCGAGGCCGCCATGTCCATGACGTAGACGAGCCGCGGTCGCCACCGGAGCAGTGCCCACGCGAAGCGAAGCGCCGCCCGGACCTTCCGTCGGCCGCGATAGAGAAGATGCACGCGATACTCCGCCGCGAGCCGCGCGGCGAATTGGCGCGCCCGCTCGGCGGCCGCCCCATCCGCGTCTCCGTTCACGAGAAGGATGAGCGTCGTCCCCGCGCGCTCGCGGGTGGAACGAGTCGTCCCGAGTCCCCGAGCGCGTGTGGGGGTGAGAACCGATGACGTGCTCCGCATCGCCTATGTCCTCCTCGCCCACTCATACACGCGCAGCGTCTCGCGCGCTGCGCGATCCCAGGAGAAGGCTTCAACGCGTGCGCGCGCGCGTTGGCCCATCGCCTCGCGCCACGCCGGATCTTCCCGGAGCCGACGGGCATAATCGGCGAGCGCGCGCACATCGCGCGAATCATCCACAAGCAGCCCGTCCTCCAGATGCGCGATGACCTCCGCGGCGCCAGCCGCGCGCGTCGTGATCACCGGAAGCCCGGAGGCCATCGCCTCCCAGATGACCATCCCGTGCGCGTCGTAGACGGTGGGGAACAAGAACACATCGCTCGCCGCATAGTAGTCCTCGATGCGATCGGTGGGGGGAAGGAATCGGACGCGCTCACCGATACCGAGACGTCGCGCCAGATCCCGGTACGGGCGCGCCGATGAGCCGGAGATCAGAAGGAGCTGCGCATCGGGCAGAAGCGCGAGCGCGCGCAGCGCTGCAGCCGCTCCCTTCCGCAGGGAGCCCACATAGAGGAGCAGGAAATCCCGCTCCCCATATCCCAGAGCGCGTCGCACGGCCACGCGAGATTGAAGCCGTCGCGCCGGATGAAATCGCGCGAGATCCACGCCCGGACGGACCACCACGACGCGCGCTTCCCGACCATAGTATCGCGCCAGTTCCGCGCGCCCCTTCTCGGAGATGGCGATGACCCAGCGCGCGCGCGTCGGTTGATAGAGGGCGCGCTCCCACCGACCGACGAAGAAGCGGAAGAGCCGATCCCCCCCCGTGAGACGACCTTCCCGCGCCCGAAGGGCCTCGAACCACGCCCACTGGCAGATATGCGCCGTCGCGACATCGAGCGAGAACGCACAGAGCCCCTGCCCATGCACGATATCGAACGCCTCGCGCAGGCGCCACCAACTCCCGAAGGGGAAGGTGAGAATCGTCGTCATCGCTGTCGCGCGCAGAGCGGGGACATGATGGAATCGAATGCGCCCATTGCCCGTCTCGGCGACCCGATGAGCGAAGACATGCACCTCATGTTCCCGGCTGAAGCGCTCGGCCAATTCGATGACATACCGGCCATGCCCCACGCGACGATCGTAATCGTGGACCAGAAGCGCGATCTTCATCGCCATTGGGAGCGGCGAGAGGCCCCCGCGCGCCCCTCGACCGCGGAGACTGCGCGACTCCGATCGCCGCGCTCGATCGGGACAAAGACTTCGCTCCAGGCGCGCCACCAGGCCCGCTGCCGCCGCTCCTCAAGATCAGCGAGCTTCAACACCGCGCCGAGGAAGAACCACCAGAGCATCCCATGAGGGATGCTGAGCAGCGGCGATCCCACGAGCGTCCCGATCCCCAGCATGAACGCGCCGCTCACAATGGCGAGCGCGACCTCCTCATCGGACGTCCCCTTCAATCGCTGCAAGGCGCGCCACGCGCGGTGCAGCGCCGTCCCCAAAAGGAGGACGAGCGCCACCAGCCCCAGCGCGCCCATCTCGATCATGATGCGCCCGAAGTCCCCATCGGCGAAGATGGGATGAAATGTCGGATACCACTGCCCCATGAAGAACGGCACACCATGACCCGTTCGCCCTAGGCCGTGTCCCCACGGCGCTTCCCGCATCGCTTGAACCCCCGCGAGAAATGGATTCGACACGCGCCCGAGGATCAGGCCGAGATCGGCCAAGCTGGCGAAGCGCTCGGCCGCCCGCCCTTCGGTCAAATCGATCCCCAGCCGCACGCCGATGGAGATGAGCGCCGCCGCGACCAGATAGACGCGAATCGTCCGCCGATGCCACCACAACAGGACGATTCCGACGAGGGTCATGATCAGGGCCGCCCGCGTCCCCGTCAGGACCAAGCTCGTCATCATCGGCACAATCCCCACGCGCAACAGGATTCGCCACGCTGGCGAGATCTCGCGACTCAGCGAGAGGATGAGCGCGAGCGCGGATGCGTAGGCCATCATCGAGCCGAAGGCGCCGGCCGAGACG
>BEHK01000105.1 GCA_002898775.1 bacterium HR08 | reverse complement strand
GGTCGTGTCGCTAAAGTTGTGTAGAAAACGAAAGTGACAGGAGGCGACGGATGGAGAAGGAGGAGCTGCGGGAGCTAGCGCGGGAAGCGGTGCACGCCCGCATAAGGGAGGGCGTTAAGGCGGTCATCGAGCAGGTGCTGGAGGAGGAGATGCGGGAGCACCTAGGGGCGGGCCACCGGGAGAGGACGCCCCTCAGGCGGGGCTCTGGCAAACGGCCACTACACCAGGGAGCTCATCACCCCTGTGGGCAAGCTGGAGCAGCTGCGGGGGCCCAGGGACCGGGAGGGGGAGTTCGTCACCGAGGTCTTCGAGCGCTACAAGCGGATGACGGGGGATGTGGAGGAGGCGGTGCTGGAGATGTACCTGCAGGGGGTGTCGGTGCGGCGGGTGGCCGAGCTCACCCGGGCCCTCTCCCGGGTGAAGGTGGGCAAGGACGCCGTGAGCCGCATCGCCCGGCGCCTCCAGCAGGAGCTGGCCCTCTGGCGGGGGCGGCGGCTGGAGCGGTCCTCCCCCTACCTGTTCCTGGACGCCACCTACCTGAAGGTGCCCTGTGGCGAGCGGGTGCGGGAGGTGGCCCTGCTGGTGGCGGTGGGGGTGGACGAGGAGGGCTACCGGGAGGTGCTGGCAGTGGAGGCGGCAGGAGGGGAGCGGCGGGAGGCCTACCGGCAGCTACTGCGGGGGCTCCTGGACAGGGGGCTCAGGGGCGTGCTGCTGGTGGTGAGCGATGACCATGAGGCCATCAAGCAGGCGGTGGCCAGCGAGCTGCCCGAGGCGAGATGGCAGCGCTGCCTGGCCCACTTCCAGCAGGGCGTGCTGGCCCATGTGCCCATAAGCGAGGCTGGGGAGGTGGCAGAAGGCTTCTGGGCCATCTTCGGGGTACGCCGGGAAGAGACGGCGCGGGCCCTGGCCCAGGCCTTCCAGGAGCGCTACGGGCGGCGCTACCCCAGGGCGGTGGAGACCCTTGTGCGGGGCCTGGACGACGCCCTCACCTACCTGCACTTCCCAGGCCCTCACCACCGCCTCATCAGGACCACCAACCTGCTGGAGCGGCTCTTCCGAGAGCTGAAGCGGCGCACCCGGGTGGTAGGCGTCTTCCCCAACCAGGAGAGCGCCCTGGACCTAGCCACGGCCGTCACCCTGCGCGCCAGCGAGGACTGGGCCCTCAGGAGGTATATGGACATGGCGCCCCTCAAGGCCCTCTACACAGAATTCGCGACTTGACCTCAACGCGAGCGAGCCGGCGCGCCGTCTGGGACCGGATGTGCGGACAGTGAACCGCTACCTGAACCTGCTCATAGACCTTTTCTCCTTG
This sequence comes from bacterium HR08, assembly GCA_002898775.1. Classification (GTDB taxonomy): domain Bacteria; phylum Acidobacteriota; class Blastocatellia; order HR10; family HR10; genus HR10. The sequence continues at coordinate 7,131 of BEHK01000105.1, read as the reverse complement.
CACCGGCTCCAGCTGTGGTCGGTGAATACGGAGCCTGTGCGCTCCCCGCGTCTCGGAGGCGGGAGTGTGGGCTCGTCCACGCCCTGCTCCGGGATGTCAGAAGCGAAAGGTACGCCTCTCGCCGCGACTCCCAGAAGGCCCTCATGTGCGAGGTCCGGCGAATCCCACGAGGGGGTGACGGCTCGACCTCATTGAGGTGTGCGAGCCATCACTCCCTCGACGCGAAGGTGCTGAATTCAAAAGATCAGCTTCAGCGCCAACTGAACGAGCCGCGGATCGGCCGCTGCCGTGATCTTTCCGAAGAGCGGCGTGTCGAAGAACCGCTCCGGGTTGAAGAAGTTCGGATGGTTGAAGAGGTTGAAGATCTCGGCTCGGAACTGAAGATTGACGCTCTCGGTCACATAGGTGTTTTTGATCACGGAGAAATCGAAGTTCGCCCAGCCCGGCCCCGGCAGGATGTTCCGCCCCGCAGTGCCGAAGCGGAACGGCGGTTGTAGCGCGAACGCCTTCGGATCCCAGAATTGCTCCGGCTTGGCGTCTTTCAATTTCACTTCCTTCCCGATGCGATCGGGCCGATCGCGAAAGACACCCGTATTGCTGCGATCAATGGTCAACTGAATGTCCGAGGGCGTCCCCGATTGCAGCGTCGTGATCCCGGTGATCTCCCAGCCGGAGACGAGATGTCCTGCCCACCCTTTGAGGTCACCGAGATACGCTTGCCCGCGCCCGAAGGGGAGTTGGATGATGTAACTCAGCGAAAAGCGATGTCTCATGTCGAATGAAGAAAGTCCCTTCTCGGCGCGCAGGTTGTTCCCATCCTGCGCGTTGTTCGTCGTGTTCGCGTTCCCGGCATAAGCGGAGTTGGAGTCTATGGATTTGGAGAAGGTGTACGCGAGCAAGAAGCCGAAATTCTTCGTGAAGCGCTTATCGGCTTTGAGCTGGAGCGAATGATATGTGGAGTGACCGCTAGATTCGATGCCGTTGATGCTCCCGAACATCGGATATGGGCGACGCGGCTGGACGGGTCCCGGCGCCGGCCGCGGTTGATTGATCTGACGCTGCCGATAGAGGTGCGTCCCTTTCGAACCCAAATATCCCACTTCCACCAGCGTGTTCCCCAGAACCTGTCGCTGAATGTTCAGACTCCACTGCTGGACATATCCGTCGCGGAAATTCTTGGCGAAGAAGTTCGGCGACGGTAGAAGCGGAACGCCCGCTTCGACCGGGAAGGGATTCTCCAACGTCAGCTTCGGAACAGCCGGATCGCTCAGGAAGAGGTTGAACTCATAATGCGGCGGATTCAGCCGCAGCCCCAAGATCGTGTTGAGGATCGTTCGATCATAGTAGATCCCGTAGCCGCCGCGAATAGCCATTTTCCCATCTCCGAACACGTCGTAAGCGAATCCAAAGCGTGGGCCGAAGTTGTTCGGATCATTGTCGTACGTGGAGCGGGAGATGCCATCGCGACCGGCCAGGACGAGTCGCGGCGGATTCGTGTAGAAGTTAGTGAAGCGATCCTTCTTCTCCACATACGGCGTGTTGTACTCATAGCGCACGCCCAGGTTGAGCGTCAACCGGGGCGTCACCTTCCAGTCGTCCTGGAGGTAGAAATCGTAGGACTGTTGGTAGTTCGTGAAGTCCGAAGCGCCTACGCCTCGGAAGCTCTGTACGGGGATCCCCAAAAGGAGATCGGCGATCGGGTGACCGGTGAACTGACCGGTGAACGTGAACGAACCTCGCGCCGAGGCATCCAGGAAGAAATTCCCGAAGCGATAGAACCACAGATCGGCCCCGAACTTGAGGGAGTGTCGCCCCTTGAGCACGTGCAGCGATTCGGAGATCTGATAGGTGACGCCCGGTCCGCCCTGCGGCAGATTCGTCGCATCGCCGATATTGATGAAACCGCTCACGGTGAAGAGCGGCCATCCCGTATTTCGCGCCAGATTCGTCAGTCCGGGGATGCCCAACTCGCGCACCATATTGCGCTGCTCCTCGGTCTTGTAGTTCAACGTCCAACGCGTATACCCCACGCGCAGCTCATTGATGACGTTCGCCGAGAAGACGTGCGTATATCCCCCACCGAAGGTTTGGAATCGCGACTCGTCTCGTCGTCCGAACCCCGGTAGGATCGAGGGCCCGCCGAAGAGGTTGATGCCAAAGAGCTTGTTGAAGTCATCGATGGCATACCGGACGAAGAGCTTGTCGTTCGCCGAGAACTCGTGGTCCACCCGCACGAAGAGGCGGTTCACATCGTTCTTATTGGGCAGCGCGGAGACGTAGTTGCGAACCGGATCCGCCTGATTCGGCGCCGGGTAGACTTCGGCCACGCGTCGACCGATCCGGCTCATGCGCTCCGGCGGAATGATGTTGCCAGGGAAAGGTTGACCCGTCAGCGGATCTTTGATCACCGTTCCCGGCAGCAAGGCCGAGAAGTCGCCTCGGACCATGGCCGGCGTCGGCACACGCCCGACGCGCGTTGTGACATCACGCAGGCGCGTGCCCTCAAATCCGACGAAGAAGAAGTCGCGATTCTTCACGATCGGCCCGCCGAGCGTGAACCCGAACTGATTGCGCTTATAGGGCGGCTTCACCGGATCGAAGAAGTTCCGCGCGGCCATCGCATTGTGGCGCAGGAACCAGAAGAGCGAACCGTGAACCTCATTCGTCCCCGATTTGCTCACCACATTCATCTGAGCGCCAGCCGCCCGCCCGAATTCAGCCGAATAGCGCGCCGATTGCAGGCGAAACTCGCGAACCGTGTCGATGATCGGGCTCACAGAGAATTGCCCGATGGCGCGATCCGTCTGGTCAATGCCATCCAGATAGAACGAATTCGAATGCTCCCGCATCCCGTGCGCGTAGATGGCCCCGCCTTGCGTCCCCAATTGTGATCCCCGAATGGCCGGGACCACCCCAGGAACAAGGAGATTCAACTGCAAGACCTCGCGCCCGTTCAGCGGCAGTTCCAGGACGCGCTTCTCATCAATGACGCTTCCGACGGACGAACTTTTGCTCTCCACCAGGGAGACCTCTCCGGTCACGAGGATTTCCTCCGTGATCTGCCCGACGCGCAAGGTGAAGTCCACGACGGCAATTTGCTGCACCTGCAACACGATCCCCACGCGAACTTCTCTCTTGAATCCCGTCATCTCCACGGAAACTTGATACTCCCCGGGAGGCAGCAGCGGGATCTGATACGATCCCGTGGCATCCGTCACGGCAGTGCGGGTGGATCCCGTCTGGACATTGGTCACGGTGACGGTGGCTCCCGGGACGACCGCCCCCGTCTCGTCCCGCACCGTCCCCATGATCGTCCCCGTCGGGGTTTGGGCGTTCATCGGCGTCCACGCCATCGCCATGACACAGGCGAAGGCAACCGCGACGAGTTTCCTCATGGTCGTGTCCCTCCTTTCTCAGAGAGTACGCGTTGAAACTTCGGGTCTGTTTTCACGCGTTCGAACGAGGGGTTCTGCTGGGCCAGAACGCGGAAGTGCGGATTCAACGCAATGGCGCGTTCCAGCGCCTGAAGCGCTTCCGCCGTCCGGCCGGCCTTGGCGAGCAACCCGGCGAGACGATAATGCTTCTCTCCATCCTGTGGATCGTGTTCGAGAACCTGTCGCACGAGGGCGATCGCGTCATCGAGCTTTCCTTCGTTTTCGAGCGCCATCGAACGATAGAGCTGCAAGGTCAATCGGTAGCGTCGCAGCAGCCGCTGCAGCTCCCGAATCGGCTCCGGATGATCGTCCACGCGCAAATCAATATACCGATCGCTGCCGCCAAAACCCGCGCCTTGACGCACGACCAAGAGCCCGGCCGATTGCTGCCCTCGCGCGTCGCCGCCAGCCTCCTGTCCCGCGACCAGAGCCGCAACAAGCCGATCGGCCAAATCCCCCCTGGTCGTTTCAAAGGCTCGAGCCATCGCCCGCACGACCTGCTCGCCGACCAAGATATTTCCTTGTGCGCTGTAGTTGGGCCCGGCGACCGCTCCCGCCCAAGGGATGCACTGACGTCCGGTGAAATGCGCGACATTACCCTTAGCATCAATGACCGCCAGTTGTCGCCGCTCGCGTCCCGGATCCGCCTCCGTCAGACGCCGAACGACCTCGGGCGCGGTCAGCCCTTGCTCGAGGAGCTTCAACCCTTCCGGGCCATAGGAATAATTGGCGAAAGCCTGCGTCGCAATGGCTCCGACCCCGGCTTTCGCCCAGGGGACGATCGCCGCCGCATTGAAGAACTTCGATTGTACGGCCACGCCGAAATCGCCCGTCTCCGGATCGCGAGCGATGATCGAGAAAGTGGCGATAACCGGCTCGCCCCCACCAAGCGGACGCGGTAGCAAGAGAATCGAAAAGGATACGACGAGACTAAGCGCACATTGACGAAGTCGTGCCCTCATGTTCGTCTTTCCTCCGCCTCACCTCACTGTGCCAAGACAGCCTGTATTCTATACCCTATTGACGGCGATCTACAAGAGGTTTGTATCTGTCCAGGGACAAGTTGGTGTAACTGGCGAAGGCCTGGGCGGGAGTTTGGAGGTTGAGGGCGTGATGGGGGAGCGGGATATTGTAAGCGAAGAGGAAGGAGGCGAGGCGGCGGTCGAAGGCGTCGCTGTCCTCAAAAAGGAGGTCTTCGTGGAAGCCCACAAGGATCTCTTGGAACGGGCGGTTGAAGCGCTCATAACATTTTGTTTGGGCGAGCGGGGACGGATGAAGAAGTGTTCAGGCCTTCGTTGGCGATGAGCCTGGCAAACTCCGGCCCGTTGTTGGTAATCACGGCGCCCTCAAGGCGCGAGGGTGGAGCCGAATCCGTCTGCGGCGGAGAAAACACCTGCAAGGAGCTTTTCAGAAACTCCGCCGTCTTGCGCCAGGACAGCGACCTGGTTGCACACGCCAGCGCTATCCGCCAGGGTTCATGAATCATGGTCAGGATGTACCCTTCATCACCTGGCCGATAGCGTCCATGCCTCAGAAATCCGTTCTCTTTTTCTGGAAGCTGTCAGTGCAAAGCGATGAGGTCGTCGTTCATGCCAGTTAAGTAGGCGCACACTCTCGCCTTCCTCATGCACGGGTATTCAATCCCGATTGCGAACGCGCACAGTGGGGCCGGTGAGTTCCCCCCTATATGAGCTTGTTCAGGCAAAACACAATGTTGCATGATTCGGTGTCTTTGCCCGGAGTCAGTGATCAATGTGCACAAGTCGGCTCTATCACCTCCATCGCCGGCAGTGGTGTGATAACCGGGCTATTTTAAGCGCGCTTCTCTTGCTCCCGGTCGGCTTCATCTTGTCGGGCTCTGCGTGCGCTTCCCTTCCCTACCCTAGCCCGATGATCTCGTTGAATAGATCGGGGTCGAAGGGGACGCCTTCGCGCGCACAGGCGCGTTTGACGTCCTCGGCCAGGTCAGCGATTCCATACTGAGCCGCTCCTACGTGCAATTGCTGAACTCGTCGCACGATTTGCTCCAGGCGTCGCCGTCGCGCGCCCCGGCTCTCGGGCCGCGCGGCATTAATGATCTCGCGCACGAAGTAGTTGAAGCTATTGATCCGCTCCGGCGCCCGCTCGGCCACGGCTTCCATAACCGCTTCCACGTGTTCCAGTCCGTACTGCTGGATTCCGTGCTCCCGATAGGCTCGCGTATCTGAGGCCGTCCACGCATTTCCCGTCAGCCGAGCGTAGATCTCTTTGACCCTCTTCAAATGGGGTGAGTCGTCGTCGTCCGCCTTTTCCGTCTGATGATGATTTTTTATTTCAAAATCATCATCATCATATTTCTTGTGGCTCAAATTGAGCTGGCTCATTTTGAGCTGGCTCGAATTGACCTGGCTCCCTGTGAGCTGGCTCATCGAGAGCTGGCTCTCTGTGAGCTGGCTCAAATTGAGCTGGCTCATTTTGAGCTGGCTTGTTTCGGGCTTCGGTTCCTCATTGAACACTCCAGGAATGACCGGCATAAGATAACTCCCGCGGTCGGATCCGCCAAATTTCACGCCCACTTTGCGCACTAAGCCGCGCCGGATCAAAAGCTCCAAGTGACGCTTCACACTCGCTAAGCTCTGATTACATCGAGACTTGAGGACTTCCAAGCTGATGTGACACACTGGCCGATGGAATCCCAGCGTCAGTCGCAGAAGCTGCAGATAAATCCCTTGCGCGGCCACCGGCAGTGTCGGCAGGATCTCGTCGAAGACTACCTGAGGGATCCGCGTGTGCTCGATCGTTCGCCAATTCAAGGTAATATTTTCGTCAAGCTGGCTCATCGAGAGCTGGCTCTCTGTGAGCTGGCTCAAATTGAGCTGGCTCTCTGTGAGCTGGCTCAAATTGAGCTGGCTCAAATTGAGCTGGCTCATTGAGCTGGCTCTCTGTGAGCTGGCTCGTTTTGAGCTACCTTCCGGTCGCGGTTCCTGAGGTGAGGGGGAGGCCTCATGGGGAGCCTTTGTTGGAGGGCTTGAGATGTCCTCGGGCTTCCCCCTTAACCGCCGCATGATCTGCTTGATGGCTGCCGATTCCTCATCCGAGATCCGCAGATCCGGGATCTCATAGTGCTTGCGCGATCTTGAGAGCTTTTCGTTCGACACGGTTGATGATCTCCTCGGCGAGATTTTGATAGTCCATGTGGCCTCGGCTTCCATGGGCATACTCGACGATCGTCTGTCGAGCTGCCGAAGCTTCGGCCAATGTGGCCGTGTGCCGAATGACCGACGAGAGCGCGAAGTGCTCGAAGGTCTCCTGAATCTTCACGAGCACGTCTCGATGGATGTTCACGTTCGGCCGATGCAGGGTCGCCAGCGCATAGACCACCAGATTGGGATTGGTCTCCTCCATGACGTCCTCGACAATAGACATCAGCCGCTTCAATGCCTCGTAGGCGAACCAGTTCGTCTGGATGCAGATGATCAGGTGCGTCGCCGCGCAAAAGGCGTTGATCGTGGCGATTCCCAGCGACGGAGGACAATCGAGCACAATATAATCGAAATCCTCTCGAAGCCGCGCCAGCGCCCGTTGCAGCCGCGTCTCCCGATTGATCGTCGAGAAGAGCTTGATGTCCACCTCGGCCAGGGCGATATGTCCTGGGACGAGCTGAAGATTCGGAGAGACGGAGGTGAGAATCGCCCGCCCATTGGGCGACTTATCCACC
>BEHK01000104.1 GCA_002898775.1 bacterium HR08 | reverse complement strand
TTCGCCATGAGCGCTGGCCCGTCCCGAAAGAGGAAGTACGCGGTGAAGATCACGAGCCCCATGTTGAAGATGAATGAGGAGAACTGCTTGACCACTTCAGCGGAGCGAGCGGCCAGGTAGCTGGAAAGGCGCTGCAGATTGTTCAAGATGAACGCGCGAAGGTCCAGCGCCGAGAGGTCAGCATATTGCGCGAGCCAACTCAGCGAGCGCTCCAGGAGCGGGTTCTGTCCCGGACGCAGTGTCCATGCGCCGGAAGCGAACCGCTCCTCGACGAGCCGATAGGCAGCGATCAGCTCTCCGACCAATCCCATCACGATCAACGTGGCCGGAGCGATCACGATGACCAGCACCAGCAGGCAGGAGAGCAGCGCGGCCATATCCGCCTGCCGCACCCATACGGCTACGCGCCGGTGAATCGGATGGAAGATGATCACCAAAACGATCGCCCAGGCGATCGCCGAGAGGAAGGGGAGGAGCATCTGAAAGATGAGATACCCGATCCCGAGGATGAGGGCGATGAGGAAGGCGATCTGGACGGTCTCCCGCTTCATTCGGCGTGGGCATCCAGGGGCAAAGCCGCCAGGATATGGCGCACGTCAAAGGGGTACTCCAGCCGCAGGATGCGGGTCCGCCCTTCGGCCAGGTCCACGATGAGGTCTTCGACGAGCAGATCAATGGCGCGTTGAAACGCTCGATCCATCGAGCGCACGCCATCGGGGATGAGCCATTCGTCCACGAGCGGGACTTTCACCAGGAGCGTGTACGTGCCGATCCACTCCTTGATGAGCGCATCCAGGTGCAGGCGCCGTCCGAACTTGTGGCAGTAGTAGGCATAATTGTCCAACACGGAGCGATCGCAGACGACGGCATCCGCGCGAACGGACGCTTCGAGTTCGGCCACAATGTGGCGATGCAGGATCCAGAGTTGCCCCGCTTCGGAGGTGGCCTCGTTGATCGGAAAGGGACTGCGCCGGGCCATCTCGACGACCAATTCCACTCGTCGCCCTCGTTTCTGCAGCTCCGTGCAGAGGGAGAAGGCGAGCGCCGTCTTCCCGCATCCGTGCGAGCCGATGATCGCGATCTTCATACACGCGATAGCATACAGAGCCCCCCCCCTTCTTGACAATGCGCGAATGGGTGGGCTAGAAAGATTCCGTCTTCCGAGAAGGGGAGTCAAGCCATGCGGGGGGAGAGGGCGTGTCCTTCGACACTGCTGACGTGGTGGTGCGAGAGGCGTTTCGAGTCCCCGGAACCCCTTCGGAATGACCCCCCGCTCTTCACATGGGAGGAATCTCTCAACGGAGGTGGGCGATGAGCACGCATCGGATGCTCGTCATGCTGGCGCTTTGTGCGCTGGTGATCCCCTCGGTCCATCCGCGGGGATCATTCGGGCGAAGTGCGGGACAGATGACGCCGATCCCGATTCGTGGCTTGCAGGACGAAGTGCGCGTGGTGCGCGATCGGTTCGGCATCCCGCACATCTTCGCCCGGAACGATCACGATGTCTACTTCATGATGGGCTACGTGCAGGCGCAGGATCGGTTCTTCCAAATGGATGTCCTCCGCCGCACGGTCAGTGGCACACTCGCCGAGTTGCTCGGTCGCGGCCCTGGCGATCGCGTGCTCGCGCAGGACATTCAACTGCGCGTGCTCGGACTGCGGCGGGCGGCTGAGGCCTCTTTCCCGGCGCTCTCGGCTGAAGCGCGGGCCGTTTTGCAGGCCTTCGCCGAGGGGGTCAACGCCTTCTTGCGCGATAATCCCCTGCCGCCGGAATACGGAGCGCTCGAGCTGACGAAGGAGGCCATCCCGGCTTGGGGCCCTGTGGATAGTGTCGCCATCGGCAAGCTGCTCGCGTTCCAGCTCTCGTTCAGCCTGGACGATATTGACTTCACCGTGCGCTTGGCGGCCTATCAGCAGGCGGGGCAGGCGCTCGGCTTCGATGGAACGAAGCTCTTCTTCGAGGACATCTTCCGAAGCGCGCCCTTTGACCCCTCGATCTCGATCCCCGGCTTTCTTCAAGCTGCGAGTGCTCGCCATGCGGCTTCGCGGGGGGCGAAGATCATGTGGAGTCGGCAGATCGGAGAGGTCACCCGCTGGGTGAGTCCTGAGACGATTCGCGCCGCGCGCGACTATCTGAGAGAGATTCGGGACCTGCCGGTTTTCCAGAACGCGCTCGGTCGGACGACGGCTCCCTCGGGCAGCAACTGGTGGATCATAAGCGGCGCGAAGACGGAGACGGGCTTCCCCATGTTGGCGAACGACCCGCATCTGGGGCTGGGCGTGCCCGCGATCTTCTACGAGATGCATCTCATCGTCGAAGGGCCGAACCCGATGAACGTCATGGGGGTGAGCTTCGCTGGAACGCCCGTGATCGTGCTCGGCATGAACGAGCGCATCGCGTGGGGAGCGACGACGAACCCGATGGATGTGACCGACGTCTACGAGGAGCGCGTCGTCATTGACATCGCGACGCAACTGCCGCGCGCGACGATCTTTCGCGAGGAGCGTCGGCCCATCATCGCCATTCCGCAGACGTTCCGGGTCAATCAACCGGGCAATGGGACGGCGAACGACCTCATCGTCATCCCGCCCGGCACATTGCCCAGTGGCGTGAGCGTACCGACGGCGGCCCTCGTCATCCCGGATCGCAACAATGCGCCGATCATCCGCATCGTGAAATCAGATCTTCTCGATTTCCGCGTCCTGAGCGTGCAGTACACGGGCTTCGGCCCCACGCGCGAGCTGGAGACGTTCCTCATCTGGCATCGGGCGAAGAATCTGGAGGACTTCAAGCGCGGACTCCAGTACTTCGACTTCGGCTCGCAGAACTGGGCTTATGTGGACGTGGAGGGCAATATCGCCTATTTCACCAGTGGCGAACTGCCTCTGCGCGAGGACCTGGAGGAGGGGATCGTGGACGGCCTTCCGCCGTTCTTCATCCGCAATGGGGCCGGGGCGCTCCTCCGACCGGATGGCAGCATCGAGCGCATCGTCAAGAACGAATGGGTGCCGCTCAAGACGCGTCAGCCGGGGCAAGCCGTACCTTTCGAGATCTTGCCGTTTGAGGAGATGCCGCAGGTCATCAATCCCGCTTCGGGGTTCATCGCCAATGCCAACAACGATCCGATTGGGACGACGCTCGATAACAATCCGCTCAATCAATGGCGGCGCGGTGGGCGCGGGATTCTCTATCTGAATCCCGGCTACAGCATCGGCGCGCGGCTCGGGCGCATCGTCCGGTTGATTCAACGGGAGTTGGATCCGGCACTGGGTGGAGACGGGCGCATCTCGCTGGAGGACATGAAGCGATTTCAGGCTAATGTGCAGATGTTGGACGCCGAAGTCTTGGTGCCCTACATTCGACAAGCGTTCGTCAATGCGCAAGCGGCGGGGGCGCCGGCCCCCCTGGCCAGTCTGGCTCAGGACGCGCGCGTAGCCGAGGCGGTGGATCGGCTCACCCGTTGGGACTTCACCGCGCCGACGGGCATTCCTGAAGGGTATGATGCGTCGGACGTGGAGGGGGAGCGACAGCCTCCCTCTCCGGAGGAGATCGCCGCGAGCGTGGCCGCCACGATCTACAGCGTCTGGCGCGCGCGGATCATCGCCAATACCATTGATGCGACGTTGGCGCGCGTAGGATTGGCCGACTATCGGCCCAGCGGATCCTTGGCCGTGGTCGCTCTCCGCAACCTGCTCGACACCTTCGCCCAGAACAAGGGGCGCGGGGCCTCGGGGCTGAATTTCTTCGACGTGCCGGGAGTGGATCTGCCGCCGGAGGCCGAGCGCGATATCCTCATTTTGAAGAGCTTGCAGGAGGCGCTGGAGCGGCTCGCCGGCGACGAGTTCCGCGCGGCCTTCGGCAATTCGACCAACCTGGAGGATTACCGTTGGGGCAAGCTCCACCGCATCGTCTTCACGCACACGCTGGGTGATCCTTTCAACATCCCGCCGGCCGGGGGATTCGCGCATCTGGCTCCGGCACTGCGCGGTGTGGCCGTGGATGGTGGCTTCGAGGTGGTGGATGCTTCCGGGCACGATGCGCGCGCCGAGCGGCTCGATGCGTTCATGTTCGGCAGTGGGCCCGCGCGACGGTTTCTCGGCGAGGCTCGACCGGAGGGGATTCGCGGGCTTCAGGTCATCCCAGGCGGCCAAAGTGGCGTCCTGGGGAACCCGCTGTATGCGAGTCAGCTCGGCCTGTGGCTGACGAATGACTATCATCCGTTGTGGTTCACGCCCGAGGAGGTCGAGCGGAACAAGGTCTCCGAGCAGGTCTTCCGACCGGGCACATGAATATGCGCGGGGGGCTCCAGCGTGAGCCCCCCCTCCCCGTCGGTTCAAGCGAATGGTCTTGACAAGGTGGGGGATTGCGACTATAGTTTGGCCTTTTGGAGATCGAGTTGGAGCGCGTAACCGGGGAATGGAGCCGTCGAAGATGCGAGCGCTTATTGTGGCGTCGGGATGAACATCGGAGTGGGAGACCGCTCCGGTGATCTCGTGGAACCTCATGGGAACGCCACAGAAAAGCTCGGGGCGACGAGGGGCGCCTGAAGCAGACGGCTCCGGCAGGACGCGATTTTGGAGATCGCGGCTCACGGTGTAGACCCTTCCGGTAGACCCCTCACAAGCCGGATGTCGGGAGCTGGCTTTTTCGGAGGCCGTCGGACGGTTCCGGCGAGCCTCTTTGAGATCGTGGGGAGGAGTGGAGACGCTGTGCCGACGTTAGCGCAACTGGTTCGATACGGGCGAGAGAAGGTCAGGGTCAAGTCGAAGAGCCCGGCCTTGCAGGGCTGTCCGCAAAAGCGTGGCGTCTGCGTGCAGGTCAAAACGATGACGCCCAAGAAGCCGAACTCGGCCTTGCGCAAGATCGCGCGCGTGCGCTTGACCAATGGCATTGAGGTGACGGCTTACATTCCGGGGATCGGACATAACCTGCAGGAGCACTCGATCGTGCTCATTCGCGGGGGGCGCGTCAAGGACCTGCCGGGCGTGCGGTATCACATCATTCGCGGCACACTGGATGCCGCGGGGGTGGCCAATCGCAAGCAGGGTCGGTCCAAATATGGGGCCAAGCGGCCGCGCGAGGCCGCTCAGCCGAAGAAGTGAGCGAGGAGAACGCTATGCCGAGGCGGCGAATCGTCGAACGACGCGAGGTTCCGCCGGATCCGGTCTACAACAGCCCGCTCGTCACCAAGTTCATCAATTGCATGATGTGGGACGGGAAGAAGAGCGTGGCGGAGAAGATCTTCTACGCGGCGATGGAGCGGATCCGGCAGCGGACCAAGGAGGATCCGCTGAAAGTCTTCAAGCAGGCGATCGAGAACGCGAAGCCGAAGGTCGAGGTCCGATCGCGGCGCGTCGGGGGGGCGACTTATCAGGTTCCCGTTGAGGTGAATCCGCATCGTCAGCTCTCGCTGGCGATCCGATGGTTGGTCAATGCGGCGCGGGAGCGGGGGGAGAAGCGCATGATCGAGCGGCTCGCCAATGAGCTGATCGAAGCGTCGCAGAATAAGGGCGGCGCGGTCAAAAAGCGCGAGGACACGCACCGGATGGCCGAAGCCAATCGGGCCTTCGCTCACTATCGGTGGTAGGGGAAGCCGGAGATGCCACGACAGATCCCACTGGAGCGGGTTCGCAATATCGGCATCGCGGCGCATATTGACGCCGGCAAGACGACGACGACCGAGCGGATTTTGTACTACACGGGCGTGAACTACAAGATCGGGGAGGTGGACGAAGGCACGGCGACCATGGACTGGATGGTGCAGGAGCAGGAGCGAGGGATCACCATCACCTCGGCCGCGACGACCTGCTTCTGGCGCATCGGCGGGGCGAAGACGGGCGATCAGTACCGCATCAACATCATTGACACCCCGGGGCACGTGGACTTCACCATTGAAGTCGAGCGAAGCCTGCGGGTGCTCGACGGCATGATCGCGCTCTTTGATGCCGTCAATGGCGTGGAGCCGCAGTCGGAGACCGTCTGGCGGCAGGCGGAGAAATACCGGGTCCCGCGCCTCGCGTTCGTGAATAAGATGGATCGTCAGGGGGCCGACTTCTGGATGGTCATCGAACAGATGCGCCGACGGCTTGGCGCGCGTCCGGTCCCGGTGCAGATCCCCATCGGTGGGGGAGACGAACCATTCCGCGGCGTTGTGGACCTCATCCAGATGAAGGCCATCACCTGGATTGATGAGACGCTCGGGGCGGAGTTCCTCGTAGAGGACGTGCCCGAGTCGTTACAAGAGGCGGCCGAGCAGGCGCGCGAGCGGATGCTCGAAGCGCTCGCCGATTATGACGATACGATCGCCGAGAAGTATCTGGAGGGGGAGCCGATCGCGGAGGAGGAGATTCGCGCGGCCCTGCGGCAGGGAACGATCCAGTTGCGCTTGGTGCCGGTGCTCTGTGGGGCGGCGTTTCGGAACAAGGGCATTCAGCCACTCTTGGATGCCGTCATCTACTACTTGCCGTCGCCGGTGGATATCCCTCCCGTGCAGGGGGTGGATCCCCGAAGCGGAGACACGGTCACGCGTCACGCGAGTGACGAGGAACCGTTGGCGGCACTGGTCTTCAAGATCATGGCCGACAAGCATCTCGGCCAGCTCACCTATATTCGCATCTATTCGGGCACGCTCACGGCCGGCAGCAGCGTCTACAACGCGACCAAGGGGAAGCGGGATCGGATCGGGCGGCTGATGAAGGTGCACGCCAACAAGCGCGAGGATATCGAGGAGGCCTACGCTGGGGAGATCGTGGCGGCCTCGGGGCTGCGGACGGTCACCACCGGCGATACGCTCTGCGATGAGGGGCACCCCATTGTGCTGGAGGCGATCGAAGTGCCGCGCCCGGTGATCTCCGTCGCCATTGAGCCCAAGACGCGCCAGGATCAGGATAAGCTGAGCTTGGCGCTCGGACGCCTGGCGCAAGAGGATCCCTCCTTCAAGGTGACGAGCGATCCCGAATCGGGGCAGACGCTCATCTCCGGGATGGGCGAGCTGCATCTGGAGATCATCGTGGATCGGCTCAAGCGCGAGTTCGGCGTCGAGGCGCACGTGAGCCGGCCGATGGTCAATTACCGCGAGACGATCACCAAGAAAGCCGTGGGCGAAGGGAAGTTCATCCGCCAAACGGGCGGGCGCGGTCAGTACGGGCATGTGAAGATCGAGATCGAGCCGTTGCCTCCGGGCTCCGGCTTTGAATTTGTGGATGACATCTTCGGCGGGGTCATCCCGAAGGAGTTCATTCCGGCCGTCGAGGAGGGCGTTCGCGAGGCGATGGAACGCGGCGTGCTCGCCGGTTACGAGATGGTGGATGTGCGCGTGCGCCTCTTCGACGGGAGTTATCACGAGGTGGATTCGAGCGAGCTGGCCTTCAAGATCGCCGGATCGCTCGCCTTCCAGGAGGCGGCGCGCAAAGCCGACCCGATCTTGTTGGAGCCGATCATGAAGGTGGAGATCGTCACGCCCGAGGAGTACTTGGGGGCGATCACCGGAGATCTCAATGCGCGTCGAGGTCGCGTCGAACACGTCGAGCATCGGCCGGGGACGGTGATCATCACGGCCTATGTCCCCCTGGCCGAGATGTTCGGCTATGCGACCGATCTGCGCTCGATGACGCAGGGGCGGGCGACCTATACCATGCATTTCTCGCACTACGAGCAAGTGCCCAAGGCCGTCAGCGAGGCCATCTTGAGTGGGACGCCGATCGCGACCCGATGAGGCGCGCTGGATGATAGAAAGGAGCAGAGGGGTATGGCCAAGGAGCGGTTTGAGCGGACGAAGCCGCATGTGAATGTGGGGACGATTGGGCACATTGATCATGGGAAGACGACGTTGACGAGTGCGATCACGCGGGTGTTGCACAGTCGGAATCCGCGGGTGGTGTATCGGGATTTTTGGTCGATTGACAATGCGCCGGAGGAGCGGGCGCGGGGGATTACGATTGCGATTGCGCATGTGGAGTATGAGACGGAGCGGCGGCATTATGCGCATGTGGATTGTCCGGGGCATGCGGATTACATCAAGAACATGATCACGGGGGCGGCGCAGATGGATGGGGCGATATTGGTGGTGGCGGCGACGGATGGGCCGATGCCGCAGACGCGGGAGCACATTTTGTTGGCGCGGCAGGTGAATGTGCCGTACATTGTGGTGTTCATGAACAAGGTGGACATGGTGGAGGATGCGGAGTTGTTGGATTTGGTGGAGTTGGAGGTGCGGGAGCTGTTGACGCGGTATGGGTATCCGGGGGATGAGGTGCCGGTGGTGCGGGGCAGTGCGTTGCGGGCGATGGAGTGTGGGTGTGGGCGGGAGGCGTGTGAGAACTGTCGGCCGATTTTGGAGTTGTTGGAGGCGGTGGACACGTACATACCGACGCCGGAGCGGGAGGTGGATCGGCCGTTTTTGATGCCGATCGAGGATGTGTTTTCGATCAGCGGGCGGGGGACGGTGGTGACGGGGCGGATTGAGCGGGGGCGGGTGAAGGTGGGGGATGAGGTGGAGGTGGGGGGGATTCGGCCGACGTTTCGGACGGTGGTGACGGGGGTGGAGATGTTTCGGAGGGGGTTGGATGAGGGGAT
>BEHK01000103.1 GCA_002898775.1 bacterium HR08 | reverse complement strand
GATGAGGGGGCGAGCCGGCACTCGGGCGATTGAACCAACTGCTCGGCGTCAGGAAGATGAAGGCCAGGATCAGCAGGCACATTACATCGTACTGCCAGGTCCCTCGTTCGTAGGACCAGAGGAGAACGTTCTTGAGCGCGATGAGCCCCTTCGTACCCATCCCCGCACGCGAAGGGTGATTATATCAAACGGGCGAGGGGGGATGACAAGAGGAGGAGCGCTCCGCGTCATGGGGTGATGATCTTGCCGTCGCGCATGTGGACGATGCGATTGGCCATGGCGGCGGCTTCGGGATTATGGGTGATCATGACGATCGTCTGGCCGAATTGAGCGTTGAGCTCTTTGAGCATGCGGAGGACGATCTGCGAATTCTCGGAATCGAGGCTGCCCGTCGGCTCATCGGCCAGGATAATGGCCGGGCGGTTGATGATGGCCCGGGCGATGGCCACGCGTTGCTGCTCGCCGCCGCTCAATTCGTTCGGCTTGTGGTTCAGCTTATCTTCGAGGCCGAGCAGGCGCAGGATCTGCCGACGGCGTTCGGGATCGCCCTCGACGTGACGAGTCCCGTTGTAGTAGATGCGTTCGGCGAGTCGCAGATTCCCCTCGACCGTGAGGGTGGGGAAGAGGTTCAGCCGTTGAAAGACGAAGCCGATCTTGCGGCGTCGCAATTCCGTCCGCTCGGCATCCGAGAGGCTCGTGATCTCGATGCCGTCCACATAGACTGTGCCCGAGGTGGGGGTGAGTAAGCCGCCGACGATATGCAACAGCGTGGATTTGCCGCATCCGGAGGGCCCCATGATGGCGACGAACTCGCCGCGCTCGACCTCCAGGTTCACGCCGCGCAGGGCATGGACGCCGATTTTGCCCATGCGATAGATCATGTGGAGATCAACCGTTTTCAGAATGACCGACATCGTCGCTCACCCCCTCATTCATACGCGAGCGCTCGAACCGGGTCTTGGCGGGCGGCGTGCACCGCCGGATACAGAGCGCCGAGCGCACCGGCGAGCACGCCCACGAGGGCCGCCGTGAGCAGCCACTTCCCCTCGAATTTCACGATGAGCGAGGTGTACCGCATGATCCCCGCTTTGGTGATGAATGAGGCGATGTACCCGACGGCGATCCCCAGGGCGCTGATCGTGAGCGCTTCCTTCTCGATCGCGGCGACGATGAAGCCGCGCGAGGCCCCGAGCGATTTGAGGATGCCGATCTCGCGCGTGCGCTCGGTGATGGACGTGTACATGGCCAGCAGGATGACGAGCGAGCTGACGACCAAGGCCAGTCCGACGACCACGCGGAGGAACGTATTGAGCGCCGGAATCCCTCGATCGTAGTAACTGGGGATGTCGCGCGTGAAGATGATCTGATTCCCGGGCAGAGCGGCTTCGATTCGTTCGGCGACGCGCTCCTGTTCGGCGGGATCAACGCACTTCACCAGGATGGAGGAGCATTTCCCCGGCGCGCCGAGCAGCTCCTGCATCTTCGAGAGGCGCATCTTCACGCGCCCGCCGCTCTCGGGCTCGTAGATCCCGGCGACCGTGAACGGGTGGTTGAGGATCTCCACGCGCGAGCCGGGGGCGATCTTCTTGGTCGTGGCGTAGTGCCGATCCACGATGATCTCGTCATCGCTCTGCAGGGGGCGGCCCTCGACGATGCGAATGCCGCTGATGGCCGCGTAGGTGGTATAGGCGTCCGCCGGCTGATCCGCGATGCCCTCGATCATCTCGAAGCCGATGCCGCCGGCGCCGCTGCGGATATATCGCCCCAGGGGGGTGACGGCGCGCACGCCTTCGATCTCCCGCAAGCGCTGCGTGTAGGCCACCGGCAGCGCCAGCGGCGTGGCCGTGATGCTCGCTCCCAGCGTGCCGGCGGATTGGAAGATGATCTCCGCGCCGACGTTCTTCTCTCGCTGTCCGGTCTCATAGAGGATGCCTCGCGCCAATCCCACGGTCACCAGGATCAGCGCGACGCCCAGGGCGATCCCGAGCATGCTGGCGATCGTTCGCGCCGGGCGCGCCAGGATGTTGGCCAGGACGAAGCTGTGTCGCATTCAGTTCCCCCTTCGATCGAGGTCAATGACGCGGACCGAATCCCCCCACTCGGCGGGCTTCTCCAGTCGGAAGAGCGCGTCCGAGACCTCGCCGTTCACCACCAGGCTCGTTCGATCCAACCCCAGGCGGACGGAATACCGATCATAGGGGCGTGCGATCCGAATCTCCGTCGGGATGAGATATGAGGCGTTCGGGATGGTCGCGAACTCCTCGTAGGAGATCTCGCTGCGAATTTCACCGGCGTCGCCGAAGACCTGCTGGCGCACCAGGAGCAAGCCGCGTGTGCGATCGAACCAGAATTTCCTCCGGATGCGGGCGCGATTCGGTCCCACCGGTTCCAGAAGCGAGACGATGTAGTAGCTGCGAATGATCGAGCGCGGTTTCTGCCCCGGCGCGCGCTCCTGCTCGATCTGTCGAAACTCCTCTATCGTCGTGAGGAGGTGCGAATCGGCGGCATTCACGGGATCCCACAGCAGCGCTTCGGTGAGGTGTTGCGGGCGGACGTGGCGGAGCGATCCGACGTCACGCCACTGCGGGTCGCGTTGCAGCGCCTCTTCGCGCTCGGCGTAGTTGCGATCGTTCGAGCCCTCGACAAAGAGGCGATGGTCTTCCGGATAGACGAGGAGCTGAAAGCGGCGCCCATCTGAGGCCAATTCGGCGATGGTCGTCTTCACCACCGGCGCCTGGATGAGCAAGCGCACGCGGGCCGGGCGCGCCAGGATCAATCGGCCATCGGCCGTGCGGTAGCGCCGGCCGAACCCCACTTCCGGCGCCTCGGTTTGAAACTGAATCGCCACGCGCGCCGAGAGCGTGCGCAATCGTTGGAAATCGTTCAAACGCGCGAGCAAGTCCTCTGGCGTCGCCGTGCTCAGCGGGGCGACCAGTTGCGGGACTTTGACTTCACGCGAGACCAGGCCGCAGCCGAGGGTGAACGAAGCCCCCCACATCAGGAGGATGATCGCGCCCCCCTTGCCGAGTCTTGTGAAGAGCCCCGCGTTCACCGTCCGCCGAAACAGGCAGACTACCAGATGAGGCGCATCACTGTCAAATCTCGTCCTCGAGGCGCACCGAGCGCGCGCGTGTGTGCTGCCGACCGCATCTGATATAATGAAGGGGCACGAGCATGACGCGAGGGAGGCGAACATGGAACGCATGCCTGTGAGCCCTTCGCCGAAGCGGCGTTGGGCGATGCCGATCGGGTTCGGTCTCAGTGTGATCCTCGGCGTGGGCTTGGGGACGTGGATCTCCGGCGGGACATCCGCCCGGCCGTCGGCGCGACTTCTGCAGGTGAGCGATGAGAGCGTCCCGCCCACGGGCGCGCTCGCGACGGCGCTGGCGCTCTCGGAGGCGTTCGCGCACGTCGCGCGCCAGGTGGAGCCCGCGGTCGTGCACATCGAGACGGAAGCGGCGCGAGCGGGACAGCGCGCGGACGATCCGTTCGATTTCTTCTTCGGTCCTCGCCGTCGGCCGCGTCGCGGGACGGGATCGGGGGTGATCGTGGACCCGGAGGGGTATATCCTCACCAACCATCACGTCATTCGGGGTGCGTCCACGATTCGCGTCAAGACGTCCGACGGTCGGACCTACACCCCGGAGGTGATCGGCGTGGACCCGGAGACGGACTTGGCCGTGATCAAGATCACGCGAAGCGAGCCCTTCCCCTATGCGCGCATGGGGGATTCGAATAAGCTGCGGGTCGGCGATTGGGTGCTCGCCATCGGCAGCCCCTTCGGTCTGGAGCAGACGGTCACGGCCGGCATCATCAGCGCGAAGGATCGCGTCACCGATGGGGAGCATGCGCCCTTCCAGCGCTTCTTGCAGACGGATGCCGCGATCAATCCTGGGAACTCAGGAGGGCCGCTCGTCAACCTGAAGGGGGAAGTCGTCGGCATCAACACGCAGATTTCGACGAGCACCGGCTATTTCAACGGCGTGGGGTTTGCGCTTCCGTCATCCTTGGCCGTGGAGGTCTACAATCAGCTCATCCGTCACGGTCGCGTCGCGCGAGGGTATTTGGGCGTCTATGTGAAGCCGGTGACGCCGCAGATCGCGCGGATGAACGGATTGAAGGAGCCGCAGGGCGCGCTCGTCGAGAGCGTCACCGACCCGGAGAGTCCGGCCGCGCGCGCGGGATTGCAGACGGGCGACATCATCGTGGAGATTGATGGCGAGCCGGTGCGAGATAGTCGCGATCTCACGCGGCGCGTGGCCTCACTGGAGGTGGGACGTACGGTGCGGGTGAAGTACATTCGCGACGGGCGCGAGTACACGACCAGCGTCAAGCTCGGCGTCCGTCCGTCGCTCGCCGATCGCGGGGGGGAGCCTCTCGGGAGAAACGGTCAACCGCCGGAGGAGAAGAAGTCGGCGGGACCTCCGCGCCTGGGCGCGACCCTGGAACCGGTGACGCCTCATGTGGCCGAGGTCCTCAAGCTGGGGGCGGCGCGCGGAGCGGTCGTCAGTGACATCGAGGAAGAGAGTTTCGCCGAATCGCTCGGCCTCATGCCCGGCGATGTGATTCTCTCGATCAATCGGCGGGAGATTCAAAAGCCGGAGGACGTCACGCGGATCTTCGAGGGGCTGAAATCGGGCGACGATGTGGTAGTGATCGTCGCGCGCGCCCATCGCGGTTTGGGGCCGAGCCGATCCGTCCTCTCGGGGACGATCCCGTGAGGGAGGTGTGATGAGGGCGATCGCTCGGATCGGGGCGGGCTTTGGGGTGTTCCTTTTGCTCTCGCTGGCGATCCCGATGGGGGATGGGCCTGAGGGGGGGGCGCTCGCTCAACGCCGGCAGAGCGCGCGCTCGAAGACGCGGCCCTCGCGGAAGCCGGCGGCGCGCTCGCGCGCATCCGCGACACGGTCACAACGCGCCACCACGCGGCGGAGTCGGGCCTCGACACGCCGGCGGACGGCGCGCCGTCTTGTCTTGCGTCCTGGAGGCCTGATCCCTCGCGAGCGCGTGCGAGAGATCCAGTTGGCCTTGATCGAACGAGGCTTCCTGGAGGGCTCTCCGACGGGCGTGTACGACGCGCGCACGGTCGAGGCCATGAAGCGCTTTCAGCAGGCTGAGGGGATCGAAGTGACGGGCTATCCGACGGCGCAGGCGCTCTACCGATTGGGCCTGCATCCGGCGGCCTCTTCGAACGGCTCTTCGGCGCCCTCGGTCCCTCGATCGCCTCCCTCGTCGTAGCCTCTTGCCGTCATCCGCGAGCCGGGGAGAGGCCGATGATGCGGCTCAGACCCATTCAGATCGGGACGCTCTTCCGCATCCCGATTCGGGTGAGCTACGGGTGGATTCCCGTCGTCGTGTTGCACGTGTATGCCGTCTCGGTCTTTTATCTCCCGCGGCACCTGCATGGCTTCCATCCGCTCGCGTACTGGGCGCTTGGGGGGATCACGACGCTCCTGCTCTTCCTCTCGGTGCTCGGACATGAAGTCGGACACGCTTTGGTCGCGCGCGCTGAGGGCCTTCGCATCTTTGACATCACGCTCCATCTGTTTGGGGGATTGGCTCGGTTCGAGCATGAGGCGCACACGCCGGGTGCGGAATTTCGCATCGCCGTCGCCGGCCCGAGCGCGAGCTTCCTCTACGCCGTCGCGTTCTTCCTGCTCAATCAGGTGAGCGTTCACCTCTTCGATTCGCGTCCGGCGGCACTCATCACGAACTATCTGACCCTCTCGAATCTCATTCTCGCGCTCTTCAATCTGCTTCCGGGATTTCCGCTCGATGGTGGGCGGATATTCCGCGCATGGTTGTGGGCGCGATGGGGGGATTACTGGCGAGCCAGTCGGTGGGCTCTCGGCATCGGACAGGGCATCGCCTATCTGCTCATCGGCCTGGGCATCTTCTGGGTGTTGCGCGCGCGAACGGGCGCCGATATCTTCGCCGGAGCGTGGTCCATCTTGATCGGGATCTTCCTGCGAGACGTGGCCGAGACGAGTCGGCTCTCGCTCAGGCGGGTGGAACAGATGCGGCGAATTCGTGTGGCCGATGTCATGACTGCCCCTCCCGCCCTTTTGCCTCCGGAGATGACCATCGAGGAAGTGATCTCGCGCGTTCTGCCCGCGCACCGGAGCCGCACGTTTCCCGTGTCGCGGGACCGGCGGTTGCATGGGATTTTGTTCGTCCCTTCGCTTCAAGCGCTCCCCCGCGAGCGATGGGCGCGGACGACGGTTCGTGAGGTCATGTGGCCCGTCGGCCCCTCGATGTTCGTTCACCCGGAGACATCGCTCTGGGATGCGCATCGCCTGTTGCGCGGGAACGGCTTGGGCGCCAGCGCGGTGCTCGATTCGGAGGGGTATATCGTCGGGTACCTCACGCTCGAGGATCTGCGTCCGGAAGCTCCGTCCTCATGAGATGTGATGGCTCGAACGCCACATTGACAGTGTCCGCTCCCTTTCGGTAAGATCAACGCACCCGTATGGGCGAAGGGAGAGGGGGACGGTGAGCACGCATGCTCGAAGATTTGGTCTGGGCGCGGGCGTGCTGGCCGTGCTCGCTATGGGGAACGGTCTCACGCTCCCGCTCTCGGCGGCTCTCCCGCCGATCACGGTTCGTGGACGATTCGTCTGCGTGAGTCCGGCCGCGGAGCGCGACGGCTCGTGCTCTTCTGGGCGCGTAGGGATTCGCGTAGCGGGCGGTCGGGTCTTCATCTTCCTCCCGAATGATCTGGCGGTCGCTTTGTATGCGGATCCGCGCCTGCGCGCTCGCGAGCTGCAGGTCACGGCCCTTCGCCATGACGGGGACCGGTTGGAGAGTATTCGCGTCCGCTCGATTCGAGACGGGCGGCTCTATGAGATCACCTACGTGTGCGATGTGTGTCAGATCACGTCCTCGGTGCCGGGCCCATGCCCATGTTGCCAGAAGGCGTTGGCGCTTGTGGAGACTCCCGTGACCTATTGAGGACGTGCGGGGAGAGGAGGTCACCGGTATGGGGAAGGAGATGCCGAACGTGAAGAGAGGGAACCTTTCTCGACGCGAGTTCTTGAAGGTCTCAGGGATCACGCTCACGGTCCCGCTCATCGCGGGGCCGCGCATGCTCCGGGTCGCCGGAGCGGAGGTGAAAGTCTTCGGCCCCGGGAAAGTCCCCATGACGTTCACCATCAATGGGAAGTCGTATCAGGCGGAGCTGGAGCCGCGCGTGACGTTGCTCGATGCGCTGCGGAATGAATTCGATCTGACGGGCGCCAAGCGCGTGTGCGATCGCGGGACGTGCGGGGCCTGCACGGTGCTTCTGGAGGGGAAGCCCGTCTACGCCTGTTCCGTGCTCGCGATCGAAGCGCAAGGGAAAGCGATCACCACCGTGGAAGGACTCATGCAGGAAGGGCGATTGCATCCGATTCAGCAAGCGTTCATCGAGAACGACGCGCTGCAATGCGGCTTCTGCACGCCCGGATTCATCGTCGCCTGCAAGGCGCTCTTGGATCGCACGCCCAATCCCACGCCGGAAGATTTGGTGCGGGGATTGGGGGGGAATTTCTGTCGCTGCGGAACCTATGTGGGGATTCGGGCGGCCATCGCGCAGGCCGCGCGGATGCCGAGAGGAGGGTGAGCTATGGCTGAGCGAAATCGCGTGGAGGGAGCGGAGTACAAATGGCCGGAGCCGGAACGACGGCGCTTGATCGGCGCGCGGATCTCCCGCGTGGACGGTCCGGAGAAGGTGACGGGGCGGGCTAAATACACCTACGACGTGAATCGCCCGGGGATGCTCGCCGGGAAGGTCTTGCGTTGCCCGCATGCGCATGCGCGGATCGTGCGTCTGGATACGAGCGCGGCCGAGAAGATGCCGGGCGTTCGGGCCGTGCTCCCTTTGAAGAAAGTGGGGGATGAGATCCTGTGGGCCGGCGATGAGATCGTCGCCGTCGCCGCTGTGGATGAGCCGACGGCCGAGGATGCCATTCGCGCCATCGTCGTCGAATATGAGAAGCTGCCGCACTACGTTCTGGACACGGATCCGAAAGCGGCGGGAGAGCGGGCGCGTCCGACGGCCGAGCAGATCGAGGGAGATCCCGACGCGGCGTTTCGTGAAGCGGAAGTCGTCGTCGAGGGCGTCTATGGGATGCCGCTCATCGCGCACTGCTGCTTGGAGGCGCATGGTTCCGTCGTCGAGTGGGAGGGCGAGGATCAGGTGCTCGTCCATATCTCGACGCAGGCCGTCTCCGGGATCGCGGGGCAGATGGCCGGGCCGCTGGGCGTTCCCGCCAGCAATATTCGTGTGAAGCAGGATCACATCGGCGGTGGATTCGGCAGCAAGTTCAGTCCGGATAGTTGGGGGATCGCGGCCGCGCGGCTCTCGAAGATGGCCGGAGGACGGCCGGTGAAGATCATGCTCGAGCGGGATGCGGAGTTGATGGTCGCCGGAGCTCGACCGTCGTACTACGGGCGCGTGCGTGTGGGGGCGAAGCGCGATGGGACGGTGATCGCCTGGGAGTCCGAGACCTGGGGAACGGGAGGCATCCCCCCGACGAGCGCGCTGCCGCTGCCGTATGTCTTGCGCATTCCGAACCAGCGGAAGCGACATATCGCTATTCCCACCAACAGCGGGCCGGCGCGAGCCTGGCGCGCGCCGCTGCACCCACAGGCGTGTTTGCTCACGATGGCCGCGCTCGACGATCTCGCCGCCGAGTTGCGCATGGATCCGCTCGATCTGCTCTTGAAGAACATCGAGCTGGCGGAGATCG
>BEHK01000102.1 GCA_002898775.1 bacterium HR08 | reverse complement strand
GGCCTCTGTGTGGCTCTCCGCGCGGACGGGGATGCGCGTTCGCGTGCGCGGCATTCGCCGGGGCGCGCACATCGTCGTCTCCCGGGCTACGCTTGATGAAGCCTCGAACGCTCAGAGCGCTCGTTCAAACGAGGTCCTCGGTGAACGCCGCGTCGCATTGCTCTTGCTGAATTTCTCCGATCGCCTGGCGCCTCCGTACTCCGTGGAGGTAGCGCGCCAAGTCTTGGGAGCCGTGGCCGAGTTCTTCCGAGAGAATTCGTACGGGCGCCTCTCGCTTGCCGGAGACGTCTTCGGCTGGTTCACGCTCGGCATGAGCGCGGCCGCCTGCGATCCGTTTCGTCTCGCTGAGGAAGCCCACGCGATCGTGGCGGCGTCAGGTCTGGACCTCTCGGGGTATGAGCATCTCGTTTACGTGTTCCCGCAAAATGCATGCCCGTGGTGGGGATTGGCGACGATTGGAGGTACGCCCGCTGCGGCGTGGATCAACGGGAGGCTCACCTTCGAAATCCTCGCGCATGAATTCGGGCATGGTCTTGGTCTCTCGCATTCGCGTGCTTTGGAGTGCGGATGGGTCGCGCTCGGGACGGCGTGTCAGGTCCTGGAGTACGGTGACACGCTGGACGTCATGGGGATGGCCGCAGGACATCTGAGCGCTTTCCACAAGGAGCAGCTCGGGTGGTTGAGTGAGGAAGACGCCAGTCTCCTTCCGGTGGTCGCGGATGGGACGTTTCGGCTCGCTCCTTATCAGAGAGTCGGAGAGGGTCCGAAAGCGCTCAAGATTCTCAGGAGTCAGGGGGCCGGACGCGCCACATGGTATTATGTCGAATACCGCGTGCCTTTCGGTTTCGATCGCTTCCTCTCGCGGAACCCCAACGTCCCGCGGGGCGTCATCGTTCGCTTGGGGAGCTGGGGCGAGCGGGAGGGCAGCTTTCTGCTCGATATGACTCCGGAAACGGCGTCTTGGTTCGATCCGGCTCTGACCGTCGGACGGACGTTCGTGGATCCTCAAACCGGCCTGACGATCGCTGTGCGCGAGGCCACAGAAGGGGGAGCGGTCCTCGTGATCACGGGGATCGCTCGCTGAGATCGGCCTCCTTCGCGCGGCGAAATCCGATCCTCGGGCTTCGAAAATACTCTCCTCGACCGATTGCGAGGGAGACCCAAGGTGCTAAGCTAGCTCCGGGAGGGATAGGCCTATGCGGCGGGATCGAGGGAGCATTGTTGTCTTGACCACAGCTGGACTGGTCGCGTTCTTAGGAGCGATCACTTTGGCGGTGGATGTGGGGTATCTCTACGTCGTGCGGAACCAATTGCAGAATGCCGCGGATGCGGCGGCGCTCGCGGGTGCGCAGGGACTCTTGCAGGAGCCGGGGAATTATTCGGCGACCGGGCCGGCCGTGCGCTTGGCCATCGAGTATGCGGCGCGGAATCAGGCGGCGGGGCAGCCCGTCCAGCTCTCCCTGAGCGAGATTACGTTCCCCAAGCCCAATGTGATTCGGATCGAGATCGTTCGACCGGTGAATACCTTCTTCGGCCCCATCTTTGGCATCCGCCAGGCGAATATCCGGGTGCGCGCGGCCGCCGTCGTGGCTCCGGCCATCGGTGGTACGGGAGGATGGCGTCCTCTGGCGCCGCCGGATCAGTTCGGACATGGCGGAGTCTGCGTCACGCCAACGGACGAGGACCACGGGCCGTTCAATCCATCGCCCCATACCTGGCAGGGCATCTCGGTTCAGTCCGATTATTACAAGTCCCCTTACGATCCGGCGTTCGCCCGGACGGACGTGAGCTTCTACACCGATTGCTCGCCCGGAGCGCCGACGGGGTTCATCGCCCCGCGCGATGTGAATGGAAAGCGGATCGCGCTCAAAGTGAGTCAGACCTTCAGCCCGGGCAACTTCTTCCCCGTCGCTCTCGGAGGGACCGGAGCCGATCAATATCGCGCCAACCTGGCCAACGGCTGGGGCGGGACCGTCCAACTGGGCGATGTGCTCTTGACGGAGACAGGGAATATGACCGGGCCGACGCTCCAGGGCATCACCGAACTGATCGCGAAAGATCCGACGGCGCGCATGGTGAAGGAGAATGGCGTGTGGAAGGTGGTGAGCGATCTCTATCCGGTCAATGAGAGTCCGCGAATTGTCCCGATCGTGCATTTCGATCCGACCGATCCACCGGGGAACGGGCGAACGACCTTTCGTGTCTCCAACATCACGGCCTTTTTCATCGAGGGGACGTCGGGGAACATGATCCTCGGGCACTTCATCGCGATGCGACTGCCGGGGGCGATCGCCGGAGAGGCCCCCGAGCGCCCTTCGAGCCGGACCAGTGGGGCCGGGGGGTATCTCTTGGGGGCGGTGCAGCTCACCGATCCTGGGGGATATTGAAGCGGCGCGGTCCCCAGAGGCGAGCACCGTCGAAGTGAGGGCCGACATGAGAAGAGCGCGTCGAGAGGATCGCGGTTCGATTTTGATCCTGGTCGTCGCCGGGTTGGTGGCCATTGTGGGCGTGACGAGCCTGGCCGTGGACGTGGGGTATCTCTACGTCGTGCGGAACCAGCTGCAGAACGCTGTGGATGCAGCAGTGCTGGCGGGCGCGCAGGGGCTCTTGGCGCAACCGGGGAACTATACGGCCGAAGGAGCGGCTGTGCGCTGGGCGATGGAATACGCTGCGCGCAACCAGGCTGACGGACAACAAGTGCTTCTCTCCAGCAGCGAGATCACGTTCCCGCGAAGCAACGTCATCCTCATTGACATCACGCGACCGGCGCGCACGTTCTTCGCGCGTCTCTTCGGCATTCGCCAGGCGAATATCCGGGTGCGCGCGGCCGCCGTCGTGGCTCCGGCCATCGGCGGGACCGGAGGGTGGCGCCCCTGGGCGCCGCCAGATCAGTTCGGACATGGTGGAATCTGCGTCACGCCGGAAGATGATGATCACGGCCCTTTCAATCCCAATCCTCATACATGGCGGGGGATCGCGGTCAACGCCGATTATTACAAGTCTCCCTATGACCCGGAATTCCAGGGGCAGGACCTGAGCCTCTATCGCGATTGCTCTCCGGGATCCCCCACCGGATTCATCGCGCCGCGGGACGTGGACGGCCGCTACATCGAGCTGAAGAGCGATGCGCCGGAATATCCGGGGAACTTCTACGCTCTCGCGTTAGGCGGACGCGGGGCTGATACCTATCGCGAGAATATTATCTTCGGATGGGGGGGGACGGTGCAGATCGGCGACGCGCTCACGACAGAGCCGGGGAATATGGTCGGTCCGACGCGCCAAGGCGTGAGCGCGTTGATCGCGCAGGATCCCAATGCCCAGCTTCGGCGAGACCCCGTGACGCGACAATGGTATGTCTGGAGCGATCGCTATCCGCCCAATGAGAGCCCTCGCATCGTTCCCATTCTTCTCTTTGATCCGACGATCCCCACGCGCGGAGGGCGAACGACCATTCGCGTGGCCAACCTCGGCGCCTTCTTCATTGAGGGGAGCAACGGACATTCTGTCTTCGGGCGTTTCATCGCGATGCGGCTGCCGGGCGCGATCGCCGGCATGCCGGCCGAACGCCCCGCACGCCAGAGCAGCGGCGCCAGCGGGTATTTGATTGGAACCGTGCAATTGGCGGATCCCGATGAGTATCGTTGATCGGGCCTCTCACAGGGGGCGGCTCGGATCGAGACCTTCTGGCCTCGACCCGAGCCCCGATGAGGGAACTAACGGGGCACGAGGATTCGCTCCCCCGGATTGAGATGCGGGATGTTACCCTCCCGCAGTTGTCGGTTGAGATTGGGGATTGTCTCCTCGATGAGGCGATTCAAGCGCCCCACGTGTTGTGTGAGCTCCTGCGTCAGCTCCTCGATCATCTCCGCTTGTCGCGGCGTTGGTCGCGCCGTGAACGATCCGATGGCCGAATAGAGCTGCGCCAGGCGTCCGACGATCGGGCGCGGCGTCCCCGGCAGGTCCGGTCCAGCGAAGCCGAGCGGGCGCGGCCGCGCGACGAACTGATCCCGAAGCTCATCGAGCTCCTTGAGCAGCGCAGCGACGGCCGCCTGCACGGATTGTGGGACATTCGGTTGTCGTTTCAGGCTCTCGACCCATTCGTTGACGCGGTTCCGCAATTCGACGATGCGACGGCGTGCGGCATCGGCTGTGGCGTAGAGCCGTCCCACGCGGTGCCACGCCTCGCGATGCGCGCGAAGCTCGTCCTCGCTCACCTGGATCCGCGGGTCCTCGTGGACGCGCACGGTCTTGCTCATCTGCCGATGGCCCACGGAGACGCGGACCGTGTATTCGCCGGGCAGGACGAATGGACCCTGTGGCGCGCCAAAGGGGCCGGCCGAGGGTTCGGCCTCCGCACGCACCGGCGACTCGTGTCGAAGGTCCCAAGTCACGCGGTTGATCCCCGCCTCCTTGGGCCCGCGCAGCTCGCGAACCACGCGTCCCTCGCGATCGAGGATCGTGATCGTGACCTCCTCCTTCTCACCCGGCGGCGTCTTCAGGTAGTAGTGGATGATCGCTCCATAAGGCGGATTCGGCGCGATGAAGAACTTGTGCCCCGTGTTGCCCTTGTGATTGTAGAGCCGGTACATCGTCGCCGGTCGAATGTCGAAGACGTAGAGGTCGGAATCCAGCACGTTCTGCGAGAGCTGTTCGAGCGGCGTGATGTCATCCAAGATGAAGATGCTCCGCCCGTGCGTCCCGAGGATGAGGTCGTTCTCGCGCGGGTGGATCTGGATGTCATCCACCGGGACGGTCGGCAGGTTGTTCTTGAGCCGAATCCACCGCCCGCCTCGGTCGAAGGAGACGAACAGGCCGAATTCCGTCCCCACGAAGAGGAGATTGGGATTCCGCGGATGCTCGCGAATGACGTTGATCGTATGCCCATCCGGGAGGTTGCTCCGCAGCGACTTCCACGTCTTGCCGAAGTCGGTCGTCATGAAGACGTAGGGCGTGAAGTCGTTACTGCGATGGCCATCGAACGTGACGTAGGCGACGCCTTCGCCCGAGCGCGAGGCGACGACGCGGCTCACATAGGTGTTCTTCGGAACGCCGGGGATATTGCCGACGACGTTCTCCCACGTCCGGCCACCGTCGCGCGAGACCTGCACGTTTCCGTCATCAGTGCCGACCCAGAGGATTCCAGGGCGCAGAGGGGATTCGGAGATCGTCGTGATCTGCCCGTAGGTCTCCACGCCGTCGTGGCGCGAGAGCGTGTCCGGACCTGGAATCACGCCCATGATCGGCATCTTGTCCCGATCCGGCTGCGTCGTCAGATCCTCCGTCTCCGTCCAGGTCTCGCCGCGATCGCGAGAGATGAAGAGCCGATTCCCGCCGAAATAGATCGTCTTCGGATCATGCGGCGAGATGAGGATCGGAGAGTTCCAGTCGAACCGATACCGGGGTTGACTGGGCTTGGGCTCCGGGCGAATGATGCGGCGTTCGCCCGTATTCATGTGCAAGCGCGTGATGTTGCCGTTCTGGGATTCGACATAGAGGATGTTGTGATCGGTCGGATCCACCTGAACGTAGAACCCATCGCCGCCCCCGATGCGAATCCAGTCCTCGTTGGTGATGCCGACGGTGTAGAGCGTGCGGCTGGGCCCCATCCAACTCCCGTTATCCTGAAGTCCGCCGTAGACGTAGTACGGCGTGCGCATGTCGTAGCAGATCTCATAGAACTGTCCGAGCGGCAACGTGTTGATGAAATCCCACGTTCGCCCGCGATCGTAGCTGATGTGGATGCCGCCGTCGGATCCGAGGACGATGTGATCCGAATTGGCCGGATTGATCCACATGGCGTGGAAATCGCCATGAATGCGCGTGACCCAATTGGTGCGGAACGTCCGTCCGCCATCTTCGGAATAATACATGGGCGCGCCCATGACCCAGATGCGTTGATCGTTGTTCGGGTCAATGCGAATCTGGCTGTAGTAGGAGGGGCGCGGATTGACGTCGCTCATCTTCGTCCACGTCTCCCCACGATCCTCCGAGCGGAAGACGCCCCCGTTCTTGTTCTCAATGATGGCGTAGACGATGCGCGGATCACGCCGATAGATGTCCAGGCCGATGCGTCCGGTATCGCCCGTGGGCAGCCCCCGGGTGAGCTTCCTCCATGTCGCGCCGCCATCCACGGACTTGTAGAGGCCGCTGTGGGGGCCGCCGCCGTTGAAGCCATAGGCCGTGCGTCGGCGTTGATACGCCGCCGCGTAGAGGATATTCGGACTCTGCGGATCCATGGCGACGTCCACGACGCCCGTGTCCTCGTTGAGGAAGAGCACGCACGTCCAGGTTTTTCCTCCGTCGGTGGTCTTGAAGAGGCCGCGCTCGCGATTCGGTCCCCACAGGCGTCCGAGGGCCGCCACGTAGACGACATCCGGATTGGTCGGGTCAATGACGATGCGTCCGATGTGATGCGTATCGCTCAGTCCCATGTGTTGCCAGGTCTTCCCACCGTCGAGCGATTTGTAGACGCCGTTGCCCCAGGAGGAGCTTTGCCGATTGTTGGGCTCTCCGGTGCCGACCCAGACGATGTTCGGATTGGAGGGCGCAACGGTGATGTCGCCGATGGAGCTGACGGCTTCATTGTCGAAGATCGGCTCCCAGGTGACACCTCCGTTCGTCGTCTTCCACACGCCGCCGGAGGCCGTGGCGACGTAGATGATGCGCGGATCGCTCTCGACGACGGCGAAATCGTCAATGCGCCCGCCCATGATCGCCGGTCCGATGTTCCGAAGCTCCAGGCTCTTGAAGAGATCCTCGGTGATCGGCCGGCGATCACTTTGTCCCTGCCCGCGAACCGACGGGAGTCCGGCGAGCAGAAGCAGCAGGAGCACGATGAGACCGATCCCGCGAACGGGCCATGATCTCGCCATGATGAGCTGTGTCCGGTGTGGTCCAGTCATAGGCGATCCTCCTCAGCGGGTTTTCGTAGGAAGGTGATTGATGAGGCTGGCGACGATGCCCGCGCCGAAGCCATTGTCAATATTGACGACGACGACGTTCGCCGCGCAGCTGTTCAACATGCCGAGCAAAGCGGCGAGGCCGCCGTGGCCGATGCCGTAGCCGATACTGGTCGGGACGGCG
Source organism: bacterium HR08 (assembly GCA_002898775.1). Lineage (GTDB taxonomy): Bacteria > Acidobacteriota > Blastocatellia > HR10 > HR10 > HR10. Next base: position 1,667 of record BEHK01000102.1, on the reverse strand, counting down.
ATGACGGGAACCCCCACCAGTCCTCCGACGACGCTCGGCAGGGCCCCCTCCATGCCGGCGACGCAGACGACGACGCGAGCTTCCGCCAGAGGCTCCCAGATGCTGAGCAACCGATGCAGTCCAGCGACACCGACATCATAGAAGCGAGCCACGCGGTTCCCCAGCGCTTCGGCGGTGACGGCTGCTTCTTCCGCCACGGGAATGTCGGCCGTCCCCGCCGAGACGACAGCGATCAATCCCTCGGGTTCGGGGGGAGGACCTCGACGGATCGTGATCATCCGCGCGTGCGGATGATAGACGGCTTCCGGGACGACGCGATGGACGGCGGCATAGGCCACTTCGTCCGCCCGCGTCACGAGGACCAAAGAGCCCCGCTCCAGGAGTCGAACGACGATCGCCGCAATCTGCTCGGGCGTCTTCCCCTGACCGAAGACGACTTCGGGGAAGCCCTGTCGCAGCAGGCGATGATGATCGAGCTTGGCGAAGCCGAGGTCCTCATAGGGGAGATGGCGAAGCCGAGCGAGGACATCGTCCAACGTCACCTCTCCCCGCTGAAAAGCGAGCAGCAACTCCCTGAGCGTCCCCTCATTCACGGCTTCCTATTTTAGCAGAATTTGGTCCAGCGGCCGCCGACGCGCCGTCGGGAGATACGCGCGCTTTCCTCGTCTCTGATCGGCGCGCTATAATCACACGACCTCTGCGAGAATTGGAGGAGGCGGATATGAGTCGAGACTTGAAGCGATGGAGCGCTCAATTGACCGAAGGACTCAGCCGCGCGGGCGCACGCGCGATGATGAAAGCCGTGGGGTTTCGCGATGAAGACCTGGAACGTCCTCTGGTGGGCGTCGCGCATTGCTGGATCGAGATCATGCCCTGCAACTATAACCATCGCCGCTTGGCCGAGAAGGTCAAAGACGGTATTCGCGCGGCCGGCGGCACGCCGATCGAGTTCAACACGATCGCCATCTCCGATGGCATCGCCATGGGGACGGAGGGGATGAAGACGTCACTCGTCAGCCGCGAGATCATCGCGGATTCGATCGAACTGGTCGCGCGCGGCCATCTGCTGGATGCATTGGTGGTGATCTCCGGATGCGATAAGACGATCCCCGGCACGGTCATGGCCCTGCTGCGCCTAGATCTCCCTGGCCTCATGCTCTATAGCGGTTCGATCGCGCCGGGGATGTTCCGCGGTCGCCCGGTGACGATCCAAGACGTCTACGAAGCGATCGGCGCCTGCGCGGCTGGTCGGATGACGCTGGAGGAACTGCGGGAGCTGGAAGACGTCGCCTGTCCGGGAGAAGGGGCCTGCGGCGGGCAATTCACGGCGAACACGATGGCGACCGCCTGCGAGATGTTGGGGATCTCGCCGATGGGGAGTGCGATGGTTCCGGCGGCTGATCCGCTGAAAGAGGAAGTCGCGTTTCGCTGCGGACAGCTCGTCATGGAGCTTTTACGGCGGGACATCCGACCGCGTCATATCATCACGCGGAAGGCCTTGGAGAACGCTATTGCGGCCGTCGCGGCGACCGGCGGTTCGACGAACGCGGTCCTTCATCTGCTGGCCCTCGCGCGCGAGGCGGGTGTGGAGTTGGCGCTCGATGACTTCGACCGCATCAGCTCGCGCACGCCGCTTCTGGCCGATATGAAGCCGTGGGGACGGTATG
>BEHK01000101.1 GCA_002898775.1 bacterium HR08 | reverse complement strand
CGCGTGGGAATGCGCGGGGGAGCGAGCGCGGGCGGCCTCACCCATCCGCGGCGGACGCGCGGCAGCGCGCAGCAGCGAGCCCATGGCCGCGGCGAGCGCGACGGGATCCCCGGGGGGCACCAGAAGCCCCGTCTCGCCAGGGACGACGATCTCGCGCGCTCCCCCGAGATCGGTCGCGATCACCGGGCGCCCGGCGGCCATCGCCTCGCAGAGGACCACGCCGAACGATTCCGGCCGCGTGGCCGCATGCACGAGAAGATCGCTCGCGGCGAGCACTTCTGGGATCTCGCCCCGAAATCCCGCGAAGATGACCCGCTCGCCGAGCCCCAGGGCCGCGACCAACGCGCGAAGCGACGCCGCGTATCCCGATCGCGCCCCCCTCATGTCCCCCCCCACGATCAGGAATCCCACATCCGGCATCTGCGCGCCGAGGAGTCGCGCGGCGCGGAGGAAGCAGTCATATCCCTTCCCGGGCTCCAAGCGACCGATCGCGCTCACGAGATACCGAAACCGATCCACGCGCCACTCCTCACGGATTCGCATGAGACGCTCCGGATTCGGCGACCGAAAGCGTTCGACATCCACGCCCGGATGAATCACGCGAAGCGGCGCGCCCCAGGCGCCGAAAACCCGACGATGCGCTTCCGCCGCCGCGAATGAGCTCACGATGACTCCGCGAGCGGGAATGCGAACGGCCACGCGATCCAGGTGATGCTCCGCCGAGGCGATCCCATGCTGCCACCACACGGCGGGGAGACGCGCGAGCCACGCGGCCGTTCCCCCGTAGAGGTGTCCGTAGCCGTGTGAGCTGATGACCAGTCGTGCGCCCTGTCGAAGAAACATCCGCCGGAGCGCCCCCACCGTGCGCCCGTAATTGAACGGATCGCGCAGTCGTGTGATCGGCTGCAGGTGGACGGGAACTCCCGTCTCCTGGACCTCCCGCACGAACGGCCCGTCTCTCAGGAAGACAACCGAGGGAGCGAACCGCGCGCGATCCAGCCCGCGCACGATCTCGAAGAAGACCGACTCCGCTCCCCCGCGCTCGCCCACGGGCAACACGAAGATGATGCGCGATGGTCGCCGCATATCGGCTCACCCGGGCGTCCGGCGATACGCGCGCGCGATGAGGACGAGGACCGCCAGGGAGACGCCGCTCCACAACAGCGCCCACGCGAGAGCCGGAATGCGCGTCAGCTCTTGCATGGCGCGCGCATCGGTGTGCGCTTCCCCAACGATCGAGAGCGCAAAGAGCACCTTCAGATCGAAGAGCGCGTTCAAGCAACTTTGCACGGCCAGGAACCCGACGAGGAATTGGGCCGCGCGCGCCGAGATGACCCAGAAGAGGATGCCGAAGAGGGCGCTCGCGATCGCTCCGACGACGAATCCGAATCCGATCGCGGGGCGAATGAAGGCGAGCGTCACCGCCGTGACCCCGAGAGCCGTCGCGCCGAGCGCCCCCTTCGCGCGGCGCGGGTCTCGACACCACAGAAGGAGCGCGCCGCCATAGAGGATCGTCCCCACGTATCCGGCGCTGGAGATGAGGGGGACGAGTCCGCCGCGCGTGGCCGTCACCCCACTGCCGTCGGGTTGAATCTGGATGTAGGCGACGCTCCCCCCGGTCATCACCGCCGCGAGCGCGTGCGCCGACTCGTGCACGAGCGTCACAAAGAGCCGCACGGGATAGACGATGACTTCCGCGTAGGGAGCGAACCACAGAAGGAGCGTCGCGCCCGAAGCCCAGAGGAGCGCGCGCCGCCCGTCTCGCACTCTGGCCCTTCGCCGCGCCATGAGGCGACGAATTATACCATCGCGCCCGCACCGGCGAGGGGGACCCGCGCGTTGCCTCCCCTTGCGGTCTGGAGTAAAATGAAGCGACGCAAGCGGTCAAGATTCGGTGCAAGGAGGGGATGATGCTGGCGCAATGGTTCTCTCGATATAGCGAATGGTCAGCACTCTTCCTTCGCCTCGCCGTCGGTGTGATCTTCATCGCGCACGGTCGGCAGAAACTCTTCGGCGGGCTCGCCGGTTTCGAGCAGTATCTGGAATCGCTCGGCGTGCCGCTTCCCGGGCTTTTCGCCATCCTCGTCGCCCTCGTCGAATTCCTCGGAGGGATTTGCCTGCTGCTCGGACTCTTCACGCGGTGGGCAGCCCTTCTGATCGCGGTCAACATGCTCGTGGCGATCCTGCGCGTCCATCTCCCTCACGGCCTGACCGGAGCCGGCGGCTTCGAGTTCCCGCTCGTCCTTCTGGCGGCCGCCCTCTCCCTCGCCCTCACCGGACCGCAAAAGTTCTCGCTCGAACGGAGCGTATTCAACCGCGAACTCTCATGAGGAGGTGGCGATGTCCGAACCGATGATCCTCAGTGAGCGCCGAGATTTCGTCCTGAGACTCACGCTGAACCGGCCTCCGCTCAACATCCTCAACATTCCCATGCTGCAAGAACTCCATCGAGCGCTCGAGCGCGTGAACGAAGACGTTCACATCGTGGTTCTGGAGAGCGGGATCGAGCGCGCCTTCTCGGCGGGCGCCGATGTGGCCGATCACGTGCCGGAGCGCGTCGAGGACATGCTCACCGGCTTGCATCGCGCGATCGCGCAGCTCCTGCAGATGGAGGCCGTCTCGGTGGCCGTCGTTCGGGGGCATTGCTTGGGCGGAGGGATGGAACTGGCCATGAGCTGCGATTTCCTCATCGCCGGTGAGAGCGCGCGTTTCGGGCAACCGGAGATTCACCTCGGGTGTTTCCCTCCGGTCGCCGCCGTGTTGCTCCCGCACCTGATCGGCCCGCGTCGCGCTATGGAGTTGATCCTGACCGGGAAGACGATCTCCGCGCGCGAGGCTGAAGCCATGGGCTTGGTGACGCGCGTCGTCCCCGATGATCAGGTGGCCCCGGCCGTCGAGGAACTCCTAGGCGAGCTCTCGCGGAAGAGCCCGGCGGTCCTCAAGCTCACCAAGCGTGCGCTCCGCTACGGTCGAGCGCTCGATCCCGCGACGGCGCTGCGGGCGGTCGAACGCCTCTATCTGGATGAACTCATGGCCACCGAAGACGCGCACGAGGGGATCCGGGCCTTTCTGGAGAAACGCACTCCCGTGTGGGTCGGCCGATGAAGACCCGCCAAAGAATGACGGGACACTTCGGAGGTGCGAGATGAATGTCGGCGCATTGATGGGCTTCTCGCTCTTGGCCTTGCTCGGTGGATACCTCTTCTACGGGCGACTTGTGGCTCGCTTGGCGGGCATTGACCCGCAGCGTCCAACGCCCGCCGTGACCGTGAACGACGGCGTGGATTTCGTCCCCACGCGGACGCCGGTCCTCTTCGGCCATCATTTCGCGTCCATCGCCGCGGCCGGACCGATCGTCGGACCGACGCTGGCCGTCATGTATGGCTTTCTGCCGGCCTGGCTGTGGATCGTCGTCGGCGTGATTTTCATCGGAGCGGTCCACGACTTCATCGCGCTCTTTGTGAGCGTGCGCGAGGGTGGGCGCTCGGTCGCCGAGGTCGCTCGACGAACGTTGGGGAGAGGCGGGTTCATCTTCTTCGTCACCTTCGCCATCCTGCTCTGCATCCTGGTCTCGGCAGCCTTCTTGCAACTGACGGCTGTAGCGCTGACCTCTCTCTATCCAACGCGAGAGCTGGGGCTCACTCCCGATCACACGTTGATCAAGACGACGGTTCGGGATGGAATCGTGTACGCGAAGATCGGGGGCATCGCTTCGACCTCCGCCGTCGTCATCACGCTGCTGGCTCCTGCAATGGGGTGGTTGCTCTACAAGCGGCGCGTGCGCACGCGGTGGATGAGCGCGCTGGCCCTGCTGATCTGCGCCCTCTCGGTGTGGATCGGACTGCAGTATCCGATCACCCTCGCCCCGAGGGCGTGGATGCTCATCATCTGCGGATACGTCTTCGTGGCCGCGTGGATCCCGGTTTGGCTCGTCCTTCAGCCGCGCGACTTCGTGAACGTGCACCTCTTGTACATTGGCCTGGCCACGATGGTCATTGGCCTGATCAGCGGCGGATGGCAAGGGGTGACCATGGATGCGCCGATCGTGCATCTGGGGGGCGAGAGCACAGCGGCCTTGGGATGGGCCTGGCCCTTCCTCTTTGTGACGATCGCCTGCGGGGCATGCTCAGGCGCGCACGCCCTCATCGCCGGGGGAACGACATGCAAGCAGTTGGCCTCCGAGCGAGATGCGCCGGTCATCGGCTACGGAGGGATGTTGCTGGAAGCTCTCCTGGGTATCTGCGTGACGCTGATCGTACTGGGCGGGCTGAGTTTCGACGAGTACAAGGCGCTCGTCTGGCCCACGGATGAGGCGGGGCATCTCAAGACGGGGAACGCGCCGCTGGCCTTCGCCGTGGCGGTCGGGAAGATGCTTCACGCCGGGTTGGGGCTTCCGCCCGTTTATGGGACGATCTTCGGCATCCTCATGTTGGAGGGGTTTATTCTGACGACCCTGGATACGCTCGTGCGCTTGACGCGCTATCTCTTCGAAGAGCTGTGGATGGCCGTGCTCCCGGATCCACCGGTCCTCTTGCGAGACCGCATCGCGAACTCGGTGATCGCCTTGAGTGGGATCGCGCTCTTGACCTTCACCAACGCCTATCAAGCGATCTGGCCCATCTTCGGCTCGGCGAATCAGCTTCTGGCGGCCCTGACGCTCATCACGGCGACGGCTTGGCTCTTCCAACACGCGCGGACGATCTGGTTCACGGCCTTGCCCGCCGTCTTCATGATCGCGACGACGATGACCTCGCTTGTGCTGCTGCTGCCCCGATATGTGCGCACGGGAAGTTGGACGCTCGCCGGCACGGATGTGCTGCTGCTGATTCTCGCCGCGGGGATGCTGACGGTCACCTGGCGGTATTTCCGATGGCGCGCCGATTCGACCCGTCCCTCCGTGGAAGCGGAAGCGCCCGCTCTCGATCCCTGACCTTCGCGCGCGTGGGAGGGGACGATGCCGAAAGCCGTCTTTCTCTACAGCGATGAGTTCGCCCACTATGACTACGGCCTCACGCATCCGCTGAAGATGCGGCGCCTGCGTCTGGTCTACGAACTGCTGCACGCATACGGCGTCTTCGCGGATCCCGACGTGGCGCTCATCGAGCCGAAACCAGCGCGCGAGGAAGACGCCCGCTCCTTTCACACCGAGGACTACCTGGCCGTCCTGCGCGCGCTGGACGAAGGGATCTACCCGAGCAATCCCTATGCTTACGGCCTGGGACCGGGCGACAATCCGATCTTCCCAGGCCTCTATCGGCTGGCGCTGTTGATCACCGGCTCCTCGCTCGAAGCCGCGCGGCTCGTGGACGCGCGGGAGACGCCCGTCGCCTTCAGCGTCGCCGGCGGTTTGCACCATGCGCTGCCCCATCGTGCCTCGGGCTTCTGTTATCTCGATGATCCGGTCATCGCGATCAAATGGCTGCTGGAACGCGGTCACCGCGTGGCCTACGTGGACATTGACGCGCATCATGGGGATGGCGTGCAACTGGCCTTCTACGACACGGACCGCGTGCTCACGATCTCGCTCCATGAGGATGGCCGTTTCCTCTTCCCGGGGACCGGATTCGTGGATGAGTTGGGCGAAGGGGCGGGCTACGGATATTCGGTGAACGTCCCGCTCTATCCGGGCACGGATGATGAGACCTACGTGTGGGCGTTCGAGGAGATCGTCCCCCCGCTCATTGAGCTGTATCGGCCGGATGTGCTCGTCACCCAATTGGGCGTGGACAGTTTCGCCACCGATCCGCTGACGGACTTGCGCCTGACGACGCACGGCTATACGCGCGTCGTCGCGCGACTGAAGAGCTTCGGCCTCCCCTGGGTCGCTCTCGGCGGGGGAGGATACAACCTCTCCAATGTGGCGCGCGCGTGGACGCTCGCCTTCGCCATCATGTGCGGGATCGAATTGCCCGACGAGCTTCCGCCCGCTGGCCGCGATGCCCTTCGCCGCGAGGGGTTCGATGTCCGACACCTCCGCGATCCGGAACCGACGACCAGCTCCGATCCGCGCGTGCGCGAGCAGGCGGAGAAGAGCGTCCGCTACATTCAGGAGCACGTCCTTCGGCGACTGGCCGCGCGCTCCTGATCGGCCATGAGGCGAACACCCGGCTCCCGAAGGATTGTCCTGCAGGGGCGTCGAGGGTGGGGGGTGCTTCTCCTCGCCAGCACCTGCCTCTTGTGGTCTCCCCTGCGGGCGAAGGCGAACGTCTCGGTTCCTCAAGCACGACTGCTCATCACCGTCGTGGATGACAACGGTCGGCCGGTCGCCGGCGCTCGAGCGTCGCTCGAGCACACGGAGACGGGAAACCTCCGCACGGGGGAGACGGATCACGTGGGCCGATGCGCCTTCTCCGATCTCCCTGCGGGGATGTACCGCCTGCGCGTCGAGAAGGAGCGCTTCTACACCGTCACTGTGTCTGATGTTCGTCTCCCGGAGAACGAGGCGATAGAGATCGTGCTGCACCGACGGCAGGAGTTCGTCGAGGTCATAGAGGTGACGCCCTCTTCCTCGGTCCTCGACCCCTGGCAGACGGCGGCGCGCGTGGAGCTGAGCGCCTCGGAGATCCTCACCCTCCCCACGCCGGTCATGCGCGATCTGCGATATGCGCTCGCGATGCTACCGGGCGTCGTCCAAGACCCCTCTGGGAATCTTCACCTCGCGGGTTCGGCGACGTCGCAGACCCTCATGACGCTCGACGGCTTCACGATCACGCATCCGATCACGGGGCGGCTCGATCTGCGGGTGAGCGTGGATGCCATCCGCGAGGTCAGCGTCCACCACAGCCGATACTCCGCCGAGTACGGAAGGAGCTCCGGCGGCGTGCTCGATTTGCGCACGGCGATGGGCGACGATCGGTTCCGCTTCTCCGCCACCGACGTCCTCCCCTCTCTCCAACATCGCAAGGGGATTCACCTGAACAACTGGACCCCGCGCGCGACCTTCTCCGGACCGCTACGGAAGAAGCGCGCGTGGTTTTCTGAGGCCGCAGAAGGAGAGTATGATGTCACGATCGTCGAGGAGCTGCCGCGCGGCGCGGATCGCAACCGAGCGTGGCGGTTGGGCAATCTCACGAAAGTGCAGGTGAACGCCAGCGCGTCCCATCTGCTGACCCTCACGCTGCTCACCCATCGCTTTCGATCCCCCTACGATGGGCTCTCACGTTTCGTCCCGCGCGAGACGACGCGCCGCGTGAGTCAGGGAGCGGACTTCTTCGCCTTGAAAGGGCAGGTGTATCGCCCCGATGGTCTCCTGCTCGAATACGGCATGGGCCTGGCGCACTTTCGCGACGCCGAACATCCCCGGGGAGACGCCCCGTATCACCTCTCCCCCGAGGGCTCGGGCGGCCACTTCTTCCGAACGGCAGAGCGTCGCGCGCACCGGCTTCAGGGGATGGTGAACCTCACCCTCCCAAGCTTCTTCTGGCGCGGGCGACATGAGGTGAAGATCGGGACGGAGTGGATCCACATCGGCGCGCGGGAGCATATCCGACGCCGTCAGCTCATCATCATTCGGGAAGATGGGACGCCCGTGCGAGCCGTGTCTTTCTCCGCCGCTCCGGAGACGCAACTGACGAACATGGAGCTGGCGTTCTACGGACAGAATCGGTGGGTCTTCGCCTCACGCGGTGTGGCGGAGCTTGGACTCCGATTCGATTGGGATTCACTCCATCGTACCGTCCGCTGGTCTCCTCGCGCTGCAGCGAGCTATCTCCTCACGGCGGATCGTCGGACGAAACTGACGGGGGGTCTCGGCCTCTTCCACGACGCGACGCCGCTGGAAGTGGTCCTGCGGTCCCGGAGTGGACGACGGCAAGACCTCTTCTACGCGGGAGGTGGGCGCGCGGTGGAGGAGATCATCGAGACGGCATTTCGCGCCGATGTGCGAGCGCTCGCCTCGCCCCGCGCCTTCATCTGGAGCCTCGGCGTGGAGCGCCAACTTCCGGCCGCATTCGTCCTCTCTCTCGAATTCCTCCAGAAGCGAGGCCATCACGGATGGGGGTATCAGCCCGCGCCTGAAGGCGAGGGCGCGACGCGCGCGCGCTCGGATCCGGCGGTTTCGCCTGCCGTTGGTCCTCTGACGCGACATCAGGTTTTCGAGCTGCGCGATCACAAGCGCGATCGTTACGACGCGTTCCAGTTGACGCTCCGCTGGAACCTGCGGGAGACGCATCCGTTGCTGGCTTCCTACGTTCGCTCCCGCGCGCGCTCGAACGCCGTGCTTGATTTCGCTCCGGATCTGCTCGTGCTGGGGGCGCAGGCCGGCGGGCCACTGCCGTGGGATACGCCCCATCGCTTTCTCCTCTGGGGATGGGCCCCACTGCCGAAACGATTCACCCTGGCCTACGCGCTGGAATGGCGCGACGGGTACCCGTTCCTTGTCGTCAACGAAGCGCAGCGGCTGGTGGAACCACCGAATCGGCGACGGCTCCCCACCTATTTCTCCCTGAACCTTCACCTGGAGCGGCGATTCCGATTCCTCGGCTTGCACTGGGCGTTGCGCGCGGGCATCAACAATGTGACGAATCGTCCGAACCCTTCGACCGTGAACAACAATGTGGACTCCCCGCACTTCCTCAGCTGGGGGGGGATGGAACGGCGCACGTTCGTGGGCCGTCTTCGGCTCCTGGGACGGAAGTGAGGGTCAAGAACGCGCGCCTCTCGGCAGGGGGTCATCCCCCCGCTTTCTTGACATCCCGAGGAGGCGCTCCTATACTCCCTCTCGGAAGCGCGAATGAGAGCGCGGCGATGACGCGGCGAGATTATTACGAGATCCTCGGCGTGACGCGGCGCGCGACGCGCGCGGAGATCACGCGGGCCT
>BEHK01000100.1 GCA_002898775.1 bacterium HR08 | reverse complement strand
CGCCAGAAGGCGAATGTCCCCCGCCCGGTCTCATCAAAGCGAAGCTCAAAGCGCGTGGGCTCCAGTTGCGGATGCTCGAACACATAGGAGTAGTGCGTTGCTCCTTCCGAGGTCGGGCGTAGCGCGGCTTCCTGCCCGAGCGCGACCCCTGAGCTCACCACGCTCAGGGCGACAAGCCCCCCCAACGCGCGCCTCCCACTTCCCCACTTCATTCGTCGGTCCCCCCTCTGCAAAGCTCCACGCGGATCACCCGCTATTGTAACCGAACGGAGACGACTTTGGAAACACCCGGCTCTTCCATCGTCACGCCGTAGAGGACATCGGCCACCTCCATCGTCTCCTTGTTATGCGTGATGAGGATGAACTGCGTCCGCCGGCTCATCGCGACGATCTGACGCGAGAAGCGGGCGACGTTCACATCATCCAACGGGGCGTCCACTTCGTCGAGCACGCAGAAGGGACTCGGCCGATAGCGAAAGATCGCCAGGAGCACGGCCAGCGCCGTGAGCGCCTTCTCCCCCCCGGAGAGGAGTTGCAGATTCTGGAGCCGCTTGCCCGGAGGCTGCGCGAGGATGTCCACACCGCTCTCCAGCACATTCTCCGGATCGAGCAGGAGCATCTGTCCGCGCCCACCTCCGAAGAGCTCGCGGAAGACCTCCTCGAAACGCGCGTTGATGGCCTCGAAGGCCGCTAGGAAGCGCTGGCGCGCGCGCCGTCGGATCTCGCGCAGCGCCTCTTCGGTCGAGGCGATCGAACGCTCCACATCCTCGCGCTGGGCGCGAAGGAAGGCGAGTCGCTCTTCGGCCTGCTGCAACTCGTCCAGAGCCATGAGATTGATGGGCCCCATTTCCTCGATCTTCCGCCGCACGTCTTCCAAACGCGCGCGCACGGCTTGCGGGTCTTCGCCGGAGGACTCGTCTTCGACGGGAGCAGCGAGCACGCTCTCGAGCTCCTCTCCTAATTCGACCCGGCACCGCTCGCTCACATGACGCATCTCGGTCAAGAGGGCCGCGCGCGCGATCTCCTCTTGTCCCAGGCGATCCCGAAGCTCCGATTCTCGCTCGCGCAGCTCGGCCAGGCGCGCGCGCAGGGAATCCGCCGCGATGTGCGCTCCCTCCAAGTGCTCTGCCGCGCGACGGAGCTCGTCCTCGGCCTGCTCCCGCGCCTGCTCCAACTCGCGTTCGCGCCGGTGCCACAGGTGCTGTTGCTCCAGACTCTGCTCCCGCTCCCGATGAAGGCGCTCGCGCTCCAGGCGCAGTCCCTCAAGGCGTTGCAAGAGGTTCTGATGCTCCTGCTCTAAGCGCCGGAGTTGGGTCTGCAGGGCCTGTCGCCGTTCCGCCTTGGTCGCGAGCTGGACGCGCAGCGCCGCCACCCGCTCGGCGGAGGCCTCGCATGCCCGACGCCGGTGCGAGAGCGCCTCCTGCTGAGCGTGCTGCTGCGCCTCCAGCGCGCGAAGGCGCTCCTCGACGCGTTGCCGCTCGGCGCGGGCTCGCTCGTATTCCTGCTCCAGGCGCGCTCGCTCGCGCTCAGCCTCTGATCGCTCGAACTCGACCACGGCGACGTGCTGCTGCGCGCGCTCCAAATCCCGCTCGACCTCCGAGAGGCGCCCCTGCGCCTCGAAAAGAGCGCGCTCTTGCTCCTCGATGGCCGCCTCCAGGCGAGCGCTCTCTTGAAGCCACGCCTGAACGGTGCGTTCGCACTCCTGGCACTGCTGCTGCCAGTGCTGGAGCTGTTGCGTCAGCCCCTGGCGGCGCGCGCGCAACTCGCGGATCTCGCGTTTCACCCCCAGGATCCCGACCGGCGCTCCTCCCTCGCTCCCTCCGACCAGAAGCGTCCCTCCTCGAACCCATTCTCCGCGTCGGGTCAGAAACACCCGCTTCGGATCCGCCCCCGATTGCCGCATGGCCGTTTCCAGATCGGAAGTGATCTCGACCCGCTCGCACTCAGGGAACGCCCGCGCCAGCGCGCGCGTCACGGCAGGAGTCGTCCCCAACGCGGCGAGGAAACCGTTGCGTTCGGCCTCTCCCCCTGAATGCTCTCGCCCGTCGGGCGTGATGGCGCCCTCGGCGGAAGCATCCTCCTCGACCACCAAGAAGTGCGCCCGTCCCACCTGCGCGGATTCCAGAAGGGCGAGCGCAGCCCGCGCCTCCTCCCAAGAGGGGACGAGGATCGCATGCAGCCGCTCGCCGAGAAATCCTTCGACCATACGCTCGTCCTCGGGAGCCACGCGCAGGGCATCAGCGAGCGTGCCGAGCACCCGCACATGACCATTGCGCCGGCTCATCTCGAACACATGCTGCACGGCGCGCGAGGCATAGGCCTGCCGCTCCTCCAACTCCGAGAGCAAAGCCAAGCGATTCTCGACAGCGATCGCCGCTTTCTCCACCTCCGCCCATGCCGCGCGCGCCTGCGCCGCATGCTCTTGAGCCTGTTGCACGCGCTGCATCACGGCCTCGCGTTCGGCCCGCAAGGCGTCAAGCCGCAGGCGCTGCGTCTCCACCTCGCGAAGCCACCGCTGGCGTTCGGCCTGAAGCTGCGCCTCCCGACTGCCGGCGCGATCTCGCTCGACCTCCAAACGCCGCAGCTGCGCCTCCAGACGCCGCATCCCCTCCGAGAGCTGATGCAGGACATTGCGCCAATGCGCGACCTCGCCGATCGCCTCCACGTACTGAGCCCGCACCTGCTCGATCTGCTGCTCGCACGCTCTCGCCTCGGCGAGAGCGTGCTCATGACGACCTTCCTCGGCGCGAAGTTCCTTCTCATGTTCGGCGAGTTCCTGGAGGATCTGGTGCAGTTCGCCGGAGAGTCGTGCGATCTCGCGGACGGCGAGCGTCAACCGCTCCGTCACGCTCTCCTCCTCGCGCTGCCGGGCTCGCTCGCGCTCATCGAGCTCTTCAATATGCGAGGTGCCCCGCTGACGCTGCCCGCGCACGCGCTCCAGCTCCACTTCGATCTCGGCCAAGCGCTCCCGGGCCGAGGCGATACGCGCCTGGCGAGCGCGCTCCTCATGAACGAGCTGCCGATGCTCGGTCTCCAGCGTCGCCATCTGCCCCATCACCTCGGCGCGCGCGCGCTCCAGCGCCGTGATCCGTTCACTCACGGCGGCGAGCGCCGATTCCAACTGCCGATATTCCAAGCGAAAGAGCCGTCGCGCGAGAGCGCGCCATTCCTCCCGAAGACGCCGATATCGGCGAGCCCGCGCCGCCTGCCGCCTCAACGTCCCCACCTGACGCTCGATCTCCGCGATGATGTCGTTCAAGCGCGCGAGATTCTGACGCGCCGATTCCAAACGAGTCTCCGTCGCGCGCTCGCGCAGCTTGAGTCGGGTGATCCCCGCCGCCTCCTCGATCACGGCTCGGCGTTCCGAGGGCTTCGCCTGAATGAGCGCCGTCACGCGATCCTGCCCGATCAGCGCGTAATGCCCCGGCCCAAGTCCCGTCCCCGCGAACAGGTCGTAGATGTCGCGCAGACGGACCGGCTGGCCATCAATCAAGTATTCGCTCTCGCCCGAACGGTAGAGTCGGCGCCCCACGGTCAGCACCGTGCCCGCCGGGATGGTGTCCGCCGGCCAGGACCGCCGCGCGGATCGCTCCGCTTCCTCTTCGGGGATGCCCGCTTCATCCCCCCCTTCCCCGCGCAGCCGAATATCCTCGGTCGCCACCAGTGTGAGGATGACTTCCGCCATGCCCAGTGGGGGGCGCGTGCGCGTCCCCTGGAAGATCACATCCTCCATGCGCGTCCCTCGAAGCAGCCGCGCACTCTGCTCGCCGAGCACCCACGCGATCGCATCCGCGATGTTGCTCTTGCCGCAGCCGTTCGGACCGACGATCGCCGTGATGGCGCTGGGGAAGGCGAGTTCCGTCGGATCGCCGAAGGACTTGAACCCGCGCAACTCGATCTTCTCCAGCCTCAGCATGACCCCCGCACCCACAAGATATTCGACTTCGTGCTAAACCTGCCTCAATATAATGGAGTCACCGGGGGTTGTCAAAGGGGCTTCCGGGAGGCGCCTGGACGACCGAGCCCCCTCCAGGCGAGGGGCAGAAGCCCGGCCGCTATCAGGACCTTCAGCGCATCGCCCGGCAGAAAGGGCCACACGCCGAGCGCGAGCGCCTGCTCCAAAGGCGCGAAGCGCAACAGGCCGAACACTCCCCCAAGGTAGATCAAGACCTGCCCGATCCCCATCGCTCCGACGGCGGTCACCCATCGGCGATCCCATCCGCGTTCGGCCAGCGCTCCGGTCACAGAGGCGGCGAGAACAAATCCCCAGAGGTATCCGCCCGTCGGCCCCAGCAGGTGCGCCACCCCGGCGCGTCCGCCCGCGAAGACGGGCCATCCCGAGACCCCGTATCCGAGATAGAGGAGCATCGCCAGCATCCCACGACGAGCTCCCAACACGGCTCCCCCCAGCAGGACGACGAGCGTCTGAGCCGTGATCGGCACCGGCGTGAACGGCAAGGGGATGGCCACCTGCGCCGCGAGCGCGACCAGGAGACTGACGCTCACGACGGCGAGGCCTCGAGCGATAGTCGCCTCCTCGGCCGCGAGCGCGTCCACCAATGTCCTTCCCGGAGCGAGCACCGACATCACCTCTCACCTCCTCTCGGCTTCACCGTGGCGCGAAGAACCGCTCATTGAGGGCGCGCAACCACATGATGATAAGGACAGCGATCGGTGGCAGCAAGAGCACATTGATGAGCCCATAACTCAGGAGCGATCGCCCGTCGATCCCCAGCAGAGCATACCGCAGGAGCGAACCGAACACGAGCGCCAGCAGATACCCGCCTGCGAGGAAGGCGAGCACCGCTGTGCGCGAGAAGGGCTTCCCCGCCCGCTCCTCTTCCAGGTGCAGAAGCGAAGGTGTGATGTCATCCGGATATGCGTAGTAGTCCATGCACATCATGACATCGCGCACCAGCTCCCACATGCCGAGGCCGAAGAGTCCCAGGCAGATCGCCTTCCCCACCAGCCCGAGCATCTCGAAGATCGGGGGGCGGAACAGGGCCACGAGGAACGCCGAAGCGAACAGCGAGACCGCGAGCATCACGGCCATCTGGCGAATCGTCGTCTCCTCCTGCTCCCTCCGAAGCAACTCCTCGATGATGACCTTCACGCGCTCCTGCAAGACGGCCGCTCGTTCTCGCTGCCGCACATACTCCTCATAATCGGCGAGCAAGCCGCGATCATAGAGGGCGCGCAGCCGCCGACTGCTCAAGACCTTGTACGCCTCTGTGATCCGCGCGAAATCCTCAGCGGCCGTCGGCGATGGATTCACGTCCGGATGATAGAGCTTGGCCAACCGGCGATAGGCCGCTTTGATCTCCCGCTCGCTCGCCTGACGCGAGACGCCCAAGAGGTGATAGAAGTCGGCCATCGCGTGATCTCCTCAAACGCGCTCCCCGCCCGATCCCGCGAAAAGAGAGAGACGCGCCCGAAGCGCTCCCTCCCGATCGGTCATCGCGCTCGAAATCCCGCACAGGGGGTCTCACGCGCGTACGCGGCGGAGTCCTCGCGAAGTCTCCGACGCCCTCTCCCGGCACAGAACCTCAAATCCCACCGCGAGGGGATTCAGGCCGTCGTCATCTTCCGCCATCGTTCGATCAGTTGCAGTTCCTCTGCTCGACGGGCGTAATTCTCCGGCGGCGGCCCATGATATTCTCGCTCGAACCATTCAATGCTCGCCCGCATCCACTCCCTCCAGGGCGTGGAGCGCCATCCCAACTCCCGTTGCGCCTTCGAGATATCCAGGATCCACGAGCGCGGGATCGAATACGGGGAGAACACGGGATCAATGCGCTGAGCGCGCAGCCATTGAAGCGGGATGTCAACGGTCTCCACATTGACCCCCAAGATCTCGGCCGAGAGTTTGACGAACTCGCGCACCGAGACGATCTCCTCTTGCGCGAAGTTGTAAATGCGCCCGATGCTCCGCTCCTCCTCCAGGAGCCGAACGAAGGCGCGCACGACGTCTCCCGAGTAGATGAAGCGCCAATCCACGCGTCCCCCATCGGGGAGGATCAGCGGAGCCCGATCTTTGAGGCGCACCCAGTAGCTGTACGCTCGCAAGGTATGATCGCGCGGGCCGATGACGATCGGCAACCGCAGGATCGTGATCGGGAAGCCGCGCTCCCGATACGCCTGCTGCAGGACTCGCTCGGCCTCGAGTTTTCCGAACCCGTAGGCGAGCTGCGGATCCTGGCGGGCTCGCGCTCGCTCGGGAAGCCGCTCGGTGTCCTCTTCCCGATACGGATTCACAAGATCCGCAAGACAGGCATACACGGCCGCCGTGCTCGTGAAGAGAAATCGCCCGGTTCGTCCGGCGAAGACGTCCACGGCCAGACGACTCTCCTCCGCCGTGAAGCCGATATTGTCAATGACGACATCCCACGTGCGCGAGCCGATGGCCTCTCGCAGCGACGCCGCCTGACGGCGATCCCCCACAAGATGCTCGACCGAAGGGGGCAACTGAACCGGCGCGAGGCCGCGCGTCAGGACCGTCACCCGATGTCCTTCCGCCGCGAGCCGATGGACGAGTTGAAGGCCGAAAAAGCGCGTTCCTCCGAGAACCAAGATTCGCATCGGCACGCTCCCACCGCTCTCTCGGCGCGCGAGCGCCGAATCCTCGGCGACCGCGGGCGAACACCTCCGCCGAATCAGCCCCTCTTGGCCGCCTTCACGCGCTTGATGCGCTCCGCCGCCTTCGGATCCGCGTAGATCAGGATCGTCCGGAATTGGCTGTTGGTGACCGGCCCCAGGGCGTAATAGATGCCCGCCTTGCCGTACTGCTTCATGAACGCTTCGACCATCGCATGAGGGTTCTGCCCATTCCGAAAGCGCAGTCGAGCGACCAAGACCTTCCCCTCGCGCTGCTCCGGAGCCACGAGGAGACGCCCGCTCGCCAACCGCTCGCGACGGCGTTGTCGCCATCGCCGCTTCTGCTCCTGATACTTCTCCGGATTCGCCCGAATCCACGCCTTCTTCATCTCCCGCTTCGTCTTGGCTGTCGCTGCGGTCGCCATAATCCTCCCCTCACTCGAGATATTCGCGCGTCGCCGAAAGGGCACCGGCTGCTCACCGACGATCCGAAGATTCCCCTTCGGCCGATTGGCAGACGAAGTGCGCGAGCGTCCGCACGCCCATTCCCGTCGGCCCGCTCGCCACATACGGCTTATTCTCGTCGAGCCACGCCGTCCCAGCGATGTCCACGTGCGCCCACGGCGTCTCTTCGGCGAACTCCTTCAGGAAATAGGCGGCCGTGATCGCCCCGGCCTTGCGGCCTCCCACGTTCTTGAGATCGGCGATCTCGCTCTTGAGCTGCTCGCGATATTCGGGATCCAGAGGCATCGGCCAGAGTTTCTCCCCGGCCTCGCGCCCGGCGGCGATCAGTTGTTCGACCAGAGCGGAGTCATTGCCGAAGATGGCCGCATACACCGAGCCGAGGGCGACCACGCAAGCCCCGGTGAGCGTGGCCAGGTCCACGATCTTCTGCGCGCCGAGCCGACGCGCGTAGGTGATCGTATCGGCCAAGATGAGGCGTCCCTCGGCATCCGTGTTGATCACCTCGACGGTCTTGCCGCTCAGCGTGCGCACGACATCGCCCGGCTTCTGCGCGCGCCCACTCGGCATGTTCTCGGTCGCCGGCACGAGGCCGAACACTTTGACCCGAGGGCGCAACTGTGCGATCGCGCGCATGGCACCGAGCACAGCCGCTCCCCCCGCCATGTCGTACTTCATCTGCTCCATCCCCTCAGCCGGCTTGAGCGAGATGCCTCCGGAATCGAAGGTGATCCCCTTGCCGAGCAACGCGATCGTCGGCAGACGACTCAACAGCGCCTCATCCTCCTCGGGGACATACCGCAAGATGATCAAGCGGGCCGGCTCGTCGCTTCCGCGAGCCACGCCCAAGAGCGCCCCCATGCCCAACTCCTTCATCCGATGCTCATCGAGCACTTCGATGTCCAAACCGTATCGCGCGGCCATGTCCTGCGCTCGGCGCGCCAGCTCCACCGGCGTGAGCACGCTCGCGGGCTCGTTGACGAGATTACGCGCGAAGTTCGTCGCCTTGGCCAAGATCATGCCGCGCTCGATCCCCCACTGCATCTCCGCCTCGGATTCCCCCTCGGCGACCAGACGCACCTCTTCGATCGTCCGCTCGTCCTTCTCCTGCGTCTTGTAGGTGCCCGGATCGAAGAGCGCGAGCAATACGCCCTCGACGGCCGCCTGCGCGCTGGCGCGGAGATCGAGCGAGGAACGCCGCACCAGGGCCATCGAGCGGATCCCCCGCTGACGCAGAAACCGCGCCGCCGTGCCCGCCACGCGACGGATGGTATCCGTGGTGAAGTCGGATCGCTTCCCCGCCCCCACAAAGAGGACGCGCGAGGCCGCCAGCCCACCCAGCGTGGGCGTGTAGAACGTCTCGCCGAACTTCCCCTTCACCTCGCCGGACGCGAGCGCCGATGCGAGCACGCCGTGCAAGCGCCGATCCAGCTCGCGCAGCAGCTCATCTTCCAGCGTATCCTCTTCGAAGAGGCTGACGCAGAGGGCCTCGACATCAACCTCGAAGACTCTCCGAAAGTCCGGCTTGATGCGCATATCACCTCCGGTACTCCTTCAAGATGGCCTGCGTCTCCCGTTCGATCGCCTTGCGGCGCGCGGCCTCCCGCTTATCGTGAAGCTTGCGCCCGCGCGCTAACGCGATCTCGAATTTCACCCGCCCGTTCTTCAGATAGCATCGGGTCGGAATGAGGGTGAGCCCTTTCTCCTGCACTTTGCCCATCAAACGCATGATCTCCGATTTGTGCAAGAGCAGCTTCCGCGTG
>BEHK01000099.1 GCA_002898775.1 bacterium HR08 | reverse complement strand
ACCGCCCGAGATTCGCGCGGGTGGAGCCAAGAGTCCCTCCCTTCGGGGGCTCACTTCCCTTCAGGATGGCCTTTTCGGTAGAATGAACGTTCCTATGGAGGAGCACAAGCGAATGCGACGTCGCTCGGTCGTCGTCAACGTCGGGGGGGTCATGATCGGAGGCGACCACCCCATCGCCGTGCAATCCATGACGAACACGGATACGGCGGATGTGCCGGCGACGGTCGAACAAATCCTCGCGCTCGCGCGAGCGGGGTCGGAACTGGTGCGCATCACCGTCAACACGGAAGCGGCCGCACGGGCCGTTCCGGAGATCGTCGCGCGCGTGCGCGATCGGGACGTCTGGGTCCCCATCATCGGCGATTTCCATTACAACGGGCATCTTCTGCTGGCGCGCTATCGCGAATGCGCGCGCGCGCTGGACAAGTATCGCATCAATCCCGGGAACGTGGGCGTCGGTCGCCACCAGGACGAGAATTTCCGCCGCCTGATCGAGATCGCTCTCGAATATGAGAAGCCGATTCGCATCGGCGTGAACTGGGGCTCGCTCGATCAGGCGCTGCTCACACAGCTCATGGACGAGAACGCGCGACGCCCCGACCCTCAGGAGGCGCGCGCTGTCGTGCGCGAGGCCATGATTCGCAGCGCATTAGAGTCCGCCGCGCGCGCGGAGGCCTACGGGATGCCGCATGACCGCATCATTCTGAGCGTCAAGACGTCCGATGTCCCGGATCTGATCGAAACGAATCGCCGGCTCGCCGCCCGCTGTGACTATCCCCTGCACATCGGTCTGACCGAAGCCGGGATGGGGATCAAAGGGATCGTGGCCTCGGCCGTGGCGCTGGGCATCCTCCTCGAGGAGGGAATCGGGGACACGATCCGCGTGAGCGTGACGCCAGCGCCTGGCGGCGATCGGTGCGAGGAGGTCCAGATCGCGCGGCAGATCCTGCAATCGCTCGGCCTGCGCCACTTCGTCCCGCAGGTCTCGGCCTGCCCCGGCTGCGGGCGCACCACGAGCACCTTCTTCCAGGAGATGGCCGCTGAGGTTCAAGCATATATCCACCGCAGGATGCCCGAATGGCGTCGGCGCTATCCGGGCGTTGAGAACCTCCGCATCGCCGTCATGGGTTGCGTCGTCAATGGTCCGGGCGAATCCAAGCATGCGGATATCGGGATCTCACTCCCGGGTGCGGGGGAAGACCCCAAAGCCCCGGTCTTCGCCGATGGACAGTTGGTGGCGACGCTGAAGGGACCGACCCTCGTGGCCGACTTCCTTCGCATCCTGGACGACTACATCCGCGCGCGGTTCGATCGGTCCTCGGAAGCGCCCTCCGATCGGATCTGAACCTCGGATGGACACGTCGCCTCCTCGGGTCGTACAATGACGATGAGAGCGAGGCGGGATGTGAGAAAAGGAGGTGTCACCATGTCGGCCAAACGGGCGCTCATCCTCGTAGACGTGCAGAACGATTTCCTGCCGGGCGGATCGCTCGCCGTCCCGGAAGGCGATCGGATCATCCCCGTCCTCAACCGATATATTGCGCTGTTTCACCGCGCGGGCCTTCCGATCTATGCGACGCGAGATTGGCATCCGGAGCAGACGCGACATTTCCAGGCCTACGGGGGCCTGTGGCCTCCCCACTGCGTGCAAGGAACGCGAGGCGCTGAGTTCCACCCCGACCTGAATCTCACCCCGGAGACGATCATCATCTCGAAGGGGATGGATCCGAACGAAGACAGCTATTCCGGTTTCCAGGGTCGAACGGCCGACGGCGTCGAGTTCGCCGAGGAGTTGAAGCGGCGCGGGATCGAGCACCTGTACGTCGGTGGGGTGGCCACCGATTACTGCGTGCGCCACACGGTCCTGGATGCGCGGCGTTTGGGCTTTCGGGTGACCGTCCTCGAAGACGCGATCCGCGGCGTGGACCTCACGCCCGGCGATTCCGAACGAGCTCTGCGGGAGATGGCGGACGCCGGAGCTGCCCTGGCGCGCTTTGAAGACGTCGCGCGTGAGATCAGTCCCTCGGCCGAGGAGGCGCCCCGGTGACCCACCGGCATGGCGCCTCACCTTGCTTGACAAAGCCGAAACCGAGATAGTAGATTTTGCACTCGCATTGTCGGCCATCCCATGGGCATCAATGCACGCAACGACGACGAGCGAGGGACGAACGCGATGGATGTGAACAATATGGAGCCATCGGTGACCGAAGCCCAGTCCCTGGGCGTATCTCCGGCGCCGACTGAACCCGAAGCGCCCCCCACCAGCGAGAGCTTCGGAGACCTCTTGGGCTCTTTGGATGAACAAACGACGACGACCTTGGCCGTCGGCCAGATGCTCACGGGCAAGGTGCTCGCGATCCGCGAGGACCTGACCGTGATCGACATCGGCTACAAGACCGAAGGCGTCATCCCCACCGAAGAGCTGCAGATCAGTCTGAAGGAGATCACCATCGGCGACGAGATCCCGGTCATCGTCAAGCATCTCGAGAGCCCGGATGGGTATGTGAAGCTCTCCTATGCCGAAGCCCAGCGCAAGCTGGTGTGGGCGGCGATTGATCGCGCGTTCAAGACGGGCGCACCGATCACCGGGCGCATCACCGAGCGCATCAAAGGCGGATTGAAGGTGAACCTGGGCGGCGTGGAGGCCTTTCTCCCTGCGAGCCAGGTGGACCTGCGCCAGGTGCGCAACCTCGAAGCCTGGAAAGGGCGCGAGATCGAAGCTCGAGTCATCAAGGTCAACCGGCGACAGCAGAACATCGTCCTCTCTCGTCGCGCCCTCCTCGAAGAGGAAGAAGCGCGGCGCCGCGCCCAGATCCTCGGCCAGCTTGAGGAAGGCTACGTCGTGGAAGGGCGCATCAAGAGCCTGGCCGACTACGGCGCCTTCGTGGACATCGGTGGGATTGATGGCCTCCTCCACATCACGGATATCTCGTGGAAGAAGATCGCCCATCCGAAGGAGGTCTTCACCGTCGGAGAGGTCGTCCAGGTGAAGATCCTCAAAATTGACCGCGAGACGGGCCGCATCAACCTCGGCTACAAACAGCTCTGGCCGAATCCCTGGGACACGCTCGCGGAGCGACTGCCTCCGGGTTCTCGCGTCAAAGGGAAAGTCACGCGCGTCACCGACTACGGCGCCTTCGTGGAAGTCGAGGAGGGAATCGAGGGATTGATCCATGCCTCCGAGCTGACCTGGGAGAAGCGCCCGAAACACCCCTCGAAGTACGTCAGCCCGGGAGATGAAGTCCTCGTGGAAGTTCTGCACGTGGATGCGCAGCATCGGCGGCTCAGCTTGAGCCTGCGACAACTGCAGCCGGATCCCTGGCGTCTCTTCGCGGAGACGCACTCCATCGGCGCGCGTGTGCGCGGGCGCGTGCGCGGGATCACGGACTTCGGCGCCTTCGTTGAGGTCGAGAAGGGGATCGAAGGCTTGGTCCACGTCTCCGATATTTCGCGTCGGCGCGTGAAGCACCCCTCGGAGGTGCTGAAGAAAGGCCAGGAGGTCGAGGCGATCATCAAAGAGCTGGATCTGGCCGCTCGCCGCCTGGGCCTCTCGATGAAGGAGCTGGAGCCCGACCCCTGGGAGGAATTCTTCAACACGCATCGCGCCGGGGACATCGTCCGCGGGAAGGTCGTCCGCTTCGCCAGCTTCGGTGCCTTCGTGGACGTCGGCGGCGTCGAGGGCCTCTGCCATATCTCCGAACTCTCGGATGAGCACGTCGAGAAACCCGAGGACGTCGTTCAGATCGGCGACGAACTGGACTTCCGCATCCTGCGCTTAGATCCCGAAGCCCGACGCATCGCCCTCTCGGTCCGCGCGGCGCGTCACGATCGCGAACCCGCTTACACGATCGGCGAAGACACGGGCCGCATCGCGAGCTTGGGAGAGATCGCCCGACAGCGGGAGGAGTAAGCGCCCTCTCTGTCCCGGCCGGAGAGTGGAGATCACGATCCCGCAGCATAATCTTGCTGCTTTCCCCAAGAAATTGCACGGACCTGAATTTTCGAGCCCTCATTTTCGACCAACTTGACTTGGCACGGCAATTGCATTACACTACGGCCCGACGGGCGACAAACTTTAATAAGGAGGGCAAGCAATGTGGTACGTGTGTTTTCGAGCGCGATATATGAGTGTGTTTTTGGTCGCGGGGATGATCATCCTGGGTCTCCCTTCACAAGGATGGGGGCAAACGGCGGCGACGGCGACCATCACGGGGACCGTGACGGACCCTACGGGAGCCGTCCTCGCCGGAGCGTCCATCGAGCTGGTGGACCTGGCCACCAATCAGGCGCGCAAGCAGACGACCGACGAATCTGGACGTTACATCTTCACGGCGGTCCTGCCCGGAGTTTACAAGATCACGGCCAGTATGGCGGGCTTTCGCCAGGCGATTGTTCCCTCGCTCAAGGTGGATGTGGCCAAGTCCTACCAGGTGAATCTCACGTTAGAAGTCGGCCAGATTGCGGAGGTCGTCGAGGTCACGGCCGGAGCGGGCGTTGAGTTGCAAACCTTGGATGCGACCGTTGGAACGACGATCGGAGGTGAGCAGCTCTTGCGCTTGCCCACGATCAACCGGAGTTCGATCGCTCTGTTCACCCTTCAACCGACCGTACAGCCCCATCGTGGAGTCGGCGTGAACTTCGGCGGCCAAGTCGCTGGGGCTCGCAGCGATCAAAGCACGTTCAATCTGGACGGGGCGGATGCCACGGATCTCGTCGCCGGAACGAGCAATTACACCGCAGGGGCGATCGATTGGGTCGGACCGACGCCCATGATCCCGGTCCCGGCTGAGAGCATCGAAGAGTTCCGCGTGGGAACGACGAATCCCAACGCCACGTTCGGGCGCTCGGCAGGCGGTCAGGTGAGCCTCGTCACCAAGCGTGGCACCAATGAATTGCACGGGTCGGCTTATTGGTATCACCAAAACGATCAGCTGAACGCGAACCGATGGGAGTTCAATCGCGTGGGCATTAAGGAGCCGGAGTTGAAGGACAATCGGCTCGGGTTCTCAGTCGGTGGTCCCATCGTGCGGGATCGAACGTTCATCTTCGGCCACTATGAAGGGCGGCGGTTGCCTCAATCCGTGAGCGTTCTGCGCATGGTCCCGACGGCGACGTTGAGGCAAGGCATCTTGCGCTTTCGCGATGCAGCCGGAAACGTCGTGAGTTACAACGTGAAGGATTTCGATCCCCGCGGCATTGGGATGAGTCCCGTCGTGCGCGAGCTGTGGAATCGTCTGCCGGAGGGAAACGACCCAACGGTGGGCGATGGGCTGAACACTATCGGGTTCCGGGCGGCGGCTCGTGCGCCTCTGACGATGGATTTCGCGGTCGTTCGCCTGGATCATCACTTCAATCCCAATTGGCGATTTTATGGGACCTATCGCTACAGCTCCCAGGAGGTGTTAGATGTCACGCAATTGGACATCGCGGGCATCGTCAAGGGGAATCCGCGCGGACAGGCGATTCCCACGGCTTCGACACCGGTGGAGCCTCGATTCGTCAGCGCTCGACTCACGGGGCAGATCACGCCGACGTTGGTGAACGAGTTCATCTTTGGCTTTGCGCGCAACTGGTGGGCCTATAAGCGCGTGGCGCCCTTTCCCCAAGTCCCGGGGACCAGCGGGGCGCTGATGATCGCCTTGGGAGATCTGGATCAGGGGATTGATGTGGACACACAGCGGGCGCGAAGCCGCGTGTGGAAAGATCACGTGTGGCAGTTCGGGGATAACGTGACCTGGACCAAGGGCTCGCATACCCTTCAATTTGGCGGGACGTGGCGGCGCATGCCGGTTTTCCATCAACGGGACGATAAAGTCATCGGCTCGCTCACGTCCCTCGTCTATGAGTTGAATGCGCGAACGGCCGTCACGGTTCCCGCCGCTCACCGTCCGCCGACCTGTGGGGGGGACGTCACGACGAACTGCTTGCGCTCGGGCGACGTCGGACGCTGGAACGATCTGCTGGCCGGCGCCTTGGGCGTCGTGGATAAGGCGGGCGTGCTGATCGCGCGGGACGGGAATTTGAACCCGCTGCCTATTGGGACGCCGCTCTTCATCGATTCGACCTTCCACGCTGTCGAGTTTTACGCCAACGACACGTGGCGCGTGACCCCCTCGCTCACCCTCTCGTTGGGCGTGACGTACAACGTGCAAACGCCTCCGCGGGATAAGAACGATAAACAGACGCTCATCATCGACCGGGATACGGGCGAAGTGCTCTCGGCCGAACTCTACTTCGGCCGCCGGCGAGCCGCAGCTCTTCAGGGCCAGGTGTATAACCCGACGCTCGCTTACTTGCCCATTGCGAAGTCCAACCGCAAGTACATCTACGACATTGACTGGAATAACGTAGGGCCTCGCGTGGCGGCGGCGTGGAATCCCTCGTTCACAGATGGAGTGCTCGGAAGACTCTTCGGAGAGCGCAAGACGGTGTGGCGCGGCGGGTACTCTCTGACGTTCGATCGCGTCAACGGGGTCGGTGTGATCATGATCCCCATCTTGGGCGTCGGGTTTGCTCAGACGATCACGTGTATCGGACCCCGACGAGATGGGACGTGTCCGGGGAGCAACGACCTGACGAACGCCTTCCGGGTCGGCGTGGATGGAGCGACCGTGCCGTTGCCCGCGATCGGACCGGCGGTTTCTCCGGTGGTCCCGCGAACGCCCTTCGAGGAGACGCTCTCCTTCTCGATCGACCCGAAGTACACGATCGGCAAATCGCACAGCTTGGACCTCACGATGCAGCGTGAACTGCCGGGTAACATGATCCTGGAGATCGGATACGTGGGACGCCTTGGCCGTAATCTCCCTCAGAGCGTGCAGCTCAGCTCCGTTCCCTACTTCATGAAGGATCCGGCTTCAGGACAGACGTTCGCTCAGGCGTTCGACGCCGTCGCGCAGCAACTGCGGGCCGGGATCGCACCGAGCGCGGTGACGCCACAACCTTGGTTTGAGAATCAATTGCGAGGAAGCGCCTTGTGTCCCACTCCAGGCACGTGCACGACGGCTCTGGCGACGGCGCGAGCTACGGCCTTCCAACAGGGACAGTTGAATGCCTTGTTCAACCTCATCAATCTCCGACGCCCGGCTGGTCCCATCACGAACATGCAGGTGCTCGATCTGTGGGTGCGAATCAGTGGTGGGCGCTCTAACTATCACGCGGGTTTCATCAGCGTGACGAAGCGGTTATCCCACGGGCTCACGTTCTCAGTGAACTACACGCTCTCACAAGCGCTCGATCAGTATGGCCTGAATCAAGAGTACATCGGCGTCAACTCGAACGGATTCGATCTCGACCTAGATTATGGTCCGGCACTCTTCGATCGCCGTCACACGCTCAATGCGTTCTGGACCTATGATCTACCATTCGGTCGCGGACGGCGATGGAGCGCGGCCGGGGCGGCGGACAAGCTCATCGGTGGATGGTACCTCTCGGGCATCCTCACGGCGAGTAGCGGCTTGCCCTTGACGGTCGGGCAGCACGCTCAAGTCTTCGGAGGAGACCCACTGAACTTCGCGATCACGGCGGGAGCGATCCCCATTCGAAGGCCGAGCTTCGGGAATTCCGTGCACCGCGGAGTGAGGGGCTCCGGCGGCGTGGGTGTGACCGGAGATCCGGCGCGTGGCGGTTCGGGGCTCAATCTCTTCGCCAACCCGGAGGAGGTCTTCCAGAGCTTCCGTCATGTGCTGATCAGTCAGGATGGCCGGCATGGACGCGGCGCATTGCGCGGCTTGCCGCGGTGGAACGTGGATCTCTCGATCGGGAAGAAGACGGCCATCACAGAGAGCACGCGGATCGTCTTCTCCTTCGATCTGATCAATGCCTTCAACCACGTGGAGTTCAACGATCCCGGTCTGAGCCTCTTAAATCCCGCAGCCTTCGGCGTGCTCACTTCGCAGTTCGCCGGACCGCGCGCCATCCAATTCGGCTTCCGATTCGAGTTCTAAGCCTCTTAGAGGCGAGGAGTCACTTCGCTCCTCGCCTCTTCCACTTTTTTCTTTTCTGGAGGCAACCCTTTCGTCCATCTTCGAATCTTAGTGGGCGACCACGTACCACCACGATACCTCCTTAGTTTGGGCGGGGTGAGCCAGAAGGACCGGCTCACCCTATCTTCTTTCACCCCAAAGCGGCAGAGAAGGAACAAAAATTCGTCGTTCTCCGCAAAATTACGCGCTCATCCGTTACGCGCTATCGCGGCGAAGGCGGCCGTGAGCGCCGCGATCAGCTCATCAATGTGGTCCTTGGTGGCGATGAGTGGTGGGCCGAGGCGAATCACATTCCCGTAGAGTCCGCCGCGGCCGATGAGAACGCCCCGCTTCTTCGTCTCCTCGAAGACCTGCTGCAGCGCCTCGGGATTCGGCTCCTTGGTCTTGGGGTCTTTCACCAACTCGAGCGCTTGCATGAGCCCCATGCCGCGCACGTCGCCGATGATCTGGGGATAGGCCTCTTTGAGCGCTTCCAGTTGCTCCCGGAGATACGCGCCGACAAGGTGCGCGTTCTTCGGCAATTCCTCCTCCTCGATGACCCGGATCGTGGCCAGGGCCGCGCGGCACGCGACGGGATTGCCGCCGAAGGTGGAGAACGTGAGCGAGGGGTAAGCGTCGGCGATCTCCGGCGCGGCGATCGTCGCTCCGATGGGCATCCCATTGGCCAAGCCTTTGGCGAAGGTCATGATGTCCGGCTCCACCTCCCAATGTTCGATCCCGAACATCTTCCCGCCCGTGCGCCCCCATCCCGTTTGCACCTCGTCGCAAATGAAGATGCCGCCATAGCGGCGCACGATCTCGACGACGACCTTGAAGTACTCCTTCGGGTGGACGATGAACCCGCCCACCCCCAGGAGCGG
>BEHK01000098.1 GCA_002898775.1 bacterium HR08 | reverse complement strand
GGGGGAGGAGTATCCGCGACGACACGACCTCTCCTCCCTGCGTCTGCTCGGGACAGTGGGGGAGCCGATCAACCCGGAAGCGTGGCTCTGGTATTGGGAACATATTGGGGGCAAGCGGTGTCCCGTCGTGGACACGTGGTGGCAGACGGAGACCGGATGTATTTTGATCTCGCCGCTGCCGGGCGTGACGCCGCTCAAGCCGGGATCGGCCACGCGCCCGCTGCCCGGAATTTTCGCCGATGTGGTGGATGACGAGGGGCGTTCCTGTCCTGAGGGAGTTCCAGGCTACCTCATCCTGACCCGCCCCTGGCCCGCGATATCGCGCACGATCTGGGGCGACCCGGAACGGTACGTGCAGGTCTACTGGTCGCGCTTCCCCGGTCGGTATTTCACCGGCGACGCTGCGGTCAAAGACAAAGACGGATATTTCTGGTTGCTCGGACGCGTGGACGATGTCATCAACGTAGCGGGCCACCGGTTGAGCACGATGGAGCTGGAGAGCGTGCTCGTGGAGCATCCGGCCGTCGCTGAAGCCGCCGTCATCGGCCGAGCGGATGACGTCAAGGGGCAGGTCCCGGTCGCCTTCGTCACCATTCGCGAGGGCATTCCGACGACGACGGAACTCAGCGAGGAGTTGAAGGGCTACGTCGTCACGCGCATAGGGGCCTTGGCCCGTCCGGCGGCCGTCTTCTTCACGGCCGAGCTGCCGAAGACGCGCTCGGGGAAGATCATGCGACGGCTCTTGCGCGACATCGCCGAAGGACGCGTCCTGGGCGATACGACGACGCTCGCCGATCCCGGGGTCGTGCAACGCTTGAAAGAGATGTACGAGGAACGCTACGGCGAAGGGAGTTGAGCCACCTCGTGAGCCCGCGCGAGGCCGCGCGCTTTGGTCCACGATCCTGGCGAAGTCGCGCGGCCTCATATATACTCCCGCTCTATGAGAAGAAGAGCGCTCGCCATCATCCTGTTTCTCCTGCTCGCCGGTCCGATCCTCGGTCAAGCGGCCGCTGCGAGCGCGGAACACTCGCAGACGGTCGCGCGCGTGTTGCTCGCGCTGATCCTGATCCTGCTCGGCGCGAAACTCGGCGGCGAGGTCTTCGAGCGCCTCCGCCAACCGGCCGTGCTCGGCGAGTTGCTCGTGGGCATGCTTCTGGGAAACCTCTCGCTCCTCGGCTTTCACGGACTCGATTTCCTCAAGGACGATGAGCTGCTGGCCCTGCTGGCGGAGATCGGCGTGATCCTGCTCCTGTTCGAAGTCGGATTGGAAACGGACATCGCCGAGATGCGCGCCGTAGGCCTCTCGGCGCTCCTGGTGGCAGTCGTGGGGGTCATCGCGCCCTTCTTCCTCGGATGGGGCGTCTCAGCCTGGCTGTTGCCGAGGGCCCACGAGTTGGTCCACATCTACACGGGGGCCGTGCTCTGCGCGACGAGCGTGGGGATCACGGCGCGCGTGCTTCGCGACCTGGGGAAGATCGCGACGCCGGAAGCGCGGATCATTCTCGGCGCGGCTGTGATTGACGACGTCTTGGGCTTGCTCGTGCTCGCCGCCGTGAGCGGGCTGATCCGCGCGGCCAGTCAAGGGACGGCGGAATTGCCGATCGGGAGCCTGCTGTGGATCATCGCGAAATCCATCGGATTCCTCTTCGGCGCGATTTGGATCGGGCAACGCCTCTCGCCGAAGCTCTTTCACCTGGCCTCGAAGCTGCG
Organism: bacterium HR08; assembly: GCA_002898775.1. Taxonomy (GTDB): domain Bacteria; phylum Acidobacteriota; class Blastocatellia; order HR10; family HR10; genus HR10. The sequence goes on along the minus strand of BEHK01000098.1, from coordinate 7,218 downwards.
CGTGCACGGCATGTTGCTGGTGACGAGCCTCTCGTTCTGCTTCCTCATGGCGTACATGGCCCACGCCATCGGGTTGGCGACGATCGTCGGCGCGTTCGCGGCCGGGTTATTGCTCGATCAGGTGCACTATCGCGATTTCCTCGATCGCGGGGAGCATCGGTTGGAAGAAGTGCTGCATCCATTGACGACGGTGCTCGTCCCCGTCTTCTTCGTGCTCATGGGGATTCGCGTGGATCTTCAGAGCTTCGGGCGAACGGAGATCCTCGGCTTCGCGGTGCTGGTGACGCTGGCGGCCATTCTCGGCAAGCAGGCATGCGGGCTAGCCGTGTGGGAGCGAGGCGTGAACCGATGGGCCATCGGGCTCGGCATGATCCCGCGCGGCGAAGTCGGCTTGATCGTCGCCGGCATCGGCATGACGTTCGTCGTCCAAGGCGAGCGCATCGTGACGCCGCCGATCTTCTCGGCCATCGTCATCATGGTGATGATGACGACGCTACTCACGCCGCCGCTTTTGAAATGGGTCCTGACGCGCGCGGATGTGCGAGCGACCGTCGCCCCCTCGGAGTCCTCCGCGCGCTCATGAGCGGGCGCGCGCTTGAGGGAACGGTTCGCTCTTGCTACAATTTCGGCTTGAACGATTCCGACCACACCCGAGCGAGGAGGTGGAGCGAGGATGCCGATTTACGAGTACGTGTGCGAGAAATGCGGCGCGCACCTGGAGGTCCTTCAGAAGATGACCGACAAACCGCTCACCCGCTGCCAGAGCTGTGGCGGGCGATTGGAGCGAATCATCTCGCAAAGCAGCTTCATCCTGAAAGGATCGGGCTGGTATCTCACCGACTACGCGCGGAAGGAGCGTCGCGCGAAGGAGAGCAAGTCTTCGGGGGAGGACGGAAAGGCTCCGAAATCCTCCGAGGAATAAGGCCGCTGGAGGAATGGGCTCCGGCCTCCACCGAATCGAAGGCCTCGCTTGGTGAAGGCAGAGCGCGCGAAGCCCTCGGATGAGGTGAACCGTATGTATGGCGCCCGCGCCGATCGCCGGCCATGCGGCGTGAGTCGGTTGGTAGCCGGCGGGAGCGCCCTGTTGCTCGCGCTGGAATCCGCGTGGGGAGCTTCCCAGGCCGGACGGCGCGAGGTGGTGGAGCGGATGGGGGCCTCCGTCATCCTCACTGTGATCGTGGAGCCGAAGGACGGGCAGAAGGAGATTCAGCTCACGCGCGAGAAGCTCGAGCTGTACGATGCCGGGATCGAGCAGCAGATCGAAGCCGTGCAGCCGGATTATTCGGCGGCTCGGATCGCGCTGCTTCTGGACGTGAGCGATTCGCTGCGCGCGGAGTTGGGACAACTGCTTCAGGTCGTGAAGGCCTTCAGCGCGCATCTCTACGAGGGCGATCAGATGATGGTCATCGCGTACAGCGAGGAGCCGGAAGTCCTCGAGGAGTTCACGGCGAATCGGGAGAAACTCGAACAAGCGGGACTGCGGCTCAAGCGCGTGAATGCGACGAAGGTGCGCCTTTGGGACGCTCTGCAAGCCACGCTCGATGATGCGCTGCGCCTTCAGGTGGGATATTCCAAGCGCGTCATCGTACTCGTCTCCGATGGGTTCGATCGGGAGAGCCAGATGTCCCCCGATGTCGTGCTCGCTCATCTCGCGCGCGAGAACATTCTCGTCTACGTGCTCCAAGCCGACGATCGAACGCGCGGGGCGACGCGCCGACGGGCGCTCAAACCCGAAGAAGCGGTCGCGCGGCTCGTGCGGGGAACCGGCGGCAAGGCCTACCCGCTCAAGGACGTGGAGCGCGCCGCTCGAGAGATCTTGGAGGAGTTGAGCCACCGATGCTATCAGGTGATCTACAAACCGCAGGGTGTGAACCCTCTCAATCGGCGTCGGCTTCTTCTTCTGGCGAACGATCCCACGCTCATCCTGAGGACGAAGGCCGAACATCCCGGGGAGAGGCGGTGAGGCGCTCAAACATCGCGAGCCCTCAGCGGCCTCTCGGCCAGGAATTCCCCCGACCTCTTCCCTTCCGACCGCGTGCGAACGCTGGACGACGCACGGGGAGAGCACTGTGGCATCATGTGAAGCGATGGTTCGTTGAAGAGCTGGCCGTGGATCTGGGGACGGCCACGACGCTGATCTGCGGGCGTGGGCGCGGCCTCCTCGTGCACGAACCTTCGGTCGTCGCCGTCAACAAGTACACGGGCGCGCTCGTGGCCGTCGGGCATGAAGCGCTGACGATGCTCGGTCGCGAGCCCCGTGACGTCGTCGTGCGTTACCCGATGCGCGACGGCACGGTCGCTGACGGAGACCTCGCTGCCGCACTGCTCGGAGCGCTTCTGGAGCGCGCTCGCGCGCGCGGTTCGAGTCGCCGGATGCATGTCCTCATCGGGGTTCCCAGTTCCGCGACCGATGTCGAGCGCGCGGTCCTGCCGCAGATCGCGCACCAGGCGGGGGCTGATCGCGTTCAGCTCATCGAGGAAGGACTGGCGGCGGCCTTGGGCGTGGAGGCGATGCGACCCGATGGGCGAGCCAGCATGCTCGTGGACATCGGCGGCGGAACGACGGGCGTGAGCATCGTCTCCGCCCACGGACTGATCGCTGCGCGCGCCGTGCGCGTGGCCGGAAACGAGATGACCGAAGCGATCCTCGATCTCCTGCGCCGCGAGCACGAAGTGCTCGTCGGCTGGCAGGTGGCGGAGGCGATGAAGTTCGAGCTCGCCTCGGCTCTCCCCTTCGTCACCGATGGGCGGACGCGCCTCTTGGGGAAATCGGTGGCCACGGGCGAGCTGCAAGAGGTCGAGGTGACGGCGGAGGAGGTCGCGCGCGCGATCGAACGCCCAATTCAGATCATCATGAACGCCGTGCGCGCCGTCATCGAAGCGGCTCCGCCGGACGTCGCCGCCGATATTCACCAGTTCGGCATTGTGCTGACTGGTGGCGGCTCGCTCATTCAACACCTGGACGATCGCATGCGCGAAGAGCTGCGCCTTCCCGTCCAGCGCGCCCCGCGGCCGCTGGAGGCCGTGATCCTGGGAATGGCGAAGGTGCTCGAGCATCCCGAACTGCTCGCGCACTTGCGCACCGATTCTCGGATTCCCGCATGGGAGGAGACGCTCCTACCGGAAGATGCGCGCCCCTCATCGGCGATCCCGATCTCCGCGTGGACTCAGGAGCACCTGCGCCGTCGGCGCGTGATGGGCTGAAACGCCTCACCCCCCTAACTGCCGCGTGAGCACCTCCCGCACGAGCGCCAGTCCCATCTGCGCGAGCACGCCGAATCCCCACACGGGGAGCACCAGCGCCGCCGCCCGAGCGCGCGAGCACCGACAGAGCGCGCCGACCCCACCGATGAGGATCGCCAAGAACCAGACGTCGAAGAGATTCGCGTGTTCGAGCACGATGGCGAGCGCCGCATCCGAGGGGCGCACGAGCGCATCCAGCCCGATCGCCGGACGGAGCACGATCGCCCCCGTGAGGAAATAGCGGAGCCAGAGGATGAAGTTCTTGAGAAGCTCCTCCAGCAGAACGACGAGGTTCGCATAGACGACGAGAATGAAGAACATCCTCACCGGGACAAGACGCGCCCCCCTTCCCTGGGCGGGAGAAGACGGGTGCAGCAGCAGGAGACCCATGCCGAAGAGGAGCACGGCCGTGAACGCCCACTTGAGCAAGAGTCCCAACGGAGCGAGCACGATCTGAATGGGGCGCATGATCCGCGCCGTTCGCTCCAACTGCAGGAGCATCTCCGGGCTCAATCCGACGGGCGCCATCTGCGGCAGCGCGCGCATGAAGAGCGGGAGCGCGAGGAAATCCAGCGCCATCAGCGCACCGATGATCACCAGGGCTGGCCGCTGCCAGCTCACCCGCTCCTGCTCTATGGCCGCGGCCAGAGCGCGCGGCGCCCACAGCGCCTGAGCACAAAGCGGCGCGAGGAAGCGTCGGTCGCCCATGTTCGATCCTCCCCCGACCGATTCACCGCACGAATTCGCGAACGCGCGCGAGCGTATATTCCGGACTGCGTTCGCCGGCGTACCGCTCATGAATCACCCCCTGCTCGGTGATGAAGAACACGAGCGGGACAGCCAGGAGCCAATCCCCATGCCGCTCGGCGAAGGTCGGATCCGCGCTCACCGCGATCTTCAACCGGCGAAACGCGCGCCCCTGCTGCCACGCGTACGTGTGAGGCTCCGGGTCGAACGAGAGGGCCATGCACTCGAGCTGCTCCTCGGGGAGCTGCGCGCACGCCTGCTCCAAGCGCGCCAGCTCGCGCTCGCACTGCGGACAATCGGGTCGAAAGAGGACCAACAGCATCTTCCGCCCCGAAGGCACGCGTCGCTCCTCGAACCGATCGCCGAGCACGCGCACGACCGTCGCGGGGAAGACTTGACCCCGACCAAGCGCTCGCTCGCGTTCGAGCGAACGACGCAGGGAGAGCAGTAACGCGACCGAGAGCCCGAAGACGACTCCGAGAGCGAGCAGGGCCAGAAGTCGCTCCCTCCTCATCCCCCTCCGATCTCCTCAATCGGCGGAGCTTCAGGGACCGAGGGCGCCGGGACGGCGCGCTCGCCCGATGTCCCGATCGGGATCGCGCGGCTCCGATTGCTCACCGTCTGAATGGCCCCGTAGGGGACCAAATGCACCGTGCCATCCTCATCGCGCAGCTTCACCATGCGCATCCCCATCTCGATCACTTCGCCGGTGACTCCGGCGACGGTGACGCGATCCCCGATGGTGAAGGCATCTTCGATGAGCAGGGCGATGCCCGTGAAGAAATCGCGGATCAGATTCTGAGCGCCGAAGGTCACAGCGAGACCGGCGATCGCCCCTCCCGTGAGCAGCGATCCGGTGGAGACGCCCAATCGCCCCAAGATGGCGAGCACCGCCGCGACCAAGACGATGTATTTGACCAGGCTTTGCGTCATCGCCAGCAGCGTGCGCGCGCGACGTTCCGCCGCTTCGCTGGTGGGCCTTCGTCCTCGCACCGGTCGCAGCGCGCGCGCCAGGGTCCTCCGGCTGAGCAGAAGGGCGAGCCGCGCCAGAACCACGATGAGCGCGATCTCCAGAAGCTTCGCGATCACGCGCAGCCAGAGATCCACCGAGAGCACGCGGTCCCACAAGGGCTCGAGGGCACTCATCGTCGCGCTTCTTCTCCAACCGGAGCGACGCCCGGAACGAAGCACTTCCGACAGCGCGGCTCATAGATCCCGGCCGCGCCGACGAGCACGCGTTCATCGCTGGGGACCAGCCGCTGCGAGTAGTTGGCCGGATTGCCGCACCGAACGCAGATGGCGAGCGTCTTGGTCACATACTCGGCAATGGCCAGAAGCTGCGGCATCGGCTCAAAGGGATGCCCGCGATAGTCCTGATCCAACCCGGCGACGATCACCCGCTTGCCGCGATTGGCCAGCTCATTGCAGACGTCCACGAGATCGAAGTCGAAAAACTGTCCCTCGTCAATGCCCACGACTTCGGTATCCGCGTGCACGCGCTCCAGGATCTCGCGCGCGGAGTTGACGACCTCGGCCTCCAGTCGCCACTGACTGTGCGAGACGATCTCGTTCTCGCTGTAGCGCGCGTCCACGCGCGGCTTGAAGACCTGAACCTTCTGGCGCGCGATCTGCGCCCGCCGCAATCGGCGGATCAGCTCCTCGCTCTTGCCGCTGAACATCCCCCCGCAGATCACCTCGATCCACCCCACATCGCCTCGGACGATGTGCATAGCTCATCCCCCCTCCTCGGCCTGAATTCTATCACATCGCGCGCCTCAGGGTCGCTCATAGACGATCCGACCATCCACGATGGTGAGGTCCACCTCCGTCCGCAAGATCTCCGGCGGCGGGATCGTCATGATGTCCCGAGAGAGGACGACGAGATCGGCCAACTTCCCTGGCTCCAGCGAGCCCTTCAGATGCTCCTCGAACGCTGCGTACGCGGCATCGAGCGTGAAGGAGCGCAGCGCCTCTTCGCGCGTCATCCGCTGATCGGGATACCATCCCCCCGGAGGGTTCCCGCGCTCATCCTGTCGCGTGATCGCCGCGTAGAAGCCGAGCAGCGGATTCAGCGGCTCGACCGGAGCATCCGATCCATTGGCGATCCGCGCACCACTCTGCAAGAGCTTCCGCCAGACGTAAGCGCCTTCGCGCGCGCGCGCCTCGCCCAACCGCGCGGGCACCCACGGCATGTCCGACGTCGCGTGAATCGCTTGCATCGAAGCGATCACGCCCAGTCGGGCGAAACGCGGAATGTCGGCCTCGTCCAAGATCTGCGCGTGCTCGATCCGAAAACGATGATCTCGCACATTCGGGAATTCGCGAAAGGCGCGCTCGTAGGCATTGAGCACGATGCGGTTGGCCCGATCCCCGATGGCGTGCGTGTTGACCTGAAACCCGGCGGTGAGCGCGCGTCGAGCGATCTGATAGATCTCCTCCTCCGAGAGGAGGAGCAACCCCGACTGCGTGGGCTCATCCGCATAGGGCTCCAAAAGCGCCGCGCCGCGCGAGCCAAGCGCCCCATCGGCGACGAGCTTGATCGCCCGAATCGTCAGATGATGCTCGCCGAGCCCAATCTCCGGCCCGCGCTCCAAGGACTCGCGCAGGAGCGCCTCGTCTCGCCCACTGATCATGACATAGAGGCGAAGCCGCAACGCTCCTTCCCGAAGCAGCTCCTTGTACAGCTCGATCGCTTCGCGACTCGCCCCCGCATCGTGAAAGCTCGTGATCCCCGAGCGCAGACACTCCTCGATGGCCAGCCGCAGCGCCCGCTTATTCTCCTCGCGGCTGCGCGGCGGAATCAGGCGGGCCACCAGATTCATCGCGCGGTCAATGAGCACGCCCGTCGGACGCCCCTCGGCATCGCGGATGAGACGACCGCCCGGCGGATCCGCCGTCTCTCGCGTGATCCCCGCCAGCTCCAACGCGCGGCGATTCACCCACGCGGCGTGCCCGTCCACGCGCGTCAGATACACGGGGTGTTGCGGCGCGACCCGATCGAGAACCTCATGCGTGGGAAAGTCCGTCCGCGGCCACTCATTCTGATCCCATCCGCGACCGAGAATCCATTCTCCGGGCTTCGCCCCCCTCACCGCGTGCGCGACCCGTTCGGCCACCTCCTCGGCGCTCCGCGTCCCCCGCAGATCAAGGATCAATCGGCTCTGCCCGAGCCCGAGCAAATGCCCATGCGATTCGATGAACCCAGGGACGACGAGCCGCCCCCGCAAC
>BEHK01000097.1 GCA_002898775.1 bacterium HR08 | reverse complement strand
TGCAATTCGATTCGCGGCTGCCCGCTCGGCGATGGTACAATCTCCACGTCGTGCCAGCGGATGCCACCGCGTTTGCCGGTACCGAGCGCCTTGAGCGCTGCCTCTTTGGCGGCGAAGCGCGCGGCGAAGCGCTCGGCCGGATGCGCGGCGCGCTGACAATAGGTGATCTCCGCCGGCGTGAAGACGCGTCGGAGGAAGCGTTCGCCGAATCGCGCGATCGTTTCCTCGATGCGCGAGATCTCCACGATATCTATGCCGATGCCGACGATCATGTGCGAATTTCACCTCAGAATGCGTGATGGCCTCTCGTATCTCGTGTGCACGCCCCTGCTCGCCTTCGGCGTGATCGTGGCCACGAGCACGCGGTCCCAGCAAGAGCATGCCGCACGTGAAGGCGCTTGGCAAGGCGAATCGCGCGCCGATGGCCGACGCCGCCTCGAACGCGCGTTCGCCCCGTTCCTCTCCGCCGTGGGCTTGGCGCCTCGCCCCTTGATCACGCTGCGACAGCGACACACGAACCGCTGTCTCATCTTCGACCCCTCAGGCGGAGCATCTTGGTCAGAGTCCCCACCCATCGGCGATGCCGTGGCGACGCGCTCGGGCGAGGTCGTGTTGGGCATTCAGACGGCCGATTGCGCGCCGATCTTCATCTTCGACCCGCGGACACGCGCGCGCGCGGCCATTCACGCCGGATGGCGCGGCACGCTCGGACGGATCGTCGAGCGCGCACTGACGGCGATGGTCGTCCATTTCGGGACGCGCGCGGAAGACTGTTATGCGGCGATCGGCCCGACGATCGGTCCGTGCTGCTATGAAGTCGGCCCCGATGTGCTGGAGCCGTTCCGCCGGGAGTTCCCCTACGCCGAAGCGATGATCGTGGCCCCGACGGCTTCGGGGCGAGCGCGCCTGGATCTGGTGGAGGCCAACATCCGCCAATTGCTCGCCTGCGGCCTGTCGCGCGCCCGCATTTTCGCGAGCGGGCTGTGCACGGCGTGCCATCCGCAACTCTTCTTCTCGTATCGGCGCGACGCCAAGACCACGGATCGCGCCGGACGCATGCTCTCGGTGATCGGGGAGTCCTCCTCATGAATCACATCGCGATCGGCACATCCGGGTGGAATTACGCCCACTGGAGGGGCCTCTTCTATCCGGAGGACCTCCCCGCGTCCGAATGGCTGGAGTTCTACAGCCGCCATTTTCGAACCGTCGAGCTGAACGTCACATTTTATCGCACGCCGAAGGAGACGACCGTGCGACGGTGGGTGAACGCGACGCCGGAGGACTTCGTCTTCTCGGTCAAAATGAGCCGTCGGATCACGCATCGGCATCGGCTGAGCGACGCCGAGGAGGCGTTGAAGACTTTCCTGGCGATGGTCGCGAGCTTCGGGCGTAAGCTCGGCGTCGTCCTGATCCAACTCCCCCCGAGCTTGCGCTTCGACGCGGACCGCGCGGAGAGGTTCCTACACGAGCTGCGCCGCGAGAGTCCGCGCGTTCGGTATGCGCTTGAGCCGCGGCATCGGACATGGTTGCAAGAGGAGGCCTATGCGGTGCTGCGCCGTTATGAGATCGCCCTCTGCCAGGCCGATTCCGGCGGGCGGTACCCCACAGCCGACGTGGTGACGGCGCCCTTCGTCTATCTGCGCTTTCACGGGCCGGGAGCCCTCTACGCATCCGCTTACGAGGAGACGCAATTGCGCGCGATCGCCGAACGGATTCGCGCCTGGCACATGGAGGGGCTCGACGTCTACGCGTACTTCAACAATGACTTCCACGGCTACGCTGTCGCGAACGCGCGCACGTTGATAGAATTCGTCGAACGCCTGACGAAACGGATGCGCGGGAGAGGACGGCGATGCGGAACCGGTTGAACTGGGTGGATGGGTTGCTCGCTCTGATGGCCACGGTCTGGGCCGTCAATTTCACCGTTGTGAAGATCGCCCTTCAGGATTTCTCCCCCTTGAGCTTCAACGCCCTGCGATTCATCCTCGCATCGGCGACGCTCGCCCTGCTCTTTCGCCTGCGACGGGAGACGTGGGCCGTCGAGGGCGAAGACCTCGGCGCGCTCATCGCGTTGGGCATCCTGGCGAATACGATCTATCAGGTGGCCTTCATCGAGGGCTTGGCGCGCTCGCGCGCGAGCACGGCGGCGTTGATCCTGGCGACGACGCCCATGGTCGTCGCCCTTTTGAATGCCGTGCGGGGGCAAGAGCGGGTGACCCGACGGACGGCCTTGGGCATCGGGCTATCGCTGCTCGGGGTTGCCCTCATCGTCGGCGAGGATTGGAACCGTCTGCGGGGGTCTCGCCCCCCCTTCGAGGCCGACGGTCAGCCGCACCAGAGCGCGCTGGGCGATGTGCTACTTCTTGTGGCCACCCTGTGCTGGTCTCTGTACACGATCGGATTGAAGCGCCACGTCCATCGCTACGGCGCGCTGAAGAGCACGCTGTTGGTGATGATCTCGGGGACCATTCCTCTGGTGGCGATCTCGCTGCCGGAGCTGCGCGCCCAACCGTGGGCGGCGATTCGCCCGACGGCATGGGGAGCGTTGCTGTTCAGCGCGCTCGGCGCCATCGTCTTCTGCTTCCTCGCGTGGAACTACGGGCTCAAACGCCTGGGGAGCACGCGCACGGCCATCTACTCAAACCTGAGTCCGGCGATCGCGCTCGTGGTCGCGTGGATCGGTTTGAACGAACGCCCGAGTGCGGAGCAACTGGTGGGGGCGGTCGTGATCTTACTCGGCATCTCCTTGGCGCGGCATCGCGAGGAGGAATCCGAGCTGACGCTCTCGTGAGTCGAGCGCTCAGGGTTCGGGCGAGGCGACGCGCTCCTCAGACGGCGACCCCGATGGCGCGCTCGACGCCTCCGAACGCCATCGTAAGACCGGACGTCGCGCGGCTGAGACTTCATCCAAACGCCCGAGGCGCGTCTGATGGGGCGCCGTGCGCACGAGCTCCGGATTCTCCCGGCACTCGCGATCAATCGCCTTCATGGCCGCGATGAACAGGTCCAACTCCTCGCGGCCTTCGGTCTCGGTCGGCTCGATCATGAGGGCTCCGGAGACGATGAGGGGGAAAGACATCGTCGGTGGATGGAAGCCGTAATCAATGAGGCGCTTGGCGATGTCCACGTTCCGCACCCCGTACGCCCGCTGCCGCTTATCCGAGAAGACCACTTCGTGCATGACGGGCCCGGGATAGGCGATCTCGTACGTGTCCTTCAACTGATGCGCGAGATAATTGGCATTGAGCACAGCCGTCTCGGCGACCTCGCGCAAGCCTTCGGGGCCCATGGTCAGGATATAACTCAAGCCGCGCACGAGCACGCCGAAGTTCCCGTAGAAGGCGCGCATGCGTCCGATCGAGCGCGGCCGATCGTAATCGAGCGCGAGCGTCCCATCGGGACGGCGCACGATGCGCGGCACGGGGAGAAACGGTTCCAACTCGGAGGTCACCAGCACGGGGCCGGCTCCGGGGCCGCCTCCGCCATGCGGCGTGGAGAAGGTCTTATGGACGTTGAGGTGGATGACATCCACCCCCATATCGCCCGGGCGAGCGATCCCCACCAGCGCGTTCATATTCGCCCCGTCCATGTAGACCAATCCCCCGGCCTCATGCACGATGCGCACGATCTCCTCGATCTCCTCCTCGAAGAGCCCGAGCGTATTGGGATTGGTGAGCATGAGGGCGGCGACTTCCGAATCGGCCGCGCGACGAAGCGCTTCCAGATCAATGAGGCCTCGTTCGGTGGAGGGGATCGTCTGCACGCGATATCCACAGATGGCCGCGCTCGCGGGATTGGTCCCATGAGCGGAATCCGGGATGAGGACTTTCTGGCGCGCGTCCCCGCGCGCCTCCAGGCACGCGCGGATGAGCAGCAGCCCCGTCAACTCCCCGTGCGCCCCCGCAGCCGGTTGCAAGCAGCCGGCGGCCATGCCCGTGATCTCGCACAGCAGGTCCTCCAGCGTCTTGAGGACTTCCAAACTCCCCTGTGAGAGCTCCTCCGGCGTGAGCGGATGATGCTGCGCGAATCCCTCAAGCCGCGCCACGCGCTCGTTCAGCTTCGGATTGTACTTCATCGTGCAGGAGCCCAAGGGATACATCCCGAGGTCCACGGCATAGTTCCAGCGCGAGAGCCGAGTGAAATGCCGGATGACGTCCACTTCGCTCACCTCGGGCAAGCCGGCCAACTGATCCGCACGCAGAAAGCGCGACTCGATCCATGTCTCCACCGGGACCGTGGGGACATCGAGCGGAGGCAGACTATACGCCGTCCGCCCCGGTCGAGAGCGCTCGAAGATCAGGCCCTCCTCTCGAGTGACGTGACACGGCGTGACCGTCATAATTCATCCAAGACGCGCAAGTAGGTCTCGATCGCCGAGCGCGGGATCACTTCCGTCACGCAGACGAGGAAGCACTCGCGCAGCTCGGGATAATAGCGCTCCAGGGGAAGACCGCCCAGGATCTTCCGCTCGCGCAATTTCTCGAGGACCAGAGCGACGGGGTGCTCCGAGTGGACGACGAATTCGTTGAAGTGCGATCCGCAGAAGCGCAAGCGGAACCCCGATTGCCGCGCGATCTCGCGCGCCAGATAGGCCGCCTTCTGGGCGTTCTGCTCCGCGACGTCGCGCAACCCGCGCGGCCCCATCGTCGAGAGATAGATCGTCGCCATGATGGCGCACAGCTCCTGGCTCGTGCAGATATTGGAGGTCGCCTTCTCGCGTCGAATATATTGCTCGCGCGTGGCCAGCGTCATGACGAATCCCCGCCGCCCTCGAGAATCGAACGTTTGGCCCACGATGCGTCCGGGCATCTGCCGCACGAATCGCTCGCGCGTGGCGAAGACCCCCAAGTACGGCCCGCCGAAGCTGATCGGAATGCCGAAGGATTGCCCTTCGCCGACGACGATATCGGCGCCCAGTTCCCCGGGCGGACGCAGCAGGCCCAGACTGATCGGCTCGGTGATGACCACGATGCACAAGGCCCCCACCTCATGCGCGCGCGCGGCGATGGCCTCAAGATCCTCGATGACGCCGAAGAAGTTGGGCGATTGGACGATGACGGCGGCTGTCTCCGCGCTCGGCGTTACGGCCCGCGCCTGAAGGCCGCCGGTCTCCGGATCATAGTCCATCAGCCGCACGCTCAGGCCGAGCGTCCGCGTGTAGGTGCGGACGACCTCGCGATATTCAGGATGGACGCTCCGCGCCATGAGGATCTCACGCCGATGGGTCAGGCGCTCGGCCATGAGCACGGCCTCCGCCAAGGCCGTCGAACCATCGTAGAGCGAGGCATTGGCGACCTCCATGCCCGTGAGCTGGCAGATGAGCGTCTGGTACTCGAAGAGGGCTTGCAGCGTCCCCTGCGCGATCTCCGGCTGATAGGGGGTGTAGACGGTGAAGAATTCCGCGCGCGAGATGAGCGCCTCCACCACCGAGGGGATGAAGTGGTGATAGGCGCCCGCGCCCAGGAAGACGGCGTACTCGGTCGCTGCCGCATTCCGCGCGGCCAGCTCGCGAAAGAAGGCCAACAGCTCCGCTTCCGATCGCGCTGAAGGGAGGCGCAGCGGCTCTCGCAAGCGAAACTTCTCCGGGATGGGGCGGAAGAGATCCTCGATCGTCGTGCAGCCGATCGCTCGCAACATCTCGGCCCGCTCTTCGGGCGAATTCGGAATGTAGCGCATGTCCATCTCCTCCGGCGCTCCTCCCGACCGTCACCTCCGGTGCGCCCGGGCCCGCACCCCGGGAGAGCGCATTACTTCTCCTTCTCTCGCTCCTCCTTCACGTACTCCTCGTACTCGCTCGCGGACATGAGCGTCTCCAGCTCGGTCGGGTCCGAGAGCGCGATCTTCACCATCCACCCATCGCCGTAGGGATCTTCATTGACGAGCTGCGGAGACTCGGCCAGGTCCTCATTGATCTCCACGACCTCTCCGCTCACGGGCATATAGAGTTCGCTCACGGCCTTAACCGATTCGACGTTGCCGAAGGGCTCACCTTGACTGAAGTGATCGCCCACGCTCGGCAACTCGACATAGACGATGTCGCCGAGCGCCTCCTGCGCATAATCGGTGATGCCGATCACCCCCACGTCATCCTCGACGCGGATCCATTCGTGCTCCCGCGTATAGAGGCAATCCTCAGGATATGTCGCCATCCTCGTCCTCCCTCCCCACGATCTTCACGCGATGAGGCCGTGCTTATCTCGGCCTCTTGTAGAAAGGCGTGGGCACGACCTCCGCCTCGACCTCGCGCTCGCGAACGCGGATGTGGAATCTCGTCCCGATCGCCGTGTATTCGATGGGCAGATACGTCAACCCGATGTTCTTGCGAAGGAACGGCGCATAGCTGCCCGAGGTCACCTGCCCCACGACGTGACCGCGAATGAGGACGGGGTATCCCTCGCGCGCCGGAACGCGATCCAGGACGTCGAACCCGACGAGCTTACGCCGCAGCCCCTCCTCTTTCTGCCGCCGCAGGGCCTCGCGTCCGATGAAATCCCCCTTCTCCAGCTTCACGATCCACCCGAGATCGGCCTCCCACACCGTCGTCGTCTCATCCATGTCATGGCCATAGAGCAGCAGGCGCGCCTCCAGTCGGAGCGTGTTCCGAGCCGCCAGACCACAGGGCTTCATCCCCGCGCTCTGCCCGGCATCGAGCAGCCGATTCCATACCCATTCGGCCGACGCCGCAGGGATATACAGCTCGAACCCATCTTCCCCCGTATATCCGGTCCGCGAGATGAGAGCGGAGACACCGGCCACTTCCCCCTGTTCGAACCAGTAGAACCGAATGTGATCCAATTGCACATCGGTCAACGGCTGGAGGATCTCAGCGGCCGCCGGGCCTTGAAGGGCCAGTTGCGCCATTTGGTCGCTCACGTCGTAGACCTCCGCCTCTTCATTCTCCCGATGCCGCCGGATCCACTGCAGGTCCTTCTCCCGATTCGCCGCGTTGACGCAGAGCAGGAAGTGATCCTCGCGGAAGCGATAGACGGTGAGATCGTCCACGAAAGTCCCGCGCTCGGTCGTGAGCGCCGAATATTGCACCTGATGATCGCGCAGACGCGCGGCATCGTTGCACGTCACTTTTTGAACGAGGAGCAGTGCGTCGCGACCGCGAACCTCCAAACGCCCCATGTGGCTCACGTCGAAGAGGCCGGCGGCGGTGCGCACGGCCAGATGCTCCTCGATGGCGCCCGTGTACTGAACAGGCATGAGCCATCCGGCGAACTCCGTGAACCGCGCGCCCAGCGCCTCATGCATCGCATGTAGCGGCGATCGTCTCGGTTGCGTGGCGACCACGTTCGCGCTCTCCACTCTCCCGTGTGTCTCCGCTCAACGGATTTGGCAAGCTAGCACAGCCTCTCCCCACCGTCAAGCGCCGTACTTCAAGAGCTTCTGCGCGTGCGCCAGAAGTTGCGGTAACCCGTCCACCAAACGAAAACGTCCTAGCCCCCCGCGCATGAACGCGCGCTCGCTGAACTCCGTCACGTCATCCGATTGCAGATGTCTCGCGTAGAGCAGATAGGGGACGGGATGCCAGCTATGGCCTTTCAAGACCGAAGGCGTGCTGTGATCGCCGGTGATCGCCACCACGTCGGGACGAAGCGCGAGGATCGCTGGGATGAGGATCTCATCCACGCGCTCGAGCACGCGCACCTTCCCCTCGAAATCGCCGTCTTCGCCGCAACTGTCGGCCTTCTTCACGTGCACGTAGAAGTAGTCGTAGCGATCGAAGTTCTCGCGAAGCCGATCGGCGAGCGCCGCCAGATCTTCCTCCGGCGGCGTCTCGATGATCTGCATGCCGACCAAGCGCGCCAGGCCGCGATACATCGGATACGTGGCGATCGCCGCCGGCGTGAGGCGGAAGGCTTCAACCATCGAGGGGATGTCCGGCCGACGCGAGAAGCCCCGCAACGTCACGCCATTGGCCGGATGCTGGTCGGCCAGAATCTCGAAGGCCTGCTCCAGGAAGCGCCGCACGACGCGCGCCGTGCGCTCGGACGCGCGATCGCGCGCCTGAACGGGCTTGGGTCTCAGGCCGACGCGCTGCGGGTCTGTATCCTCCACCGCCTCGCCCAATCCCTCCCCTCTCAGAATGAGCGCGAAGCGATGCTCCTTGACCGGACGAATGAGGACCTCCACGCCTTCGATCTCGCGGATCTCCGCCTGCAATCGGGCGCACAATCGGACGCCATGCTCCGTGGAGATGCGCCCGGCGCGCCGATCCACAATCGCGCCCGTGTTGTCAAGCGTGACGAAATTGCCGCGCGCGGCCACATCGCCCGGCTGCAGCTCCAGTCCGATGCCCAGCGCTTCGAGCACGCCGCGCCCGATCTCCCACCGAAGCGGATCGTAGCCGAAGATGGCCAGATGGCCCGGTCCGCTCCCGGGCGTGATCCCCGGCGCGACGGGATCGGCCAGACCGCAGAGGGCCCGCCGCGCCAGCTCATCCAGATTCGGCGTGCGCGCCGCCTCCAGCTCCGATCGGCCCGTCTCATTCGGCAATCCGCCCAGCCCATCCACGACGAGCTGAACAATGCGCGTCTCCGTCTTTACCGCGAGCTGTCGAAGATGATCCAGTGACATCATCTCTCCCCTCCTCCGATCACGCCGAGCCCCATCCGGCTTGCAAGCGCGCCGCGTGAGCGCGCACCACGTCCCAGGCGCGGCGCACATGTCGCTCGCTCGTGCGCAGATTCCCGATCGCCAGACGCAAGGTGAATCGCCCTCGCACCCGCGTGTGCGAGAGGAAGCATTCGCCCGTGGCGTTGACGGCTTCCAGCAGCGCCTCGTTGAAGCGATCCAGATCCGCGTCCGACGCTGCGAGCGACCGCGGACGCGCGCGGAAGCACACCGTACTGAGCGGCGTCGGCGCCATCCGCTCGAAATCGGGATCGGCATCCACCCACGCGGCGAACTGCTGCGCCAGGCGCACATGCTCTCGAATGCGCGCGGCCAGGCCTTCCCGCCCGAAGTAGCGGATGACCATCCACAACTTCAACGCGCGAAAGCGCCGCCCCAGTTGCGGCCCGTAGTCCATGAGATTCCGCACCCCCTCCTCTTCCGCGCGCAAGTATTCGGGCACGAGGCTGAAGGCGCGCCGCAGCACGTCCATGCGCCGACAGTAGAACGCGCTCAGATCAATCGGCGTGAAGAGCCACTTAT
>BEHK01000096.1 GCA_002898775.1 bacterium HR08 | reverse complement strand
CAGTCCGAAGTACAAAGAGGCGGAGAAAGGATGCGAGGCCTGTCACGGACCAGGTCGAGAACACGTCGAGAGCGGGGGAGACGCGACGAAGATCTTCCCCTTTCGGGGGCGCTCGGTCTCAGAGCAAAACGCGCGATGCCTCGCCTGCCACGAGCAACAGACAGAACGCCACAATTTCCGCCAATCCGCCCACGGCCTGAATCAGGTCGCGTGCGCCGATTGTCATTCCTCGCACTCGCAGGTCGTGATCGAAGACCTGCTGGTGAAGCGCGCGCCTGAGCTCTGTTATCAGTGCCACGGTGAGATTCGCCAGGACTTCATCAAACCGTTCCGGCATCGCGTCCCCGAAGGGGGGATGAATTGCACGACGTGCCACAACGCGCACGGAGGGTTCAACGTGGCGCAAACGCGCGAGGTCCTCGGCGGGACCGACGCCATCTGCGTGAAGTGCCACACGGACAAGCAAGGCCCCTTCGTCTTCGAGCACGTGCCGGTGAAACTCGAAGGCTGCACGAGCTGCCATGTCCCGCACGGCTCGAATAATCCGCGACTCCTCACGCGCCCACAGGTGCACCAGCTCTGCTTGGAATGCCACACGCTCACACCGGGGATTCTCGGCACGGAGCCGCCCGCCTTCCACGATATTCGTCAACCGCGCTTTCAAAATTGCACGATCTGTCATGTGCAGATCCACGGCTCGAACGTCAACCGCTTCTTCTTCCAATAGGAGGGGGTATGCGCGCATTCATCCGCACCCGCGGCTTCCACGTCGCCCCCGACCTGTGTGCGTGGGCGAGGCCGATGGTCGTCCTCCTTTTGTTCATCGGGCCAGTCGCTCCCGGCCTGCGCGCTCAAGACAGCACCGCCGCTCCCGCGCAAGAAGGTCTTCGCTGGGGACGCATGACGGCGCACAGCGAGGTGGAATTCGGATGGCGACAGCTCTTCCTGGGCGGGAATCGCGATCTCTACCGCAGCCACGTCAATCTCGATGAGGGGCTGCGCTTGTTCGGTCTCTCCGTCATCTCGCGGTATCCGGAGAACACAGGTCCGCTCTTCGATGTGCTCACCTACCGCATGGCGAGCTGGGGTGGCGATCCGCACAACACGATGAGCCTGCGCGTGGAGAAGCGCGGCCTCTATCGCTTCGACTTCGGCTACAGCCGGATCGTGTACTATAACTTCCTCCCGACCTTCGCCAACCCGCTCCTCAGCGGCGGGGAGCGGCTCGGTCAGCACAGCAGGGACGCGGCGCGTCGCCGATCGGAATACCGTCTGACGCTCTTCCCCGATGCCAAGTTCCGCATTCACCTGGGATACGAGCGCAACGCGCAGTTCGGGCGCGCGTTCACGACGTTCCCGATCGGCCTGGACGAATTCGTGCTGCTGGATCCTCCGCGCACGACGACGAACGAGTATCGCATTGGCGTGGACGTCCAGCTCGGACGCTGGCACGTCCTGGTGGAGCAAGGCTTCCGCGCCTTCAAAAACGACATCCACACGAGTCAGCCCGAGGGCACGATCAACCTCGGCAACAGCCGGAATCCGGCGAATCCGACCTCGGCCAATCCGCAGCAGATTCTGCTGCAGACGTTCGCCCGCGACAGCGGGATTCGTGGTCTGGTGCCGACGACGCGCATGGGACTACAAGGGCATGTGCACCGCACGCTGATGCTGAGCGGACGTTTCGCGTACAGCGACAGCAGCGTGGACGTCACGCGTCAGGAGCGCGCGATCGGCAACCTCTTCGATCTCTCCGTCCTCCGATACGTCACGGCGCAGACGTCCACCAGCCTGGCTCATGCGTCGCGCCCCACAGCCCTCGCCGATGCGAGCGTGAATTACCGCCCACACCGCCGACTCACCATCACCAACACGGCCCAGTTTCACCACTTCACGATCGCCGGGGAGGTGCGCACGCGCACCGAACAGCAACTGGGTGCGGATTTGCGCGGGGCGCTCCCACCCCCACCCGCGCGTCTGGTCGTGGAATCGCTGGATGCGCGCACCTCGGTGGACTCGTTCTTCAACCGTCTCGAAGGCACGGTGGAACTCACCCCCCGCCTCACCCTCCGCGCCGGCCATCGCTTCACGCATCGGCGCGTCACCCTGTGGCGTCCGGAGATGACCGACCGCGAGGCATCGGAGCTGAACGCGCACGCCATCCTGGGCGGGCTCAGCCTCCGCCTGAGTCCCGCCTTCCGCCTCTTCTCCGAATTCGAGCGTGGCTCGAGCGATCGGGTCTTCACCCGCGTGACCCCCTCCCGCTTCACGCGCCTTCGCGCGCGCGCGCACTATCGCCCGACGCCCGCGCTCACTCTCGGCCTTCAGCTTCTGGTGACCGACGCCCGCAATCCGAATCCACTGGTGGGCAACGTTCGTCGCAATCGCGGCCTGACGCTCACGACGCTCTGGACTCCCGGCGAACACATCGCCCTCTCGCTCAACTACACGCGCACGGATATCACGTCCACGATCCTCTTCCTTCACCCGCGCCTCCGCACGGTCGAGACCTCACGCTATGTGAGCGACGAGAATTTCGTGGATGGCGATCTCACGATCGCCCCCCTGCGGAATCTGCGCCTCGCCCTCGGCTACTCCCTCGTGAACGCCCAAGGGACATTGCCCCTCAATGTCCACCGGCCGCGCGGGATGATCGCCTACACTTTCCCGAAGCGCTTCACCTGGAGCGTCGGCTGGCACTGGTACGGATACAATCAGAAGGGGTTCGCCCTGGAGGATTACCGCGCGCACACTGTGACGAGTAGCCTGAAGATCGCGTTCTGAACAGGAGCCGGATCCTTCGCGCCTGACCGCCGTGGCGTCGAGCCGGACGAGTCCGGAGATTCGCGCGCTCGCCCAAGCTGTTTTGGCGGTCACCGCGCTCAACCGCCAGCCGAGACGGGATATCCGCTCTCTCCCCACGCGAGGACGAGTTGGGCTTCTCAGAAGGCCGAATGGGCGCTACTTCTTCTCCCCCTTCGGCTCGATATAGCTGCGGCGATGTTGGACCTCCAGGCGATCGTTATCGGGCTTGCCGTCGCCGTCCACATCCACCAGAACCTGAATGCGACGCCGCTTCCCCTCGCGACGCGGATTCGTCGGCGTATAGCCGAGCGTATATTGCGTGCGCAGCATCACGGAGATGGATTCGAGCACCGAGGGCAAGGCGCCCTGGAAGCGCACACTGTAGAAGCGCCCGCCGGTCACTTCGGCGAAGGTCTTCAACGTGTTCTGCGCCTGCAGGAACGTCAGGCGCGATTCCGGCGGCAACCGATGCTCGAGCAGAATGTAGGCCAATTCGCCGATGCCGATGGCGTAGATGGGGACGCCCGCGTTCTCCACGATCCGGCGCGCTTCATCGTAGTTGATCTTGCTGAACGTATCAATCCCGATGGCCACGAGCAGAATGGCCGTGCGCCCTTCGATCTGCTGTAAGCCCGTATATTCGACACCGTCCAGCTCCCCCCCGCGAAGGACGAAGCTCAAGGCATCGAAGAGATTGCTCTCGCTGAAGGCCGGATAGTTCCGAATGAGCAAGTAGATGGCCTCGCGCAAGCGCGCCGGGCTATCGGTGAAATCCGTCAGGACGGCGGGCCGGATGTCGAAAGCGACGATGGCGATGTAATCCCCCGGCTTCACGAAGCGCGTCACGAAGAGCCCTGCCGGATTGATCACCTCCTCGCGGAACCACTCGATCTGTCGGCTGTACTCCAGCAGCAGCACGAGGGTGATCGGCGATTCCTCCCCATTGAACGTGACGATCTCCTGTTTCACGCCATCCTCCAGGACGGTGAAGTTTTGCTTCTTCAGCCCGGTGTACACCCGCCCCGTTTTCTTATCGAAGACGACGACCGGAACGGTGACCAGATCAGCTTGGAGGCGAATCGGCTCACCTTCAACCCGCACCTCTTGCTCTCGCGGGCGTGGCGGCTTCGATTCCTGTTCCGACTTCGACGTCGCGCCGGAGGATTTCTGCTCCTCGGCTTTCCCCGAGGGCTTCTCCTCCACGGGCGGCGTTTGCGGCCGCTCACGTCGAGGAGGACGTCGCCCGGCTTGTCCGCCAAAGGCCGCTTCCCCACGAGGAGGATGAAGCGGGATGTTCACCCCAATGAATCCACTCACGACGATGAGCAAGAGGATGCGGGAGAGCACCTCGCGCGATCGTCGGAGCTTGTGAAAGCGAGCACCGATCTCCCGTCGTAGACTCGTCATGGGTTCCTCCGCCGCCATAATCCTACCAACTCCCACAGGAGGCGACAAGCACCTGGAGCCTTCTTGACTTCCCCGCGCGCCCCATGCCACTATCGGGTGCGTGAAAGAGCAGTTGAGGTTGCCCGCGGAGGAGATGGAAGCGAATGAGAGTTCTCGTCATTGGCTCAGGGGGACGCGAGCATGCGTTGGTGTGGGCGCTGGCGCGCAGCTCCGGCGTCACGGCGGTCATCGGAGCGCCGGGCAATGGGGGCATCGCCGAGCAGGCTCGCTGCGTGCGCGCCGATGTGGGGAATCCGCGTGAGCTGGCCGATGTGGCCGAAGCCGAAGGTGCCGCCCTCACCTTCGTCGGTCCAGAGCTGCCCCTGGTCAACGGCGTCGCCGATGAATTCGCCCGGCGCGGGCTCAAGATCGTCGGCCCCGATGCGCGCGCCGCGCGATTGGAGGGGAGCAAAGCCTTCGCGAAAGAGTTCATGGCGCGACACGGCATCCCGACGGCGCGCTTCGCGATCTGCGCGTCCGCCGCAGAGGCTCGACGCCTGATCGCCTCCGGGCGCTTCGGCTTTCCTCTGGTGATCAAAGCCGATGGGTTGGCGGCCGGAAAAGGCGTGAGCCTGGCGCACACGTCGAGAGAAGCCGAGGAGACCATCGAGCGCTTCATGGTCCAGAAGGTGCTCGGCCCGGCGGGCGAGCGCGTCGTCCTGGAGGAGCACTTGACCGGACGCGAATGCAGCTTCTTCGTCTTCACGGATGGGGAGTTCGTGCTCCCCCTGCCCCCGGCGCAGGATTACAAGCGCGCGCATGATGGCGATCACGGCCCGAACACGGGCGGTATGGGGGCCATCTCCGCCCCGCACCTGCTCGATGCGGCGGCGCGCGAGCGCATCCTGCGAGAGATCGTCGAGCCGACCATTCGAGCGGCCGCGCGCGAAGGGTTCCCATATAGGGGCATCCTCTACGTGGGCCTCATGCTCACGCGAGAGGGACCCCGCGTGCTCGAATACAACGTGCGCCTGGGGGATCCCGAAGCGCAAGCGATCCTCCCCAGATTGGAGAGCGATCTGCTGGAGATCGGCGACGCTCTCGTGACCGGCTCGCTCTCGCGCGTCCGGCCGCGGTGGAGCGCAGACGCCACCGTGTGTGTGGTCCTCGCCTCGGGCGGCTATCCGGGAAGCTATCACACGGGCTACCCGATTCAGGGCCTCGAAGAAGCGCGACGGCGGGAAGGGGTGCTGATCTTCCATGCCGGGACGACGCGCGCGCCCGATGGATCGTTTCACACCGCCGGGGGTCGCGTCCTCAACGTCGTCGCGCGCGGTCGCACGGTGGTGGAGGCACGCGAGCGCGCCTACGCAGCCGCTTCGCTCATCGCCTTCGAACGCATGCACTATCGGCGCGACATCGGCGCCGAGTGGAGCAGCTGATGGCGGACGACGAGCGCGAAGACCGAGGCGTTCGTCTCTTCACCGGTTCGCGGACTTTGGCTCGGAACGCCGTCGCATCGTATGCTCGTAGAGGAGCCGCGAGATCTCGGCGATGAGCCGATGCGCGTCGCGCTCATCAGCGATCCCGCGCGTGAGAACGACAAGCACATAAGGCGGCCCAATGGGGGGATAGACGACCCCTGCATCGTGCGCGATTCGGGCGATCGTTCCCGTCTTGTGCGCCACGCGCACGCCCGCGGGAAGACCGGCGGGAATGCCGTCGTTGAACTCCTGATCGAGCAGGATGCGGATCATCTCCGCGCTGCTCTCCGGCGAGATGGCGCGTCCTTCGGCGAGCCGTCGAAACAGCAGCAGCAACGCGCGCGCCGTCGTCGTGTTGTTGAGTCCGCGCTCGAACGCTCGGCGATCCTCCACGCCTCGGAGGACGCGCATGCCCTCGATGCCCATCTCCCGCATCAACTGCTGCACGCGCGCGGCCGTGACGCGCTCGATAAGGAGATTCGTCGCCAGGTTACTGCTGCGCGTGATCATGGCGCGCACCAGCTCGCGGATCGTCACCGCTTGCCCGATCCTCTCGTAGAGCGCGGGATCGGAATCACTCTCCGGTGCGAGGGAGAACGAGCTCCCATCGGCGAGGCTCCGAAAGTCATTCGCCACCACGAGGCGATCCTCCAGGGAGAGCCGCCCCTCCTGCGCCTGCCGGAAGACCTCCAGCATCACCGCCACCTTCATCGTACTCGCCGCATGAAACGGCTCGTCCGCCCGCAGGAGCAACTCCTCGCCGGTCGCCAGATCGGCATACGCCACGGCGACGGCCTCCGCGCCGCTGGCGGCGATCGCGCGTTCAATGCGCGCCTTCACCTCCGAGAGGTCCGAAGCGCTCGCGGGCCAGATGAGGGCCAGCAGGAGGATGAGGACTCGCGCGCCCTCCCGAACGCGAATGCGGTGACCGGTGCGACCAGGCATATTCGCCATACCCACGCTCCGACAGCGTGCTCCCGGAGCGTATCACCCTTCGGAGAGAGTGTCAACGTCCCCCTCCGCGGGGATGCGCGCGCGGTCGGAATCCCGCGCGAATCTCGCATAGTCCCCGCCCTCGCCTTGTGATAAACTATGGCACGGAATCCGTCGTACAAGTGACCGAGGGGCTCGCGTGCGATATCCCCTCGGCATCGGAGAGGAGGCCTGCGGACGATGTGGCAACGACTCAAGCGGCTCTTACGAGCTATCTTCGGGGGGCTCATCGAGCGAGCGGAGGACCCGGAGCTGATCCTGCAACAGGTCATTCGCGACATGCGCGACAAGCTCCCCCAGATGAACGAGAATGTCGCTCAGGTCATGGCCACGCAGAAACTCCTGGAGAAAGAGGTCGCCACCCTGGAGCGAGAGATCACCGAATTCGACGCCAAGATTCGCGCGGCCATCAAGCAGGGCCGGGATGATCTGGCCACGGCGTTCATCAGCGCCTTGCAGGAGAAACAGGTCGCTCTGGAGCGCTCCCGCCAGCAATTGGAAGCGGCGCGCCGGGCCTCGGAGCAAGCGATTCGCTTCCGCGACAACTACATCCTGCAGTTGAAGAAGCGGCAGCAGGAAGCCATGCAACTCATCGCCGAACACCGTCGAGCCCGCATTCAGGAGCAACTGGCGCAGACGATGGCCAGCTTCCAACTCGGCGACGAGGCCGGGACGTTCGAGGAGATGCGGGAGAAAGTCGCGCGCCGCGTCGCGGCGGCCGAGGCGAAGATGGAGCTGGCCTCCACGGGCGTCGAGAGCCAGATCGCGGAGATCGAGAAGGAGGCCCTCTCGATGCAGGTCCAGGACATGCTGCTCGCCTACAAGCGACAGATGGGGCTGCTGCCGGAGACGCCGGCGGCGACGCTCCCAGCCGGAGAGACGACCGCCCTGCCGGAGAAGACGCTCGGACCGGCCGAAGAAGAGCCGGCGCGTCCTGAACCGACGAAGGCGAGCGAAGGATGAAGCACCGACTCCGTCACGCGAGGAATCACCCGGGGGGCCGACGGCTCTCCGCCATCGAAGGCAGCCCCCGCGCTGTGTGAGGATTCGATTATGGCATCACGCATGGCCTATGTGTGGGAAGCCCTCAAGGAACCCGTGAACCTCTGGGCCATCGTCGGCGTGCTCGCGGCCGCCCTCTACGCCGATCCGCCGCTGAATGCGCTCATTCTGCTGGGCGGCGCCGCGGCCGAGGCCCTCTATCTGGCGACGGTACCGGCGACGGCGGCCTACCAACGCCTTGCGGAGCGTCGCTGGCGACAGCGCGCGGCGGCGGAACGCGCGCGCGCGCGCGAGGAACTGATCAAATCCTTCGATCCGCGCGAGCGGGAAGCCGTCGAATATCTCCGCTGGCTGAAGAAGCAGATCTACGCCAACTACATGCGCTTCACCCGCTCCAAAGAGGTGCCCGCCGATATTCGCACGCTCGACGCCATGTGGGAGCGATTCGTGGATTTCCTCGATCTCTATCGCCGCTGCAAGACGCACCTGCGCGCGTTCAATCGCCAGGCCATCCTGAATCAGATCGCGCAGGCGGAGCGCGCGCTTCACTCCGCCGATGAGAAGACCCGGCGAGTGATCGAGAACAACCTGAATATCCTGCGGGGGCGGCTGGCCGAATATGAGGGCATCGAGCGCGCCGTGAAGCTGCTCGAGGCGCAACTGCAGACGATCGAGAACTTCTTCGGCCTGGTCAACGACAAGGTCATGACGATGTCCTCCGTGGAGAGCATCGCCGCCCTCGATTTCGAATCGGTGCTCTCGAGCATCGAGATGACGCGCTCGGTGCTGGAGGAGACGGCGCCGATCATGAGCGCGCTGGAAGCGCTCGAGCGCGAGCAAGCGCCGCCGCTGACGCCCGAACGCCAATAGGTCCATGTCGCGCCCGAGACCCTTCCTCTCGCTCGACGAGATCACGCGCCTCCCGCGGTGGGCCGGCGAACTGGTGCGAAAGTACTACGCGGGCGAAGCGAGCCACTTCCTTCTGCATCACAACATCCACGATCTCGTCCCGGCCAACGGCCAATACGTGGGGCTGCTCGCGTTCCTGCAGCGAAAGCTGCTCGGCAACAAAAACGTCGTCTTCTACAACCGCAGCGAGGGGATCACCTTCGGTTCCCCGGAAGCCGAACGCCAGTTCCTCGCGCACGCGCGCGTGGCCGATCCGCTCCTCAGTCGCGAGGCCCTGCGGTCGCTCCCCCGCGAGCCGAGTCGCGCCCTCCCGCTCATCGAACGCTACCTCTTTCACGGGGATCAGGTCGCCGTCATCATCACCTTCCTGGAGACGCTCGTCCCCGCCGGGGAGATCGGATACTTGAGCGGCGAGGATCGCAACACGCTGGTCACCCTCCAGCGCTGGATCACCAGCTCGCGCTTGCTCCATTCAGACAATATCGTCATCCTGATCGCCGAGAGCCTGGCCGACGTCAACGCGCGCATCCGGCAGAATTCGCGCCTGGTGACGATCGAGATCCCCTATCCCGATGAGAACGAGCGACTGGCC